>ADZZ01000278.1 GCA_000179315.1 delta proteobacterium NaphS2
TCTTTGGAGAGCACTTCGCATCGGCTTGGAATATTTTGAGACGGGTCGTCCGAAAGAGGCCCTTACACTTCTTAAAAGCGTCTATGCACAGGGTCCTGACGCTTTGGCGGAAATCGGCGTTTATGCGCCTGTTTTGAAAAGAAGGATAGATCAGTGTCGGTTTCAGGCTCAGGGCCGATCGCTTGAAAGAAGAGAAGCATCTCCAGGAGCGAAACTCAAATCCCAAAAAAAGCCGATCCAAACAAATCCTACAGGTAAATCGAAGAAGCCAGTACCCAAAAAGCCCCGTCAAACCCCGAAAAAGACATCGCCAAGAAAGAAGCCATCCGCAATTCCGACCGGGAAGTTGTCGACTGCCGAAATAAAACCCCCGGAAATTCAAATGACGGTTCGCATCGAACCGGCTGAAACGCTGCATCAGCGGTTTGTGGAAGGAAGTCCCGCCACCATCCAAGAATATTTTCTGGCGCAGCGGGCCGCCCGTCTGGCGCGGGCGGATCAGTTTGACAATCTGATCTGCCTCGGTTCCCTCAAAGGTGTCCGGCAGTACGCCTACCAGGTGGAAACCGTTCGAAAGGTCATGCGATCCTTCAGGGGCCGCGTGCTTTTAGCCGATGAAGTGGGTCTTGGGAAAACCATTGAAGCGGGCATGATTCTAAAGGAATACCTCATGCGGGGCATGGTGAAAAAGGCCCTGATTCTGACGCCCCCGGCACTCACCAGCCAGTGGATCGAGGAGCTTCAAACCAAATTTCAAATTCAGGCGGTTTCCACCGATCACCCGCGGATACGGCAGGAGCCGGACCGGTTCTGGCGGGAAAACGATCTCATCGTGGCTTCTCTGGCCCTGGCCCGCAACCAGCGGCACCGGCCCCTGCTGACCGGTATCGGCTTTGACATGGTGATTGTGGATGAGGCCCATCACGTGAAAAACGACCGGACCGCGGGATGGAAACTGATCAATGAGCTTAAGAGCCGATTCCTGCTGCTGCTAAGCGCCACCCCCGTTGAAAACAACCTCATGGATCTTTTCAGCCTCGTGACCCTGCTCAAACCAGGCCAGTTGGGCACGAAAACCGCCTACCGAAAACAGTTTGTCTTAAGAGGGGATCCCACCCGGCCGCAAAACCGGGCCCGGCTGCGGGATCTCATCGGACAGGTCATGGTTCGCAACACCCGTGCCCTGGCGGACATCAAGCTGCCCCCGCGCCATGCCACCACGGTTCTGGTGGAAGGGGTGCCCGCCGAACAGGAACTGTACGCCAAACTGACGGATCTGGTAAGGACCGGGTTTCAGCGGCAGATGAACAAGCTGTCTCTGGGTCTGCTGCTGCAGGAGGCCGGCTCCAGTCCGGGGGCGGTTCGCAAAACACTGCTCAAGCTTTCCCGGCATGACGGCGTGGATTCGGACCTCAAAAAAGAGATGGCGAGACTGGCCAAACTCTGTGATTATGTGCCCCATACCAGCAAGACCACGCGCCTTTTGGAACTGTTGAAGGTGAGCGGCGAAAAGGTCCTGGTTTTTTCAAGGTTTACGGCCACGCTGGAGGAAATCGCCAGGCGCCTTTCGGAAGAAAAAGTGGCCTATTCCCTGTTTCACGGGGGCATGGGGGCCGCGGACAAGGACCGGGCCGTGGAGAGTTTTCAAAACGGCACCCCGGTAATGCTTTGTTCCGAGATCGGCGGGGAAGGCCGGAACCTTCAGTTCTGCGCCACCATGGTGAATTTTGATCTTCCCTGGAACCCCATGAAGATCGAACAGCGGATCGGGCGCATTCACCGCATCGGGCAGACCCGGCCGGTCCATGTGTATAATCTCTGTGCCGACAACACCGCGGAACACCATATTCTGGAGGTGCTGGACAGGCGCATCAATCTGTTTGAGCTGGTCATCGGTGAAGTGGATCTGGTGCTGGGCCAGACCAGGAACGAAAAGGAGTTCGAGGAACGGATTCTGGATATTTACGGGGAAAGCCGAACCCACGACGATGTGGTTTCGGCCTTTGACCGTTTGGGCGATGAGCTCTTGGCGGCGCGCCGGCAGTATGATAAGATCAAGCAGTTGGATGCGGATCTCTTTTCCACGGATTACGAAATTTGACAAAATGACTGAACTGCTTCAATTTGCGGAACAAATTGTTGAATCCTCTGATGGCATTGTGGAATGGAACGCGGCCCGGACGGGTTTTGGGGCCCTGCTCTCCGAGGAGATGCAAAGGGGGTTGGGCCTTGCCGATGCCATGGTGACCATTGCGGGACCGGGCCATGAGCAAACAGGTTCAGAGGATTCCGAGACCCTGACCATGGGGTACGGCACACAACTGCTGGAACAGCTGATTCCCATGGCGCTCCATATGGGCTGCGCGGCGGCCGTGGCCATGCCGTATGACGCGTCTCCCAAAAAGGCGGCCCTGAATGTGGGATCGCGATTTGCCTTTACCAACAGTGCGTTTCGCGAGAAAGGGGCCCACATGAGCCGTGTGGACTACTGGCTCTGGTCCATGGAGGTGACGGCGGATGCCGATGAACGGCAGCAACTGCAATACCAGACCTGTATCTCCGGGAATCGGGTGGCATGTGCCGGGCTTTCCGAACTGATTCCGGGGCAGGCCGCCCAGTGGGAACCCATCAGTCTGAAGACGTCCGAGGTTTCCCAGGTCGATCTGGACCGGCTTTTCACGGTTGCCTGCCATCGAACCCTGGAAGGTCTGGAAGAGGGCCTTTCGGCGTTCAAGGCCACCATATTGCGGCATCATTTGCGGGATATGGAGCGCATTGAAACCTACTTTCTGGATCTCACCCGGGAAATGAAAGATGAAATTGAGCGGCGAAACCTGACGGGTGCCGATCTCGAGGTTCGTAAGGAAAAAATCGCTCAGCTTTCCCGCGAAAAAGCCGCAAAAATCTCAGCCCTGGAAGACAAGTA
This sequence comes from delta proteobacterium NaphS2, assembly GCA_000179315.1. Classification (GTDB taxonomy): domain Bacteria; phylum Desulfobacterota; class DSM-4660; order Desulfatiglandales; family Desulfatiglandaceae; genus NaphS2. The sequence continues at coordinate 2,927 of ADZZ01000278.1, forward strand.
CCGGCTGCGCATATCCATTCGCCCATTGACCCTGCTCTTGGCCCGGTTGCCGGTGATCCGCTGCGATGTGCTGCTCAAGCGCCGAAAAAAGGAACGTCGCATCAGTGTGGTTTACAACCTGCTGAGCCGGGATTTCGATCCGTTACCCTGCGAGGCCTGCGGCGTGGAGACTTATTCTCCGGGGCTTTGCGATGATGCCCTTCACCTGCTGTGTCCCGCATGCCTGGCGGCATTTACAAACAAAAAAGCCTGCCCCCGCTGCCGCGGCAAAAAGCCCCCTGAAACCCTCGACCGGGTTTTCAAACATCTTGGCATTCAAACCGATTAAGGAGTATGATGGATGCATAACACCCCCGTGATGGAACTGGCGGAAGCACTGCTTCATCCCGTAACCGAAAAAACAAACGCCCTGATCCGGGTCCAAAAAGCCCTTAAGAGCCTTTGTTCGGAATCAACCCTGGAATCCCCGGACAAGGTGGTTGCCGCCTGCCGTATCCTGGAACAATCGGCCCCCCGAACGTGCGGTCCGGATCCGGATTTTTCCGAATTCCTGGGCGCGGTAACCGAAGATCAGCGCGAACGGGCCGGAGCGCGCAAACTGGCTTTCGGAAAGGAACTGACTGAAGCGGCAGAGCGGGAACACATGACGTGCCGGTTGCTCACCGGGGAGCCCATGGAATTTGCCGTGGCCCCTTTTACGGTGACGGTGGATTTGAACAGGAATCAGGCCTCCCTGGTTTATGCCCGGCTGCCGGTTTCCGATATGCCGGCAAGACCGGACAAAATTATGGGGGCCATCAAAAAGCAGTTGAAAGATTTTGATAAGGGCTGGGCTTCGGAAGATTTCTTTTCGGCCCTTCTGGAGGCTTACCGGACGGAACTGTTTCGGACCCGGAAACCATCCGGGGAACGGATCGAAATCGTCGACCTCTTGCCCGGGGTCGCCTTTTTGTTTCAGAACAGCCGGTTTCGGTCCGAACCGCTTTCCGGAAACTACCGCTCCTACGGCCGCTTCAACATGGCCTGGGATCTGGCGGCCCTGCGACGGAAAGGGCTTCTGGAGCAAATCGGGTACCGGTTGAATTTGGGGGCGGCCACGGGATCGGCCACCCAAAACAAAAAAAATGTTTTGTATATCGAGGAGGGGGCCGGCCGGGGGCAATATTACCTGAGTCTCTGGTTTACGCCGGTTCCGTAAAAAAACCATGCCCACGACCCACGAGGAACTTCAGCCGGAACTGGCGCAACACATCATTTCGCGGGTGGGCGAGTCCGGGCAGCCGCCGGAACAGGGGATTACCCATCTCAATGTGGGCAATAACTCCTACCTGGCCATTCTGGACCGGGAATATCTGGCGCGGCTGAAACACAACCCCCGGGGATCGTCCTTTAAACTGGTTCAGGGATACTACGGGGGCGGCAAAACCCATTTTCTCTACTGTGTGCGGGATCTCGCCTGGAAACACGGGTTTCTTACGGCCCTGGTGAACCTGTCCCCCCGGGAATGCCCTTATGATGACCCGGTGAAGGTTTACGCGGCCGTGGCGGTGAACCTGACCAGTCCCCCCATGGGGGAAGGGGTGGAGCCCACCCGGGGCCTGACGGATATTTTGCGGGACCTGGCCGATGATCGCATGACCGCCATGGGAGAGGAGCGGGCCCTTCACTGGATTACGCGAACCGCGGCCCGGGTATCGGCTGAAAGCCATTCCTTCAGAAAGGCGGCCGCTTCTTTCATGGCAGCCTATCTCAAAGGCGATGAAGCGCGGGAGGCGGCGCTCGAGCCCTGGCTTCTGGGAGAGCCGGTCCCGCAGAGTGAAACCCGGTCCCTGGGGGTCTTTGAAGCCATCGAGCCGGCCACGGGATTTAAAATGCTTCGAAGCCTGTCCCAGGTGATCAGCGGCTACGGGTTTCCGGGAATCGCGCTCTTGTTTGATGAAGTGGACCGCAACCTGTCGCTCACCAGTCGAAAGATGCTGGCCGTGGGGGACAATCTCAGGCAGGTGGTGGATCTGTGCGGTCAGGCCCGGCTGCCCTCCACGCTGTTTCTCTATGCGGTGCCCCCGGAATTTCTGCGAAACGTGGTGCCCGACTATCCGGCCCTGGATCAGCGGCTCAAGAGCCCGGTTCCATTGGGAGAGAGAAGCCCTCAGGCGGCGGTGATCGACCTGGAGCATCTGGACCTCAGTCCCGAAGAATTGTTGAACCGTATCGGCGAGCGACTGCTCCATATTTTTGAAACCGCCACCGGGTGGCGGGGGGACCCCGATATTCAGGCCCGTAATCGTAAACTTCTGGCACAAACCCTTGCCGAATACACCTTTGAAGTGAGTCACCGGCGGTTGTTTGTCAAAACCTATGTGGATTTTCTCTATGGGCAGCGGAACGACGGGGAAACGCAAATTTCGGCCCGGGACGCCGGCGGCTTGATTCAAGGGGGATATACGCTTTTGGAAAGCACGGCGGATGAAGAGGAATTCCTGGATGTCTGACAATCGGGTGCCTCGCGTCGGCCAGGTCGTTTCCCACGCCGACTGGGGCGCCGGAAAAGTGCTGGCGCTGCTCCGGGGAGGGCGGGTGATTCGCGTGGAATTTGATGAAATGCCCGACACCCCCTGGGAGATTCCCCGGGAAGAACTGGGGGTTGAAGCCCTTTCACCGGTTCCCGCAAGTCCGAAAAAGTCCCCCGCACCGCCACCCGCCCCTGCCCCGTCCCCGCCAAAACCGACGTCAGCACCTGAACCCCCGGCATCTGACCCTCCGGCGCCCGATCCTCCGCCCGAACCGTTTGATTCCGAAAGCGCACCCGAAAAACCACCGGAAAACTCCGTGACCGCCAGGCAGTCCCTGGAGGCCCTGCGTCTGGGCGTGGTGCCCGCAAGCCATCTCAATACCTATACCGTGGGCCGGGACATGGAACTGGTCGTGATCCATGAGGACCTGAAGTCCGCGGCGGAAGGGTCCGGCGGCATGCGGGTGGTGCTGGGGGACTACGGGTCCGGTAAAACCCATTTTCTGGAGATGGCCGAGTTGTTGGCCCTGGAATCGGGCTTTCTGGCGACGCGGGCCACCCTGGACAGCCGGGAGGTGATGCCCAGCCGTCCCCGCCGGATTTACCATGAACTGGCGCGGGGCATTCGATACCCCGATGATCCCGACGTTCAGCGCCGGGGTCTCAAACCGTTGCTTCAAAAAGCCGCAACCCATGCGGACCTCATTCGGTCCCTGAGCCGGCCCCGCGACGCCCGGTACCATCCCTACCTGGGACCGGCCCTGTTTTACTGGTCCGTGCTTCCGGCCCTCAAGGATGCGGAGGACCTTCAGGAACGGCTCCTGGACTGGATCGAAGGGAGCGAAGTGGCCAGCAACGTGGAACTGGAAAAAAAACTCAGGCACATGACATCGGCGAAGACCCGTCTTTACGCTCTTCGGGATTTTCGTACGGTGACCCATTTGTACACCCTCCTGCTGGGAGGGATCGCGGATATGGCCCGGCGGGTGGGGTACCGGGGTCTGGCGGTGATGGTGGATGAAGCGGAGTTTTATTCGGTTCTGGGAGGCCGGGACCGGACCTTTGCGGACGTGCTGTTTCGCACCTTTGCGGCCGCGTGCCTCAATCGGGAAGCCCTCGGGTTCGATCCGGAGACGCTGCCCCGCGGGGGACAGGCGGTACACCGTGGTTTTTCCTGGCGCTACCGGGATGATCAGCCCCTGTATGCGGTGTTTGCCCTGACCCACGACCCCACCGGCAAGTCGGCCCTGGCCCGGGCGGTCCCGGAGAACCGTTTCATGACCCTGCCTTCCTTTTCCACAAAGGATTACGTCACCCTGTCGGAACGGGTTCTCTCCCTCTACGACATGGCCCGGACGCCCCTTTCCATGGGCAAGAAGCTGGCCCCCCTGATGGCCAGGGTCATCGAGCCGTGCCATCAAACCGGGCTCATCGAAAATCCCCGGCAGGCCCTCAAATTCATCACCGAGGTGGTGGATATCACCCGGCACCGTCCCGAACGGCTGAAGCCCATGCTGGAAGAACTGCTGAAAGGGCTTCAAAACGGCCCATGACAAATCATGTTCGTCACGCGGATACCATCAAGAGACTGCTGCCGCAAGCCTGGTATGCCTTTCTGGGGCGGTTTCCCGCGCTAACCCCCATACAACGGGCGGCCATTCCCGTGATTTTGGAGGGACACAACGCGCTGCTCATGGCGCCTACGGCAGGCGGCAAAACCGAGAGCTTTGCCGCCCCCCTGGCCGAAAGGATTCAGGGGGATGCCGAACACCGGACCCTTTCGGCATGGATCGTGTCTCCCACCCGGGCCCTGGTGAACGATCTGTTCCGGCGACTGAAGCCGCCCCTCGAAAGAATGGGGCTTCGCCCGGGCCGCCGCACCGGGGATCACCGGGAGATATCCGGCCGGGAACCGCCTCACATGGTGGTGACCACGCCCGAATCCCTGGATTCCATTCTGACCCGGAATCCGGCAATGCTGAAAGAGGCCCGGTTCATGGTGCTCGATGAAATACACATGCTGGACCACACGGCCAGAGGGGATCAACTGGCGTGCCTGGTGTCCCGGGCGGGCCGCATCTCAAACAATCTTCAGGTGATCGCCTCTTCCGCCACCATCGCCGATCCCCGAAGCCTGGCATTGCGTTACCTGGGACCCGGCCATAAAACGGTCGAGGCCTCCGGAGGGCGAAACATCGAAGCGGAGTTTGTAGAGGGCGGGGCAGGCGACCTGCATAAGGCCCTCAAGGCCGTCTGCATCGGTGATTCCGGTGCCCGGAAAGTGCTGGCGTTTGTGAAACGGCGGGCCGACGCCGAGACCTTTTGCCGCATATTCAAGCGCCGCCCCCCTTTCGGGGATGCGGTTTTTCTGCATCATGGCAGCCTTTCCCGGTCTCACCGGGAAATGGTGGAAAAACGGATGCTCACGGGCACTGCCGGCCTTTGCTTTGCCACCTCCACCCTGGAGGTGGGAATCGATATCGGGGACATTGATTTGATTGTGCTCATGAATCCGCCCGGCGACGTGCCGTCCCTGCTTCAGCGCATGGGAAGGGGAAACCGGCGCACGGGCACCACGCGGGTCCTTTGCTGGTGCCGGCAACCCGGGGAGATGACCATGTATCGGCATCTTCTGGAATGCGCCGCATCCGGTCGGCTGTTGAGCGGGTCCTATCCGTTTATTCCGTCGGTTCTGGCCCAGCAGTGCCTGAGCCTTTTGATGCAAAGTCCCGGCCGGTGGATCAGCGCCGAAGCCCTGGCTTCGCGAATGCCTCCCTGGCTCGGGAAAACCGAATGGACGGGACGGCTTTCGGAGCTCATGGACCATCTGGCGGAAAAAGGATGGATGCAGGTTCAGCGGAACCGCTATGTCATGGGGGACCGTCTGGAAGACGCTTTTACGCGGGGGCTAATCCATTCCAATATCGCTGATGAGGCTCAGGAAGTACAGGTGGTGGACCAGGACACACGGCGAATCCTGGGAACCCTTCCCAAATCCGCCGCGGAATCGGGACATGTGATGCTCTCCGGTCGACACCTGGAGATTTCGGGGACCGCCGGAACCGATCAGCTGCTGGTGCGGGACAGCAAAATCAAGTCCGATCTTTCCATTCACAGAACCCGGGGGCCGGTCATTGAAACGGCTCTGGCCCGGGATTTTGCGCGGTTTCTGGGGATTCCACCGGGAACCGCGCCGCTCTTGCGCCTGGAAGACGGCCTGTGGGGCCTGTTTCATTTTATGGGAAGCCTGTGGGGCGTTCTGCTGAGTCTCGTGATGGCCCGGTTGGACAATATGGAGGTAACAACGGTCAACGGTTATTTCTTGCTCCTCACCCAACCCTTGAACAAGCTGCCTCAAAAGCTGCGCCGCTCCGAAATCCGCAACATCATCCTGCGACATCGCAGAAAACTGCGATACCGCATTCAGGAAGGGGGGTGGGCATCCCAAATCCCGGCTTCCTGGCGGGACGCGCACCTCCTTGCATGCGTGGACGTGGATCGATTTACAGAGGCGGTCCAAAGCATGCGTGTTGACGAGAATATACAACCGGAGCAGAAGATGCGGCTGGTGGAACTGGTAAAAGCGGTGGTTTAGGAGAAAAGAGAAAAGGGGACAGATTTATTTTTTTGCGCAGATTGGCCGAAAAGATGAGCGAAGCGGCCTGCTCTAATTTCAAATCATGCATTATGTTGAGCTCAACATAAAACGTGGTTGGTCATCAGGCAGTAAGCATAAATTTTACAGCCCAGTTCCGTTTTCCATTCGCGGAGATTATCCAGGTAGTATTGGTAGTCGCCATTTTCGGCGAACACGACCTGTCGGTTGTGACCCCGCTGGATAATATGGTGTGGACAGTTCGGTATGACTAATCGAGGTTGTCTTAGCATAACATCATCATACAACGAAGCGCTAATGAATGTCAAAAATAAATCTGTCCCCCTTTTCACTCTGACCGTGGTATTTTACGTATTTCATTCTCTTCCTTCGAACGGTTCTGATAACCGGTTTGGCAAGCCTTTCGGCAAATCCGGTTGATTAGATTGTTGGCATTTAGTTCATTATCTTAATGATACTTCATATGTTTTATCATTAATAGTAACGCAATAAAAGGCTTCTAATTTTTTTTCATTAGATCGTTTACCATAATCAAAAAGTTTATGACAATTGGGACATAGAATTAGAATATTATCAAAACTATCCTTGCCACCTTCAGATTTTGGACTAATATGGCTAGCTTCAATATAGTACTCCCCATTCGCTTTAAGAATGGTTGTTGAGCAGAATTGGCATTTATAGTCCCTATATTTCTTCATGGCTCATACGACGATTTCCCGTGCTGTAAATAATTTGATTGAAAAAGTCATTTTCGCTGGGAATTTCTTCAGATTTGGTATAAATAAGATGGCTTTCTGTCCACTTAAATATGCAGATAGCCATGACCACAAAATCGTCTACAAATCCGGAGATTGGAATCCTTGAACTCATCGACCCCGCTAAGTGCTACGAATTCTTCAGAGAAAAGAAGTGGCCATGTGGTATTTGTTGTCCAAAATGTACCTCAAACCGGGTCAAAAAGAACGGTCACAAACGTAATGCTCCGCTTTGTCGGAACTATAAATGCAATAACTGCGGTTGCCGTTTCAACGATTTTACGGGTACCATTCTGGCAAGAAAACACCATCCCATCAGAGTATGGATCGTCATGTTATACCTCATGGGACTAAACCTATCCAACAGGCAAATCGCCGCGGAGCTGGACCTTAATCCGGATGTCGCCCATAGGATGACTATTTTGCTTCGGAGCGAAATCGCTGCAAGGAAGCCGGGATGTAAAGTCAGTGGGGTAGTAGAGTGCGACGAAGTATACGTAATTGCAGGGCATAAAGGGCATCCGGAAAAAGTTCGTCAGAAAGGGCGAGCACCACGGTGCAGAGCGCTCAAGGGTGCTCCGGGCCGAGGAACTCTTGAAAAAGAAAAACCTCCTGTCCTCGGAATCATTGAACGTTCCGGGGATGTCGCCATTTTTATGCTTCCAGACGTTAAACAAAAAACCATCGAACCGATTTTGCGGTCTGTTATAACACCAGGAACCTTGGTGAATACAGATGAGTACAGCATTTACAATCATCTCACTGACTGGGGCTATACCCATAAGACTGTTTGTCATGGTAAGGGAGAATATGCCAGAGATGAAGACGGCGATGGCTTCTGTGAAGTTCATGTCAATACAATTGAGGGCTTTTGGTCGCTTCTACGATCTTGGCTGCGACCACATCGCGGCGTGTCTCAAGAAAACTTACCACTTTATCTGAGTTTTTTTGAGTTTGTCCATAACGTACACCGGAGAGGAAAAGCATTGCTGCCGTCATTGATCAATGTCCTTTTTGCAGCCCACGCATGAGCACGCGGAAACGTCGTATGAGCCTTCTTCATTTGGACCATTAAATAATTGTGCCTTTTATAAGTTTTTCCATTGATTGTTATTTTTTCTGATTTGTCATTTTGACATTCAATGATTTTTTTGTACAATTCTTCCTTATTTATTTCTTCTGAATCAACTTTAACACGATTTTTAATTTCATGTTGTTCCAGTTCATTTTCAAAATTTTCTATTTCCAAATAGTCTGCTATTAACTCTTGCCCTTGATAAACAGCTACAATAAAATGATTCAATGCATCTGCTTTGAAGTAGTTTTGAAGTTTTGAAAAATCATTTAGCAAATTATCTTGATATTTTTTAACCAATTCATAATTTTTCCAGTTTTTTGATGAAGATATTTTATAACCAAGTTTGTTCAAAGCCTTTAATGTTTTGTTATTCATAATCGGGTATTTTTTATAATCGACCCGATTAAGAAATATCGTTGCTATACCCACTCCAAATCCTGGATACTCTTCAAGTTGTAAGAACCAATCTTTAAGTGAAAAACCAACTTGAAACGGTTTTAGAATGAATTCCCTGAACCTATCTACGTTTTTTTCTACTGTATCAATAAATCTATTCTTAGTGCGGTCTCCACCTGATTGTACTCGTCCACCTTCACTTACGAAACCATAAAAGAAATTAACAAATTCTTTATTCGATAAAGAAGTCAATCGAGAAGCTGTAATGGTGTTCTGATAGAAATCCATATTTGAGCTATGTGGGTCATTAGTCCACCAATCCTCAAATTCATTAATAATTTTTTCTAGATAAAGTGTTCTGTCCATTCTATTCTTTGTTACTTATTTGCAATATGCTTTATTTTTTGAATGCCAACACCAGCATCACCCGCTTTGCCCAGAGTGTAGTGAGCGAAGCGAACGAAACGGCGGGTAAAGTCGGGAGCATGCATTTGTTAACTCCTGATTTCCACCGATAATGGAACATGATCGCTTATTTTCAACCAATCATCTGCCTTGCCTATAATAACCTTGCTTTGTGGCAGAATATTACTTGAGAGTAAAGCATAATCAATGTGATATGCTTTGTTCAAATTTTTACGATGGAAGAATGTGGGCGTTGTCTCTCGCCCTTGTGACTCATTTGTTTGGTAATGATAAGCACTTTCAATTTTTATTTCTCTTAGCTCTTGCATGATATCTGAATGGCTCCACCATCTGTCTTTTTTATCCCAAATCGTGTTACTGTTGAAATCTCCTATGATGATTGTATTTGGATAACTCAAATCTCTTGCGTGTATTTGTAGATATTTCCAAAACTGCCCAATATATGAAAATGCTTGATCATCACTGCCTTTTGTCCAAACACCCAAAGCAGTATATGTGCTATTGATTGAAAATGGCAAAAACAACTCAAGTTCTTCCGTTGTCCAATGCGTTGATGAACTTTTTGTTTTTAGTCCATTGATTTCAAATTCACCATGCCAATCTAATTGCTTTATTTTATTTTCTTTTTTGGGAAATATCCCAAGACCCTTATTTTTATTCTTCCCAATCCAAAGAAAATCACCCGCCCATTTTTGATATTCGATTGTTGACTCTGATGGATTCTCACACTCTTGAATCACAAGGATATCCGCATTTAAAACATCAAGTTCTTTTGCTTTTTTTCTCAATGCTCCAGCGCAATTCCATGTAATGATTTTCATGAGTAGATTTTTACAGTTAACGCGCGTGTAACTTGCCGGGCACGTTGTTTTGCCTGGCCAAGTTCACCCCCTGGTTGGCCGCCATCCTACCCGGTAGCCGCCTGTTTCTTCATATTTTTTGTTCGCCCAGCTTTAAGGCTTGATCTCCGCTTTGTCGGCTTTTTTAGGTGAAGCAAATCGGTTCAGCGGTGCATGGCCAGCCATGCGAAATCAAGCGCGTTAAAAAGTGTATCCATGGCATATCGAAAATGTGACCAATCTAGCCATTGACCATCCATCGTACCTTCGGTCTCGGGCTCGTATCGAAAATGCCACCCTGTTTCATCCATCTGATGCAGCGTCATGATCCATTCTTTGGTCAGAGGTGAAACCTTTTTATCATAGTGTTTTTCCACCGCCTCCATGCATGCCTTAAGGTTGTGATCAAGTTCCTTGCCAAGGTTGTGATCAAGTTCCTTGCCAGCTTTACCCAACATTTTGAGATACAACTCTAAAGCGTGCCGATATGCGAAGAGAACAGGATAGCAATCTGTCATAGGAAACCCGCTGTCATTAGCCTTATCCCAAAGCGCGTTGGCTGCTCGATGGTAACTGCGGGCGATTTCGATTTGTTTTAGATGGATCCGAGGGGAAATCAATAGGCCGTGACGCGACGGCTCATCAAGATTCTCTGGGACATCGTCCTGTATCAAAGGGGTATGATTCCAAAGAGTATGAACATAAATGTCTTCAAGATGGTACTCTGAATTAAGCCCTGCAACAATAGCTTCGACATCCGGTTCGTCTTCCCAGAAGTGACCCACATAGAGCAGTACCAGCAGATCCTCCACTGTGAAAATGCGTGGCGTTCCCTTCTCCGGATTTGCTGAAGCCGAAAGGTTATCGCGGAATTGATATGCCCATGTCTTAAGCTGCCGGATATCGATTTCCAATATCCGGGCTGTTTCGGCAACACCATATTTCATTGTTTAATGATCGCCTCGCTAAATTGAGTTCTGGCAGGCGCGAACAACTATGCCTGCGCTCATCGGTGTGGCTGCCAATCGCGGTGCTGACCGGCGCCGTGCGCCGTGCAAGCAAGCGAAGCTTGATTGTGCGGCGCACGGTGTCCGGTCCAGTACCTGGTTCAGGCGCGGAGCGCCGGGACCAGGTGCTGGACGTAGTCAGCACCGCGATTCACGGCGGCGGAGCCGCCGTGAACGGCGCTTTTCAGCGGGCGCGGCTTTTTGCGATCCGCTGCAAAAGCATTGTTATGCATTGATATTCTTTACCTCAGCAGGCGTAATTCCAAATAGTTTACAAAGATTCTCAAAATGCTTTTTGAATACGCCAGTAAATCTTAATTTGACTTTATCTCTACCTTCAAGCCAAATATATAGATCAATTTCTGACTTTTCATTTTTGATTCTACCTTCAGAATAGTACACGTAAAATGGATAAGCTTTCCCGTCATCCATATACCAGTGACCAGTCAAAACGTCTTCTAAATAGTCTACACCTGCTGTGATCTTTCTATTTACAAATGCTAGTACGTTTGGAACTGAATGCTCTGGATTGACATCCTTGAATTTTTTAAATGAGTCATGAATATCGTCTGTTAATTGGTTGGGAGTAGTATCATTGCTTGTGTTTCTGTTTCCAATTACTGCTTTAACTTCACATAAGAACTGTAATTTCTTTTCTTTATATACTTTAAAATCTGGCGTTTTTAATCCAGCACGCATTTCTTTCTTAGTGTAACGCTCAGACTCAAGAGAGAACCCTTGCATCCATTCTTTTACTATTTCTTCGGTATTTTTCATTTTTTATATTCATTATTTATAGTGGAATACCTGTTATTCCACGTTGAATCCCCTTTAAAAAATTTACCTACTTGAAATATGGCCTTCCCTAATGTGCCTCGAGAATCATATTCTTTTTGTTCAGTTCGTCTTCTCTCAACCTCTTGTTTCCACTTTGTCTCTCTTTCTTTCTCTTCTAATTTCTTCTTTTGTTCTCTCCGAATGGCAAGCGATCTTGCGTTTGCCATGACTTCAAGATATCCAAACTCAAGTTTTCCACCTAACTCTTCCACTCCTTTTACATAGTGATACCTCAACTTTTTTTCCACCCTATCGAATAAGGTTAGATTGTGAGAGCGGAGCGAACCACAATCTGAACCGTTTGTTGGACAAGCCCGGTTACTATATATAGAAAACAGCTTTTTTGAAAGAGGCAGCTTGATCAGGACAGAAGTGAGACAGGGATTTTCTGCTTCTGCCCATATGCTCTTTGAAATAGATTTGCCTGAAGAACAAGGCTTTCAGAAGCGGAATATGCAGTTTTTTTGCGCATAGGTGTCCATTACCGGGGAAACCGGGCTTTTTCATAAACCGGTGATGTTGGCTCTGGGTTACATAACGATTTCTCCGTGTTCGCTCATGTAAGGCAGGTGGACCTGCTTCGCCGGCGGTTTTGCTATTTTTGTCAGGACAATTTTCATGGCCGCTCCGCATACCGGGCAGGTAATTGTTGGCCGTTCTTTCAATTTCTTGGCAAACATATTGAGCGGATTAACCCGGAGCACCATCTGCAAAAAACAGATGAGCTTTTTGCTGCATGGATGGAGAAAACCGTAACACCTGGCCCTTCGAAAGCCCTTGGGCAGCACATGGAGCATGAGCAGATAGAGGAAATATTCCCCGGTGACGGTCCTGCTTCTGTATTGCCCGGTTTTGGCATGGAGATACCTGAAGGTGACCATGCCGTTTTCGCATTGCAGAATATCCTGTTCCCGGATGACGCCCCGGTAGAGATATCTGCCAAGATAAATGATTGCCTTGTCGCCGTTGCCGACGTCTTTGCAGTCAACGACCCACTGTTTCGGGCAATCTTCTGGCACGCTCAGCCCGTGGTCAACAATGGCCTGGAGGATCTTTGCTCTGAAGACTTGCGCCAGAGCCTTGTGGCTGAAAAGATACCCGGAAGATTTGACCCGCCATAATGCTGTTTTTGTATTGATGCTTGCCCCCGGCATGACAACATGAATGTGAGGATGATAGTCGAGTGCTCTTGAATGGGTATGGAGTATGGTGGTAAAGCCGGCTGCTCCACCGAGTTTTTTGTCTTTTTGGGTAAATGTTTTCAGGAGATCCTGGACGCAGGCAAACATGAGGGAATAGATTGTTGCCTGATTTTTCCAGGCAAGATCCCTGAGCTGTTTGGGGAGGGTGAAGGTGATCAGATAGTATTGAGCCGGTAAGCGCTTGCTCAACTGATTCTCGATCCACTGCCGGTTTTCATGGTTCTGGCAATGGGGACAGTTCCTGTGGCCACAGGAATGTGGAATATAGACCTGTTTTCCGCAGTTGTGATCCGTACATTTCGCCAGCATGTGCGGGCCATATTCTTGTCTGCATTGTGCCATGGTCTGCAGAGCCTTTGTATGGCTTGGCAGGACGGAATTCTCGTATCGGTCCAAAAAGCGGTCCCTGAATTCATTGATAATCGAGGAGAGCAGAATCATTTGACCCCTCCCCATGTTATATCAAAGGTGTTGGCCAGCGTATTGACGGCCTGGCTGGCATTGTTTCCGGTATTGGAAGTCAGATGGGTGTATCTGGTGGTGGTCAGGACACTGACATGGCCCAGGATCTGTTGTAATTCAATGAGATCAACGCCTGCTTCCAGCATATGCGTTGCATAGCTGTGCCGCAGGGAATGGCATGAAATTTTTTTTTATGCCGAGTTGTCTGACAACCGGCTTTCATGGCGGTCTGGATGCCGCCTCTGTCCAGTGGCTGCTGAACCAGGTGGGCATTATTCAGACCTCTTTTCCGGCTTGGAAAAAGGAAATGGGGATGTTTGTGAACCTGCCAGAAATTTCTCAGCACGCGCAGAGTATTTTCAGGCAGCGGCACCAGCCGGTCTTTGTTGCCCTTGGCGTCGCGAATATGAACTCGCATATTGACGGAGTCGATATCACCGACAGTCAGCCTGATTCCTTCGCCAAGGCGCAGCCCCATGCTGTAGGTGGTAAAGAAAAAGACTTTGTAGCTCAACTTGTTGGTTTCGGCGAACAGCCGGTTGAGCTGCTCAATGGATAGAATATCCGGGATCCTGGATGTTCTTGGCGGTTTGATTAAGGGGATGTCTTCCCAGGTTTTGTTCAGTACCCTGGCGTAAAAGAACTTCAGACCATACAGATCGAGCTTGACCGTACTCCAGGAATGGCATTCCAGAAGCTCATTAAAATAGTCAAGCAACTGGTCGGATGTAAGATTGACGATCCTGCAATCGAAATAGTTTCCGATTCGCCTGATCGCCCTTGAGTACGCCTCAATGGTTTTTGGCCGTAATCCATTGAGTTTCAGGTATTTCTGGTGCTTCCGGTAATACTTGTTGAATTGCGAATTTTTTGGCATGGTGGTATCCATTGTAATCTCCTCCTTGTAATGATTGAAATGAAAGGCAAATGCGCCTTCCTTGATGATTTCTTTTTATTACAAAGTTGGAGGAGATTACAGCAGGTTAATCTGGGAGAAAAAAATCGCTGGAATTGTCTGCCGCGTAGCGGCTTCGTCCAACAACTTCATCAAGTGTTTTTGCATTTTCAATGGCTTTAAGCAATGCCTGACTCTTTTCCCTTGCAAGTTCCTTTTTTGTCTTCCTCTTCTCTGGAGGATCACTGATATTTCGAGGGTAGCGTGCAGCATGCTTTTGGGCAACAGTCGTTGCCTCCTCTACTGAAATTTCAAAAAACTCTCTACCATCTCGGTATCTAAATTTTTCTAAATCACTGTGTATTCTGCTTTCTACGAGCTCCAACTGATTACATGGAAAGAACGCTTCACATCTAAACGGAGCAGGAACTCCAGTCGTATTCAATTGTGCTAATCTTTGCCCAATTGTTTTTTTTGTGAAACCTATTTTCAATAATCCTGGCATTGCCGGATTAGAGACTACATAGATACCATGTCTATTGTTATTGCTCATTGGCCCTTCCTATATTTACTTATTCTAATGAACTATCTTGTTGTTTCATTATCAATGTTAGGCCATCAGAGCTTTTTAGAATGAATTGTTTGCCGGCTTGATCTTGCCATACTACTTTTTCCCATCCTTCAAGATCTATTCTTCTTGACAACTTTTTCTCAGCGCTCCAGGCTAATTTGTAACCGATATTTTTTAGCTCTTTTTCTATGCCTGAATCTGTTGGGTAATTAAGATCAATAAATTTTTCTTCAATTCCTTCCGGTTCCCAACTGACACCAAAAATGGGAGTGCTTACGCCGCGGATTGATCGAAGAACTCTCCTGATGATATTCATGATGCCTCCTGTGCATAATACCCAGGTTGAGAGGTGTGAATGAAGCGTAGCGGAATGAACATCCTTCTCAAACCTGATGTTCGGTCATTATTTGATTTGTTCTTCAAGTCTTAGCTTTCTTTCTTCAAGTTCTTTCAATTGCTTTTTCAGTTTGTTGATTTCACTTTTGATTTTACGAAGCTCACTTTTATTCTTGTCTTTCAACAATCTGTCTTGGCCAAATTCTTCAGCAATATATTTTTCAAGTTGGCTTCTCAGAATTCTTAGATATGGGTTTCCCCACATCACGCCCTCTCGGTATTCAAGTTTACCGGCACGTATTCCCTTGATAATGAACGCCCGGTCTATTCCATATTCTTTCTTCGCTGTTACATCGCTGAGTGTTGCTCCTTTTCTGTTCCATTCACCATATTCTGCCATTATTCACCTATTATCGTTGTACGTTGACCGAACGGTCACCATCACAGATGAGCAGGGAATGATGCCTTTTTAGAAGCATGTTTTAAACCAAAATAGGCATGAGCAACAGCCGCACGACCCTGCGAATTCTTGTGCATCGTGTGGTAGGTGTTATTGTTCCCAGTACCATGTGTTTGTTTCTAATGACATTTCTTTTAAATTTTCAAAAATTTTAATCAAAGCCGGATAAAACAAACTAAAATTCATATCTGGCACTTGTTTACCATCAAATGTCGTTTCACTAAAGGTGAGGTTCGATGTTGAAATGTCATGAACCAAATCGCTTCTAATTCTATCATAGGATATTGCCGCCATTGTACCCTTGAATAAATTATCATTAAGCCAATTCATCTGTTCTTCTGTGGCCACAGGCGCTAAGCGACAAATAACTTCTTGCTGTGGAATTAATTCCTTTCCAAAGCCATCAACTATTAGTTCTATATGATAGATATTTGGTATAAAAAGTTTTTTGTCCTTTAATAGGTTCTTCAATTGCTTTGGGTGAACAAGCGCAAAGATACTGTTTCCGCTAAATTCAACAAGGATCCTATAATAATTTTTCGCCTTTCTATTTGAATCATGATACTGACGGCTTCCAAGCGCTTCTATATAACAGCAGCACAACATTAAAGCTTCATCAGTATGATTCCCATTGGCCAGTTCTTTTAGAAAAGCTATTCGTTTTTCTAAATCATCAAAGTAGGCTTTAATCATAAAAGTCTTGTCTGAATCAATATCATTCATATCATTCCCCAATTTAAATGGCGGCACCTAACGGCGCTAATTAGCTGCGCGGCTTTTTGCGTCGGCTGAATTAGCCTTGATCGCGCTCATTTATTGTATTTCTTACGCAAAGCAGACTGATCTGCTGATAATTCTTCAGGTGATATACCTTTAAATTTTTTCAATACATATCGATAAACATCAACAACGGGAATTCTTCGGTTGCTTGCCTGTTCATAGAAACGATCGATTTCCTCCATGACGTCAGAGAATCTGAATCCCTTAATCATGAGACGTTTCAAAGCAGGGTAGGCAGCCTGCGCATTATCCTTCTCATTTTGTACATTATCCATCTCAGCAATAAGGAGAGCGGCACCGTTTTCTACCCCAATGAGGTACATAATCCTTGATTGAGGACCCAATTTGATCCAAGACTTCCCGTTCATCATAGAGCTTTCAAAGACATCTGTCGTGAATCTCGTATCTCCTTCTTGATCCTCAGCGATCAGCGCTACAGGCACCGACAATAAAACAAGTAAAGTTGATACGAGAGCTATTCTTGCTGTGTTCATTTTTGGATATCCTCCTTGTAGCCGAACAAGTGATTGTGTAGAACCACGTACTTTCTCGGATCGAATGATACGCATAATGATTAAAAAGGTATTTGGGCTTCAATCTCTTTAAAGCCACATCCACCCTTCTATCAAAATATCCTCAATTTTTCGAACTAAAATCAAAGGAAAATTTCAACATTATGAATTCTTAGGAAATTTAAAAAATGAGTATAAAAAATTGACATCTGATTTGCCATCAGTATATTTTCATTCTTATGTATATCACAATGATATTGATGAGATATAGAATATGGGGTTTTCATCGTGCCCCCAATACCGTTAGCCTCTCCAAAGGCAATTTGAATTAGGCCTTAAAGCGGGATAGGGTCGCACAATAAGCTATGGTAAGGTTGCTAAAGGTGAAAATATTCGCAAACGGGGCATTTTCTGCCCCTAGAGCCGTTTTTTTGGACATAAGAATTAGCTTCTAAGACGTTATCGGCATGCCAAGTTGGCTGTTGCTCCTTTGAATGATAATTCGGGCGGAGATTGATCTTGTTGAGATGTCATGCGGTTTCTGGCAAACTGTCAATTTGAGGAGACGGAATTATGATAGACAAACTGGAAGTCAGAGGGTTCAAATCGATCGAGAGGATCCAATTTGAACCGGGCCGTGTGAACGTGCTGATTGGTTCAAATGGAAGCGGAAAATCCAATCTGCTAGAGGCGATTGGTGTCCTGTCGGCTGCTGTTCACGGTCGCGTCGACGATGAGGCTTTGTCGCGGCGCGGGGTCCGTCTTGGAGTGCCGGCCCTTTTCAAATGTTCATTTCCTGACGTCAAAGGCCCCTTGGATA
Source organism: delta proteobacterium NaphS2 (assembly GCA_000179315.1). Classification (GTDB taxonomy): domain Bacteria; phylum Desulfobacterota; class DSM-4660; order Desulfatiglandales; family Desulfatiglandaceae; genus NaphS2. Next base: position 20,431 of record ADZZ01000278.1, read on the forward strand.
TTCATTTCGGTGCTTGGAGAAAATCCGCGTCTTACGAAGTATCCTTGTTCAATCCAATAAAGGAGCCTTCTCCGGTCTGGCGCTATCACACTGAAAATTTGCAGCAGGGGGGGCAACGCATTGTGGGCCGCTCCCACCGCAAGAAGGATAAACATAATCCCGAAGCAGGGTTGGCTGCATTGAAACTGGTTGAAATGACAGACAAGGATGACGCGCTCCATTTGCTTAATGAGTTAAGAGAGTTCGCCATTTTTACCCCGAACACCCCGACGTTGCGTGGAAACATCGCCGATGGTCAGCAGCGCCAACCAGTAGGCCTTTCCGGCGGACAACTGGCGAACGCGGTAATGGATATTCACCGGCGGCGCATATTGAAGAAGGGGCAGACTGACGAAGTGGTGACATTTCGAAACAGGGTCCTTCAAGATGCGCTTTATCTCATGGATTGGGCGAAATCGTTTGGCACGGCTGCCGCGGCCACGATGCCGCTGTCACCGGCTGTGGCTTCATCAGAAAAAGTCATTCGATTCACTGACCGTTTTATGAAATCGGGGCGACAGACACTCTCAGGATATGAGGCCAGTGAAGGAGCATTGTACGTTCTTTTTCACATGGTCTTGGCGGCGCACCCCAAGAGCCCTCCAGTATGCGCCGTGGACAATGCGGACCATGGTTTGAATCCTCGTGTAACCCGCCAGCTTTTCAGCAAAATATGCGACTGGTATCTGGACTCACCCTATTCCCGACAGATTTTCCTGACCACGCATAATCCTCTATCCCTGGATGGTTTGCCGCTTCAAAATGACAAAGTCCGGTTATTTACGGTTTCCAGGACAGACAGCGGTCGTACCGTTATCAACCGCATTGAACTTTCTGAAAAGCTGAAGAAATTGGCTGAACAGGGTTGGACGCTCTCACGGCTGTGGGTCATGGGGCACCTGGGAGGGGTGGCAAATGTCTGATGCATTAAGAATTGCATTCGTTGTGGAGGGCCCAACGGACTTCGTTATGCTTAAATCGATTATGAAAAACTTTCTGAAAGGCCACGATTTCATATCGCAAGTCCTTCAGCCAGAGATATCGGAAGCATTCAAGACTGTCCCGGGCACGGATGGGGGATGGTCTGGCGTTCTCAGATGGTGTCTTCAAGCGGCAGATCAGGGCAGGGGGAAGTTAAGCGACAATCCCCTTTTCGTTTTCCACGATCTATTGAATTTTCATTTGGATGCGGATGTTGCAGGGGTCAATTATGAAGACGGGCACGTCCAGGATCCCTTTTCGGAGCCGACCCTTCCGTGCGAGGAGGACTGCCCGCCCGCCTCGGCAACGACAGACCGCTTGAGAACCGTAGCTCTGCGCTGGATGGGCGAGCAGGCGAAGCCCGCGCAAATGGTTTTTTGCACACCATCCAAGGCCTTGGAAACGTGGCTGTTGGCTGCCTTGTTTCCAGATGACAAAGTCTCAAGAATGAAGGATTTAGAATGCCGCCAAGATCCCGCGTCCACACTTCAGGGCAAGCCAAAGAAATGTCGGCTTGTGAGAAGCGGTAAGAAAGATCTCGACATGTACGTACAATTTGCTCCCGAAGTTGCCGCTAACTGGAACAGAGTGACAGCGAAGTGTTCAGAGGCCCGGCGTTTCGAAGATGAGTTTATATGTACACGCACCGAACTGCCACAATCGAAGGAAAGCTGTTTCTGAACCCCGGGGAGATAAATTCCCGGCCGCGCAATTTGAAGTTTATTCTTTAAATCCGCCGCGGAAACGGGGCATCTGATGCTCTCCGGTCGGCATCTGGAGATTTCAGGGACCGCCGGAACCGATCAGCTGCTGGTGCGGAACAGCAAAATCAAGTCCGCATCCAGGAAGGGGGGTGGGCATCCCAAATCCCTGCTTCCTGGCGGGACGCGCACCTCCTTGCATGTGTGGACGTGGATCGATTTACAGAGGCGGTCCAAAGCATGCGTGTTGACGAGAATATACAACCGGAGCAGAGGACGCGGCTGGTGGAACTGGTAAAAGCGGTGCTTTAGACTTCAAAATGCATCAACGATTTCTCCGGTTCCGACGAAGCCGTCTCTCTTGTTCAATGCCGACGTCAGATGGTTCGCTGCTTGGATTTCTACAGCAATGTGGCCATCCGTGAAGAAAAGGAAAAACATTAAAACCGGTATTGGTTGTTACGAAAACCTCACGTCTTAGTCGACAACCCAATCCTACATGGTATGTATGGTATGCATATTGCTATTTTTATCTATAACATGAGTGGGTACGGAGCTCCGAGAAGAATGCTGACCCTTATTAACGAGTTTGTGAACAGGGGGCATAGACTCGACCTCGTCTTTGTCAAAAAAGGCGGCCCGTTAGTTGCGGAACTTTCGGCATCCGTGCGCTGCTTTCCCCTGAAGTCGCGCTGGGCCTCATTATTCCCCCTCAGGGGGCTGCGGAAATTAAAAATATTCTTAAGTCGCAACGCGCTGGCGAATTACCTGCGCCGGGAAAGACCTGATGTGCTTCTTTCTGCCGCCAGTCATGCCAGCCTGACCGCCTTAGCTGCCCGGCGAAGCTCCGGCACCGGGACTCCGCTGGTGCTCCGTTTGAGCACGCACCTGACTGCTTCCCATGCGGGAGCAGGGAACGTGTACCTAAAAATGCGTTATCGGAGGGCCTGTCGACGGTACGCTGAGGCTGACGCGGTGATTGCTGTTTCCCGGGACATTGCGGAGGATATCGCCTCGAATACCGGGCTTGCGCGGGAACGCATAACGACCATCTACAACCCGGCCTTCACCGGGGATCTCATCGACAAATTATCCGCGCCGCTGGATCATCCCTGGTTTGAGAAGGGCAGCCCGCCGGTAATTCTCGGGGTGGGTCGATTGGCGGCGCGCAAGGATTTTTCCACGCTGCTCAAGGCATTTGCCGCGGTTCGCGGTCGGCGCCCCGCGCGGCTGGCAATCCTCGGCGAGGGTGGCAGGCGCAAAGCGCTCACGGCGCTTGCTCAGTCGCTGAATATTGCCGCAGATGTCGATATGCCGGGCTTTGTCGACAACCCTCTGCCGTGGATGTCACGGGCTTCGGTGTTTGTTTTGTCGTCGACAGCCGAAGGTCTGCCTGGTGTTTTGGTTGAGGCTATGGCTGCCGGTTGCCGCATCGTCAGCACGGATTGTCCCAGCGGGCCAGCCGAGATTCTGGCGAACGGCAAGTACGGCCGGTTGGTGCCGGTCGGCGACTCCGGCGCTCTTGCCCGGGCTATCGAAGCGTCTCTTGACGCTCCCCATGACCCGCAAACATTGAGAATGAGAGCTGCCGAATTTTCAGTAGATAAGGCAGTGGATGATTACCTGGCAGTGCTTTCGAGAGCAATAAAGGAGAGTTGAACATGTGTCTCGTGATGATGGTGTCGTTCGTTGTTCAATCCATGATATATTTTTAGCTAACTAAAAGTGATTTTTTCTTTCCCGAGCGTTGGTTTTGTGGTATTTTTGAGGGGTCCTTGACTATATTTTCCAACAACGCCTTTCACAAAGACTTCGCTTGTGAAGGCGACGCTAAGACTCCGACATTCCAAAATTATGGAGGCTACCATGCGAACTCTTACCATGATCCTGTTCATCGTGTTGGCCCTAGTGGTGGGCATTTATGTGGGAACCTTTGTAAAGGCCGGCGTATCTTGGTCTTCAAACGCCACCATGTTCGTTTTGATCACCTTGGCCGGTGCTTTCGGAGGCCTGCTCTACACTGCCCGCGACAATGGTTTGGAGTTTCCTCATATCAAACCCGGCAATTCCCACGTCCTCAACCTGGGCTGGGTGGCCGACTGCGCCTACGGGATAGCCGGGGCCTTTGTTGTTTTTCTCGTTTTGCCCACCGAACTCAAGACCGGAGCGTCAGATGCCGAATCCCTTCAGATCACAGGTTCACTTCTGGGTTCGATCAAGCTCTTGGCATTGGCACTGGTCGGTGGTTACGGAGGACGAAGCCTGGTTGACCGCGCGCTGGCCAATATTGCCAAGGAAGCCGAAGAGGCAAAGAAGAGCGCCGAGGAAGCAAAAGAGAAAGTAAAACAGATCCAGGAATTGGATACGAAAGCCCTGGAGTTGGTACACCGGCAGTTGGACAAGGGTGAAGCATTACAGGATATCCAATCGCTCAAGGAGGCCATCGCCGGAGCATCCAAATCCGCCCGTTTTGAGATCTTCAAAGAGGCGCGTACCGCACGTTCGACCAATTGGAAAGAGAATGTGCCGCTCATGGAGAGAACCATCCCCATCTTCGAGGCGCTCATCGACAACGAGGCAGGCGAGGAATACCACCGCAACCACGGCCAGCTCGGCTACGCCCTGAAGGACCGGGCCGCGGGAGAAGAAGCCAAAGAGGACTTGAATCGCGCATATGAGGAATTGAGCAAAGCCATCGAGCTTCGAGACCAAAAGGGCGTACAGGGCTTCCTGATGTACGAATTTAACCGCGCCCTGTGTGGCATAGCACTCGGGAAAGCGCCCGAGGTCATACAGCGTGATCTACAAGCGGCAGCCGGCGTTCAATCCATATGGGAGAAGTTCGAAGAGAGCGAAATCATCGCGGCGTGGGCCAAACAGAATCAATACGACCTGGAAGCCCTCAAGAAGTAATGGTAAATATTCGGCCTATTTTTAAAAAACGTCAGAAAGTACGGGACACAGAGGTATCAAGTATGGTAGAAGCAGAATTATGTCTGCTTCCAATACAAAAGTTCTGCCGTACCATGAACTCGAGGACAAATCGGATGTTATCGATTTGCCGTTCCCAAAACCGCGGCAGATCGTCATTTTGGAGAAAGAATATCTTGAGTTGAAATGTGCGGTAGGCTATTGGCAAAAAATGCACAAAAAAGCCGTGTTGCGTGAGAACGAACTGAAACAGATCATAAAAGAGCAAGATGGTAAAATCCGGGATTTACAGGGCCGACTATTTGGCAAAAAGAGCGAGACGGGAAGTACGAGTAAGAAAGATGGTCAAGAAGGATCTTCCCCGAGTGAACGTCCTCGCGGTCAGCAGCCGGGGAGTAGAGGACATGGACGTACTGCCCGTCCTGATCTTCCGGAAAGAGAGGAAAAAGCTAACTTCCCGGAAGGTCCGGTATGTGCGAAATGCGGCCAGGCTTACGTGCTTGATGGAAGCAAGGAAGCCGAAATTTATGAAGTCGAAGTCCAAGCCTATACGCGTAAGATCATACGCTGCTGCATGAAAAAAGGCTGTTCTTGCAAAGGTGTTCCCGATACCATTACCTCCCCGATGCCTCCCACGGTTATCCAGGGAAGCCCATATGGTATTTCAATTTGGGAAGCCGTTCTTTTAAACAAATTCCACTACAGTCAGCCTACCAACCGTCTTCTGAATCAGTATTCGGAATTGGCGTTACCCATTTCTCCCGGAAGCATTGCGGGAGGGTTGAAGATCATTAAAGGGATTTTTGAGCCGGTCTATGATGCATTTTATGCTCGTCAAATGACGGAAGACCGGTTCCACAATGATGAAAGCGGCTGGAAGGTTTTTGAAAGCGTCAAAGGGAAGCTCAACAACCGCTGGTGGCTGTGGATGAGTCGATCTGAATCGGTGGTTTATTTCCAGATTGCACCGGGACGTGGTACTGAAGTGCCATTGGAGCATTTCAAAAACATAAAGTGCCAAAAGATTATTGTGGTTTGCGACCGATACAGCGCCTATAAGTCATTATTGAAGAAATGGATGCCATGGCTGCCCAACGGGATGAGTTTCTGAAAGCACATGCTCCTGATGCTTCTGGTACAACCGTACCGACCAAAGCTAAATTTAAGATTTTGACGAGTTTGCAAACCCACTGGGAAGGGCTGAGCGTCTTTTTGGAACATCCTGAAGTGCCCATGGACAACAACAATGGAGAACGACCCATTCGCAATCCCGTGACAGGTAAAAAAAACTTCTATGGGTCAGGAAGCCTGTGGAGTTCCCAGTTGGCGGCGATCATGTTTTCAATCTTTCAAACCATTGCTTTAAACGGTCTCAACTGCAATCACTGGTTGAGATCCTATCTGACGGTTTGCGCGGAAAACCACGGTAAGGCGCCCGATGACTTGTCCATCTTTCTTCCCTGGGAAATGACTGAAGAGCGACGCGCAAAGCTGTCCAAACCTCCGGATACATCATGACCCGTTATTGCGGTCGGGATTTCACGCCCGAAGAATTTCAGCAGATTCGCTCCCTCATAAAGCATAATCCCGATTTCAACCGGACGCGGCTTTCCAAAGAAGTGTGCGGGATCTTTCAATGGCTAAAACCCGATGGTAATCTCAAGGATATGTCATGCCGTGTTGCCATGTTGCGCATGCATAGAGATGGATTGATCGAACTGCCCCCGCCAACCTGTGTCAAAGGACCTCAAAAAAAGATTGAGTTCACGGCAAGCACTGATCCTCAAGATCCGGTTGTGCGTCCAGTCAATCAGCTCCCGCGACTGCAATTGAAGATGGTCACCAAAGCCACTTCAGCTTTATGGAATGAGTATGTCGAGCGATATCATTATCTCGGTTATACACCCTTGCCTGGAGCCCAGATTCGCTATATCATTACCGCCGGTAAACAAATTGTTGCTCTAACAGGTTTTGGCGCCGCTGCCTGGCAGATTGCACCAAGGGATAAATTCATTGGTTGGACCCATGATCAGAGAAAGAAGAATCTGAACCTGATTACGAATAATGCGCGATTCCTTATCTTGCCATGGGTTAAATCAAAAAACCTTGCATCAAGAATACTGTCATTAACCGCTCGCCGGCTGCCGGATGACTGGGAAGAAAAATATAATATCCGACCCGTGTTGCTTGAATCATTTGTGCAAAAAAACCTATTCTCCGGCACTTGTTACAAAGCCGCCAACTGGGTTAATGTTGGACAAACCAAGGGCCGTGGAAAACTTGGACCAGCAGGGAAAATAAGTGTTCCCATTAAAGATATCTGGCTGTATCCTCTTGCTAAAAAATTTCGACTTTTCTTGAAAAATTGACTCTGGAAGGGGATGCCGAATATTTACAAAGCTCATCCTATTTTTTCAGTAAAAACAGCGAGTTCAAAAATTGACGTCTGTCTGAAAAATCTTATTTTAACACCCTTTATGAGGGAAGAAAGTAATCAGGATAAATTTCTGTAAATATCTTTTCGGTGCCCAATCTTAACCACTAGGATCACAAGGGTCTCATTTTGAATTTAGTAGATTATCCGATAATCGCCAACACGGACTTTATGAAAAGGATTGTTTCCTTTCATTTTAGTTGTATCCGGATTCGGCAGATTTTCTGCAAAGCTATCAATTTTTTCCGCGATTCGTATTCTGTCGGATTTAGGGATCTTCTTAAGCAATTTCGCTGCAGAGGCCTTGATTTCTATTCGGTAACTCAAAATTCAAGTTCCTTTTTCAACTTTTCCCAAAGTATCGGATCACCAGGCTCGTTTTTGGCCTTCCAAGCATTTTCAATATCTATTTGGTCTTCGAGTTCTTGCAACAGTTTGAGTTCCTTCATTGATACCAATGCGGCAATCGGCTCGCCTCGCCGAGTCAAAACAAATGCCTCGTTACCGAAGGCTACTCTATTAATAATATTTGAGAATTTTTTTCTGGCATCTGCTGTTGAAATTTTATTAAGCATCGTTTATACCCCAATTGTATAAAATGTTCATTATGTACATAAAGTACGTGAAATATATGATTTGTCAATGGGAAATTTGAACAAAATAATAGAGGTTATAACCACACCCTGCACTGGATTCGCAGGGCTGGGCCACAAAGGCTCATACAGCGCTTGTTGTTTACGTGCCTTTGAAAACGGCCTCATACCCCGCTCACTTAAGGGTGTGAATCCAACCAACATTATGCAAAAAAAGCCGCATGTGTGGTTAGCAACAGGAGGCAACTGCTACAAATGCTTGACAGTTCGAGAGGAGGGGAAACGACAGGCAAGAGGAAGTGCGAAAAATGATAGCGTTTAATCCAAAGGTTACCATTACCAACCGGATGACCGCAGCCATCACGCAGATTGAACGGGCACGCGGTTTTCTGGAGGCAGCCCGGCTCTCTGATGATTGGGTTCGGGATATGGGCAACAAAGCCCTCATCAAAGAGGCGCATCATACAACCCATATTGAAGGCACTCAGTTGACTCTGGATCAAGCAGAACGCCTGTGGAATGGAGAGCAAGTGCCGGAAGCCGACCCGGAAGACACTCGGGAACTTCTGAATTATCGTTCGGCCTTTGAATTCGTTTCGGAATGCCTGGACAGTGGTGACCCGATCACGGAAGGACTGATTCGGGAGATTCACCGAAAACTGGTTGAAGGAGTTCGAGGCGGTAAAGCTGATCCGGGCAATTACCGACGTATTCAGAACTATATTACCAACTCCTCGACCGGCGAAGTGATCTATACACCGCCACCTGCTGTAGAGGTGCCGATTATGATGTCGGAAATGGTCAAATGGCTCAACGCTGACTTTGAGATACATCCTGTCCTTATCAGCGGTATCGCCCAGTTCCAGTTAGTACATATTCATCCGTTCCTTGACGGAAACGGGCGCACATCCCGCCTGCTATCAACGCTTTGTCTCTACAAGGCGGGATACGACTTCAAACGTCTTTTTACCATCAGTGAATATTATGACCGAGACAGGCCGACCTTTTATAAATCGATCCAAAGCGTACGTGAAAACGACATGGATATGACCGTATGGCTCGATTATTTTATTACAGGTTTGGAAACCCAAATGATTGAGGTCAAAAAAAGAGGAGAGCAAATCATACGTAGAGATGTACTGGTACAGAAGCATGGACTGAATGAGCGGCAAGGTAGGGCTATTGAGTTTTTGCTGGGCCACGGGAAATTAACCATTCAGAATTTTGAGGGTCTTTGCCCTGACATAAATCGACGTACTCTCCAACGTGATCTAAGGGGAATGTTGGACAAGGAAATGATTAAAGAAATCGGAGCCGGACCGACCGATCCAACCCGTCACTATGCGTTATCGGAGCTATGACAAGCTGCGACACGGAGCTGTGACATTACTATGACAATTACTGTAACGCGCTCCGGGGGTACCATGCTAAATTCCAGCCGTAAAATGCACCGGATAAACCGGTGATTTTCATGTTATGCCTACAAATATCACCGATATGTTTATATAAATTCCAAACGGCAAGAAACAGACATCGAGGGCAGAATGTTAACCATACAAAATATTTTCCTTATGCTTGTCGCATTATTGGCCGGGTCAAGTTTTGTTGTACAGCAGGCTGTCAATTCAAATCTTCGGTTTGAAATTGGTTCGCCTTGGTGGGCGGGATTTTTCAGCTATCTCGGCGGGACAGTGGTCATGTTCATAATGATAATTGTCATGAGAGAGCCATTTATTCCTGCCAACTTAACCTTAAGGAGCTCTGTATGGTCATGGACAGGCGGCCTGTTTGGAGCCATATATATTGCAATTTCCATTCTGCTCTTGCCAAGGCTGGGAATTTTCACAGTTGTAACATTAATAGTCGTTGGGCAGTTGCTTACTTCGGTCGTATTTGACAATTTTGGAATTATGAATGTGCCACTTCAACCTCTGTCTATTACGCGATGTGTTGGTGCCGGATTCCTCATAATCGGCGCAATATTAATTCGGTGGTGAGCTTGCTTACGACGCCGCCGTAAACGATTTGAAAAAAGCCATCACGCTGGATCCGAGAGAATTTGCCTATTACCTCCTGATGGACTGGGTGCTGGCAAAACACAATGATTGGAACCGGATCATTGCATATTGGGATGAATATATCCAACTCAATCCCACCCACAGCCGCGCCTACGTTGAACGTGGCGGCGCCTACTTTCACAAGGGGGATATAAAATTCGCTGTCAGGGATGCAAAAATAGCCGCGGACATGGGCAATCTTGATGGCAAGCAAATTTATGAGAAATACAAGCACGTGCTCGAATAGAAACCAGCGGGATGGGCGTCGTCCATGAAATCCGATTTCCAGTCGATATTTAGAAAAGCAACTTCCGACCTGTCATTTCAGCGGATAGCCGGGGCGCACAGCCGTGGCAGTCTGTAGGTTTGTATTGCCCTGCCTTCTGCCGAAATTCCATGTTATGCCCATATTGGAGGATCTGATGATGCAATGTTTGATGGATCTGTCTTGAATGTTGAAGACGAAGAAAAGAGGAAGGACCCGTTCCCCGATGGGGGGCGCATGGTACGGGAACTTCCATCTATTTTAGAGACCCCGAAGGAAATTTGATTGAGGCACGGTATTATGAGGGGCGCAATAGCTCGGAGAAGTGTTTGCTCGGCTCATAAACAGCATCATTAATGCTGGCACAGATGGTCGTCGCAGAACTGAGGAGTGAAAGTCCTCCATCCGCAATTGGGGTGTGCTTTATAAATCAGGGCGTTTACGCTATGTGATCCATGCAAAAGGGACCCTGACACAGGGTAAAGGGGAGAGATGTCTAAAACCAATTTGAATGCCTTATTTTTGGGACCGAAATCGGAAAATAAAAGGTTTTTTAGTGAAATGCTGCGCTTTTTGATGGAAGATCATATTTCCTGGCGCGAAAATTTTCACCCTGAAGACCCCCCATTGATTACCCCTGAAGAGCACGACCACGCAAGCTTTCAGGATACGCTGCAAAAAACGCGCGAAGTGTTGGTCGATCTTGCCGGTCGTCTGGAAATGAGTTCCAACCCTTGGTTTTCGCCTCGATATCTGGGGCACATGAACTCGGATACCATCATGGCGGCGAATCTCGGCTATATGCTGGCCCTTTTGTACAACCCCAACAATTGTGCTTATGAAGGTTCACCCGCCACCACGGAATTGGAAGTGGAAGCGGGCCTACAGCTTGCCCGCATGCTGGGATATGATCCGGATAAAGCGTGGGGGCACATCACCTCGGGCGGTACCATTGCCAATTACGAAGCCATATGGGTCGCGCGCAATCTCAAGTCGATCCCATTGGCGGTCAAAAAAGTCTCCCCTGATTTGGTTTCATCAATGTCGGATTGGGAATTACTTAACCAATCTCCCGGTTGGATTCTCGATTTGATGGATCGTGTCAAGGCGGAGGGATGTTTTGAGGAAGTCCGAGATCACTCCATACGGGGCAGGGGCATGTCGGAATTTCAAATGGGCAAAATACTGGTGCCCCAGTCCAAGCATTATTCCTGGAATAAGGCCGCAGATATTTTGGGCATCGGCCTGCAAAATCTTCAGTTTGTCCCGGTGAAATCAGATTTTCGTATGGATATAAAAGCGTTAGCCCATGCTATCGATCAAAATGCAGCACAGCGGATCCCCATACTGGCCGTTATCGGCGTCGTGGGTTCCACCGAAGAAGGCGCTGTGGATAACATCCATGAAATTGCAGCGTTACGGGATACTTGTACGGCAAAAGGGATTTCATTTTATTTTCATATTGATGCGGCCTATGGCGGCTATGCCCGCACCGTGTTCCTGGATGATCAACATCGTTTTTTGGATCGGAATGAAGTGATCAAAAAATTTCAGCGACCGGACCTGAATTGGCCGTGTATCGATCTTTATCGGGCATTCAAAGCCATCCCCCAGGCCGACTCCGTCACCATTGATCCTCATAAGCTCGGCTATATTCCATACTCAGCCGGCGGATTTGTACTCAAAGACAAACGGGTCTTGGATTTAATCTCCTATTTCGCAGCGTATGTTTCCGGTCAAAAAGATGAAATGCCGGGGTTGCTCGGTTCCTATATCATGGAAGGTTCCAAACCCGGTGCAGCGGCGGCGGCCGTGTGGACCGCTCATGAACTCCTTGCCTTACATCAGGACGGTTACGGCGAAATTATCCGTTGCGGCATCGAAGGTACCGCCAATTTTTTCCAGGCCCTAAGAGATGAACCACCCATCACCATTAAAAATGACCGATTCATGGTGGAACCGCTGATTCGTCCGGACCTCAACATGGTGGATTTTGCCTTCAATCGCATAGGGAATGTGGATTTAAATGAAATGAATCGATTGAATCAGGCGATTTACAATGAAAGCTCATTCAGAGGCGGTCCCTTGTATGCCAATGAATGGATCGCCTCCAAGACATCTTTGAACCGCCGTGAATACGGCGAGGCACCCCTGCCGTTTATTGAAAAGTTCGGTGTCCCGACCAGCCAATGGGAACATGTGGGCGAGGTTTTTGTGCTGCGTTCCACGGTTATGACGCCCTATCTGATGAAACCATCGGTTTTCGAGGAATATCACCATCGGTTTATGCAAACGATGCGGAAACGGCTGTCCAAAGCCGTCACACAATTTTAGATCCTTTGATTCTTTTTGGGCATTGGGTCGGACCAAGGCCATTGTTGTTGGGTTTCCAAATCAGAAAGATATTGACAATGGTAATACCCTTGGTTATACTTTTTGTATTGATTGGAGGCGACAAAATGCCAAATGTAAAGACAGCAATATCAATTGAAAAGCCTATTTTTGAACAGATGGATATTCTTGCCAAAAATTTAAATGTTTCAAGAAGTCGGCTTTTCACGATGGCTGCAAGGGAATTCATAGAGCGCCACAATAATATTGAGCTTCTCAAACAGATTAATGAGGCGTACGAAGATGCTTCTGAAACTGAACCAATGGTTGCTATGATGCATTCAAATCACTTTAGAATGGTAAAGGATCAATGGTAATCAACCAAGGGGATATTTTTTGGATAGATTTCAAAACCCCAAATGGATCAGAGCCCGGCTATCGTCATCCTCACCTTGTAATTCAAAACAACCTCTTCAATCGCAGCCGAATTAATACGGTTGTTGTTTGCACCCTCACATCCAATATGAGAAGAGCCAATGCACCTGGCAACGTAGCTTTAAAGAAAGGCGAAGCGAACCTACCCAAAAAATGCGCCGCTAATATTTCACAAATTTTTACAGTGAATAAAAGCGATCTGTCAGAAAAAATAGGAACCTTGTCGAAGGATCGTATCTTCCAGGTTCTTCAAGGCATTAGACTGCTTACTGAGCCGAGGGCACTCCCAGTCCCACCAGTATCCGGGCCAGGATGGCCGGCCCCACGGATTCGACCATACCCAGGAAAATGGAAGCGGCACCCGCCACTGCAAAAAACAGGGTGATGGTTTTGCGGGGACCCCAGGAGTCGGAAAGCAGGCCTGACGGCAGCTGCATCAGGGCATAGGGATAAAAATAGGCGGAGGCCGGAAAACCCAGCAGAGCGCCACTGGCTTTGAGGTCCCTCTGCATGTCCAGAGCGACCACTGCCGGGCAGAGCCTGTGGAAATAAACCAACAGGTAGCCAAAGGCCAAGAGTGAGAAAACGACCCAACGGTATGCGGGGGCTTTTGTGGAATTTCCTCGGTTGATCACAGCTTCGTACGGCTGATTTGGGAAAGAGCTTCCACGGCCCGGTCCACGTGCTCTTCCGTGTTAAAGGGCCCCAGGCTGAACCGAACGCCGCCCCGGGGAAAGGTACCGATCCCTTCATGAACCAGGGGCGCACAATGAAGGCCCACCCGGACGGCCATATCAAAATCCGCATCCAGGATGGCGCCCACATCGCCCGGATCCATTTCCCGGATGTTCAGGGTCATCAGCCCCACATGATTCTCAAGATCTTGGGTGCAATAGGATTCCACCCGCTCGAGGGGTGAAAGCCCGTCGCGAAGCCTCGTGAGGAGCCGCATCTCCCGATGGTGGATGGCGTCAATTCCTTCTTTTAGAACGAAGCGAAGCCCTTCCGAAAGGCCCATGATTCCCATCAAATTAATGGTTCCCGCCTCCAGGCGATGGGGATAGTCCTGGGTATGGATCGGACTCTCCGAATCGATGCCCGTCCCGCCATAGCGGGTGGTTTGAAGGTCCAGGTCCGGATGAACCACCAATCCGCCGATACCCGTGGGTCCCATGAGCGATTTGTGGCCGGTAAAGGCAACGGCCCCGATAGCCCAGTCATCCATGTGGATGGGAATGACGCCTGCGCTTTGTGCCGCATCCACCAGGAGCGGGACCCCTTTCCTCCGGCACAGGGGACCGATTTCGTGAACGGGCTGGATGGTTCCCAGAACATTGGAGGCATGACATACGATCACCAACCGGGTATTGGGCTTGACGGCCGCAACAATGTCATGGGGGTCCACAAACCCCATTTTGTCAAAGGGTATCAGATCGTATTCGATCAGGCCCTTTTGTTTCAGGTGATAGAGAGGCCTTAACACCGAATTGTGCTCGATGCGGGTGGATACCACATGATCACCCGATCTTATAAGCCCTTGAATGCAAAGATTGAGTGCGTCGGTGGCGTTGCCGGAAAATATGACCCGGTTGGGATCCGGCGCACCGAACAGGCGGGCGAGCCGTTTCCGGGTGTCAAATACCAGATCCTCCGCCTCCACCGCCAGATCATAGCTGCCGCGTCCGGGAGAAACCCCGGTCCGTTCATAGGTTTCCACCATTTTCGCCAGGACACCGGGCGGTTTTGGAAAGGTGGTGGCTGCATTGTCAAAGTATATCAAAGGGTGGGTCATATACACTATCCTGAACAGGTCTTGGGGTTGGGGAGCCCTACGATGCGCCGGGCACCCCGACGAATGCCCTTAGGGAAGAGGGCTTCCATTTCCATGAAACTCAAACCGATTTCTTTCTTGATATCACGGTTCATGGGGGCCCGGCCATAATAAAAATAGAATTCTCGCAAAAAGCGGATGATCCGCCATTGCATGTCCGAAATTTCCTCAAGTCCGTCTTCAGCCGCCAGGATCCGGGCGATTTCCTCGGTCCAGTCTTTCGCATTCCATAAAAACCCCTCGTTGTCAAAGGTGATTTTCGCTCCCGCAATAACGCGCGTTTTTCGTTTGACATTAATTGTAAAAGTTCTCCGTCCCCTTTTATCGCATGTATTACAAATGATATATCGATGCAGCCAGATTTTGGCCTTCCCATGGAAGCCGACAAAGTGAAGATTACCTGACAATTTGTAATATGGAAACTATACGAAAGTATAGATTTTAATGTGCGCGTCAACAGGGGCTGGAGACGGAAACGAAAAGGAATACTGTAGTTGGGTTGCAGTCTTGTGTGGGGATATAATATTTTACTTGACAATTTTCATGAAGCCGGATAAATACCAACCGTGCGGCAGGTAGAATTATGAATAGAGAAGAACGTCTGGAAAAAATATACGATAAAGCGTTGGAGATGTTTGTTGCCAAGGGCTACGATCAGACCGCGTTGTCCCAGATCGCCAAGGAATTGGGGTTGACGAAGGCCGGTTTGTACCATTACTTCAGCAGCAAGGAAGATCTGCTGTTCTTTGTCCATGAACGGCATATGAACCGGGTCTATAATCCTATTCTCGAAGCCGCGCAAAAAATTTCCGACCCTGAAGAACGCATTGTCTATTTCATCAGAAATTATACTTTGAAAGCCATGACCCGTGATGCCTCAGCCCGTGTACTGATTCACGAAACCAACAATCTGAAAACGGAAAACCGACAAAAAATCACGGTGTTGTGGAGAAATGGATTGGATCTTATCCGGAATGCTCTCTCCGAGATGGAGGCCCAGGGAAAGATTGATAAAATCAACAAGAATTTTGCCGCTTTTGCATTGCTGGGGATGTGCAGTTGGACGTTTTACTGGTTTGATTATGAACGGCAGGAGTCCGGTGAGGAACTTGCGGATACCTATGTAAGGGTTTTTTTGAAAGGAGTCTTGAAAGCGACCTAAAAGATACGGAATCATTCAACACAAAAATTTTTGATCGGAAGACCGACCGTGCGGCCGGTTACGTGGAGGATGCATGACAAAATTCATTCTGAAGGAATTGTCCCGCTACCGCATCGGCACCTATGGGGACATCATTTATCGAAACGCACTCCTATATCCTGAAAACACTGCGTTCAAATGTGGGCAGGAAATCCTGACATTTTCCCAATTTAACGAAAGCGTCAATCGACTGATTCACGCGCTGAAATCCCATGGCGCCGAAAAAGGGGATGTGCTCGGAATTCTTTCCTGGAACTGCCTGGAATACACACAAATATACGGGGCCGCCATGAAAGGCGGATTTATCGCCTCACCATTGAATGCCCGGTTGCAGGCGGATGAGCTGGACTATCTGATTAATTATTCCGAGAGCCGTATCCTTTTTGTGGGGCCGCAACTGGTGGCCCTGGTGAATGCGCTGCGTTCAAGAATCCCCCGAGTCGAGCATTTGGTGTCGATCGGATGCACGGCGCCCGGCATGATCCCCTATGAAGACTTTATCGGTTCCCAATCGGGAGCCGAGCCGGATGTACAGGTGACCGAAGATGATCCTGTTTTCATCTTTTACACCAGCGGCACCACGGGCGTTCCCAAAGGAGCGCTCTATACACAGGGACGCGCCATGGACGATACTCGGCGGTTTCCGGCGGCCCTCTGCGTGGAGCAGGGGGATAAACAGATTCAAATTATGCCGCTGTTTCATGTGGGCGGGGCCAAGAACCTGTGGGGCTACTATTTTGCAGGGGCGACGAACGTCATCATGCCCCAGATCTCTTTCGATCCGAAAGCGACCCTCAAGGCCATCCATGATGAGAAGGCCACCGACATTCACATCGTGCCCACACACCTGGCGGCATTCCTGTCATTGCCCCATGTGGACGACTATGACCTGGGGAACCTCAAACGGATGTTTTACGCTGCATCTCCCATGCCCCTGGAACTCCTGAAAAGGGGAATGGAAAAATGGGGTCCCATTTTTTTGCAGTTTTACGGGGCCACGGAAGACGGACCCAATGTGAGCTATCTGTCCAAGCAGCAGCATCAGTTGGTCATTGACAGCCCCGAAAAAGGGGAAATTCTAAGTTCGGCGGGATTTCCCCATATCGGCGTCCATGTGCGGATTGTCTCGGAAGGGGGGGAAGACCTTGGCCCCGGTGAGGTGGGAGAGATTGTGGTGAAGAGCAAGGCCACCATGCTTAAGTGGTGGAAAATGCCGGAAGATACGGCCCAAACCATTGTGGATGGCTGGGTGCATACCGGGGACATGGGCCGATACGATGAAAACGGCTACATCTATATTGTGGATCGCAAAAAGGATATGATCGTCTCAGGGGGCGAAAATATTTTTCCCCGTGAGGTGGAAGAAATCCTTTATCAGCATCCGGCGGTTCTGGAGGCGGCCGTGTTCGGGATTCCCGATCCCTATTGGGTGGAGAAAGTGCATGCGGTTGTGGTGCTGAAAAGTGGATATGAACCGACCGAGAAGGAAATTATCGATTTCTGCAAGGAAAGACTGGCGCGGTTCAAGGCTCCCAAAAGCCTTGAATTCGCATCGGAGGTCCCCAAGAATCCGGCCGGAAAAATGCTTAAAAAGCAGCTCAGGGCAAAATACTGGGAAGGTATGGACCGCATGATTTAGAGGAGGCTGCGCGATGCCCATCACCATTAAGCTCACCACCAACTTCCTTCGCAGAGAAGCGGGCTTCGGGGATTATGAGGTTCCTGAGCGGGTTAAAACCGTCTCCGATTTTCTGGCACATATGGGGAAGCGGACGGGTTTTTTGTTTACCAACGCGGGAGGGACAAGGCTCAGACCCGATATTGAGCTGACGTTGAATGACAAGGATATCGCTTTCTTTCCAAAAGGGATTCAAACGCCTCTCAAAGAAGGTGATGCTTTGGATATCAGTTTAACGCCTCTGGGCGGCGGCTGAGGGATGATTTGATTCAATGGATTAAACCGGCAGTTTTGCACTTGCTGCAATAACAAAGGAGGAGTGAAATATGAGCATATTTTTCAGGCGGTTGCCGAAATTTAATTATGTGAAACCGGAAAAGTTTTCCGACGCCCTGGATATATTGAGGGAAAACAAGGACGGCAGGTTCAGAGTATATGCAGGTGGGACGGATGTCATTCCCAAAATCAAGGAAAGGGTGATGCCGGCGCCGGAAACCCTGGTGGATCTCAAGGGAATTTCCCAATTGAATTACATCTCCCACGATGAAGCCAACGGATTGCGGATCGGGGCACTCGCAAGCATTCATGATGTGTCCCAAGCGCCGGTTGTGAGAGAGAAATATCCCATGTTGGCCCAGGCGGCCGCAAGCATCGCTTCCACACAGGTCCAGAACCGGGGCACCATTGCCGGCAACATTTGCAACGCCGTTCCCTCCGCGGATTCGGCTCCGGCGCTCTTGTGCCTTGGCGGAAAAGCGCTGTGCGAGGGAAAAGAGGGGGAGCGCATGATTGATCTGGAGGAGTTCTTCCTGGGTCCCGGCAGCACGGTTTTAGGTGATGATGAGTTGCTCAAAGAGATCCAGATTCCCTCTGCCAAGGGAAAGGGTGTCTATATCAAACTCTCCCCCAGAAGCCGCATGGATCTGGCGGTGGTGGGTGTGGCCGTTTTTGCCGATGTGGAAGACGGAATATTCAAGGATGTCCGGATCGGTCTGGGAGCCGTGGCGCCCACGCCCATGCGGGCGAAAACCTCGGAAAACCGACTCACGGGTGAATCCGTGGGCGACCAGGTGATCGAAGAAGCTGCGGCAATGGCCGCCGAAGAAGCCAAACCCATTGATGACCACCGCGCCTCCGCCAAATATCGCCGCATGATGGTGGAGGTCCTGGTGAAAAGAGCCATTGGGCAAATCATATCGCATTAATGATGGCAAAAGGTCGGTTTTTGAGCCACAGACCAAGGAGAAAAAAATGGAAATGAAAACCATAAAATTTGTCATAAATGGAGTCAAACAAGAGCTGCGAATTCCACCCTGGAGAACACTTTTGGAGGTGATTCGGGAAGACCTGAAATTGACGGGGGCCAAAGAAGGGTGCGGTCAGGGAGAGTGCGGATCCTGCACGGTCATCATGGGCGGAAAAAGCGTCAACAGTTGCCTGGTGCCCGCCATGGAAGCGGACGGTCAGGAAATTACCACCATCGAGGGGCTTAAGAACGGAGAAGAACTGCATCCCATTCAGGAAGCCTTCGTGGAACACGCCGGTATGCAGTGCGGATTCTGCACGCCGGGGATGATCATGAGCGCCAAGCACCTGCTGGATCACAATTCGGACCCCACCTTGGAAGAGATCCAGGAAGGGGTTTCCGGTAATTTCTGCCGATGCACGGGGTATACCAAGATTTTCGAGTCCATCGATGCGGCGGCCAAAAGCATGAAAGGGGGAAGATGAAAATGGAAGACTACTCGGTAATCGGTAAAAGAATTCCTCGCATCGACGGCCTGGCCAAAGTGACCGGTGAAGCCAAATATGCGGCGGATTACGAAATGCCCGGGATGCTTTGGTGCAAGATTGCCAGAAGCCCCCATGCCCACGCCAAAATTCTCAACATCGACACCTCCCGCGCCGAAAGCCTTCCGGGGGTCAAAAAGGTACTCACGGGAAAGGATTTTAAGGGCTGGAAGTGGGGCTGGATGCCCAAGACCCGGGAAGAAGAACCGCTGGCCGCCGAAACGGTGCGCTATCTGGGCGAGGCTGTGGCCGCGGTGGCCGCCATAGATGAGGATACGGCGGAAGAGGCGGCCCAACTGATTGAAGTGGAATATGAGGAACTGCCCGGCGTCTTTGACCCGGAGGAGGCCATGAAAGAGGGCGCCCCCCAGCTTTATGGGCATGCGAAAAACAACATCAGCTGGGATTTTCACATGGATTTCGGGGACGTGGAAAAAGGATTTAAGGAAGCCGACCTGGTCCATGAGGATCGTTTCGAGACCGGCCGGGTGATCACGGGGTATCTGGAGCCGCCCGCGGCGGTCGCCATGTACGATTCATCGGGCATCACCATCTGGGCCGCCAAGCAGAGCCCCTACTTTGTCTACCGGCATCTGGCCGCCTGTTTCGGATTGCCACTGTCCAAAGTACGGGTCATCCAGCCCTTTATCGGCGGAGGTTTTGGCGGCACCAAGAACGATTCCCTGGCAGGGGATTTTTGTTCGGTGCTCTTTTCCAAGTTGCTCGGAAAGCCGGTGAAGTTCGTCTATACCATGGAAGAAGTCCTGATGACCTGCCGGCGCCGCCACAACATGATCGTGTTCAACAAGATGGGCATGAAGAAAGACGGCACCATAACGGGCATGCATAGCCGCGTCATCGCCGACGGCGGTGCCCATACGGCCATCGGTCCCTTGACCATGTATCTCACCGGATGCATGAGCACGCTTCCTTACAAACTTCCCAATTTCAAGCACGATGCCTATCGCATCTACACCAACAACCCCATCGGGGCCGCCATGCGGGGGCACGGGGTGACCCACACCCGGTTTGCCGCCGAGCTGCAGATGGAAATGATGGCGGAAGAATTGGGCATCGATCCGGTTGCGGTGCGGCTCAAAAACGCCATTAGCGCACCCTACGAGACCATTAACAAGGTTACGGTGAAATCGTGCGGACTGGTGGAAGGGATTGAGACCATTGCCGATAACCCCGTATGGAAAAACCGGAAAGAGAAGAAACAAGAGGGCCCCATCGCCCACGGGGTGGGTATGTCGGCCACCTCATATTTGGGTGGCGCCCGCCAGCGGGGCCATCAATCCTGCGCTGCGGTGATACGGCTTTGCGAGGACGGGAGTGTCGATTATCTCACGGGGGCTTCGGACTGCGGCCAGGGATCGGATACGGTTCTGGTGCAGATGGTGGCCGAAGAGCTGGGTCTCGCAATGGAAGATGTGGATATCAAGCGGGTGGACACTGCCATGACCCCTTGCGATGCGGGTAGCTACGGCAGCCGGGTGACGGTCCTGGCCGGTGAAGCGGCCCGAAAGGCGGCCCAGGATGTCAAGCAGCAACTGGCCGTGTTTGCGGCGGAGAAATGGGAAGCAAAACCCGAGGACATTCTGTTTAAAGATCGACAGGTGAGCGTCAAAGGTCAACCGGAAAAAACCATGCCCTTTGAGCAACTGGCCAAGATTGCGTGTTATTCCGGTTCCGGGGCCGTTATTCTTGGTCGTGGATATTCAGACTACGGCATCGATGTGCTCGACTTTGAAAAAGGAATCGGCAACTGCGGCACGTCCTACAGTTTCACCAGCCAGTTGACCGAGGTGGATGTGGATCTGGAAACCGGATTTTTGAAGTGTACCGACATGTTGATCGCTCACGACTGCGGTGTTCCTTTAAACCCCATCAACGTGGAAGCCCAGAACCAGGGCGCCGCCATGCAGGGGATGGGACAGGCCATGTATGAGGCGTTCAAGATGGATCATGGGAAAACACTCAACCCGACCCTTCTGGACTACAAGATGCCCCTTGCAACGGACATTCCCAACATCGAAGTGGTAGACATTATTACGGAAGATCCGGACGGGCCCTACGGCGCCAAGGAAGCCTCGGAAGGGGCCATCGTGAGTGTACCGCCGTCCATCTTTACGGCCGTTCACGATGCTACGGGCATCTGGTTCAAGGAGCAACCCCTGACGCCCGAAAAGATTGCAATGGCCTTAAGGGAAAAGAAGAAAAACGGGTAAGTCACGATAATATAAGGAGAAATTTCAATGGAAGTGTATCCCTGGTGGACGGATGAACAAAAGGCCTTTCAGGAAGAGATGACGGCTTTTGTGGAAGAAATAATGCCGCGTGATGCGGAGACCCGATGGAAGCGGGAATTTCCCTGGGACATATTCAAGGCCATCGGCGAAAAAGGGTATACGGGCGCGGGCGTACCCAAAGAGTACGGTGGCATGGGCATGGGCGCCACAGGTGCATGTATCGCGGCGGCGGCCATGAACCGCACTCCCGGGCCGGGCCGGATTTATGTGGGCAACATGCTGGGTGGGCTGCGGCAGATCATCGAATTCGGAGATGAAGAACAGAAAAAACGCTTTCTTCCCCGGATTTCAAAAGGGGAAATCGGTGCCATCGTCATTACCGAACCGGTTGCGGGCACGGATGCCGCGGCCCAGGTAACCGGGGCCCGACGGGACGGTGATGCATATGTGCTGAACGGTAAAAAACGGTTCATCGTCTCGGCGGGTGTTGCGGACCGGTACATGGTGTATGCCCGCACCAGCGATGATGCGGAAGACCGTCGGAAATACCGGCATCTCACGGCGTTTATCGTTGAAAAAGGGACGCCAGGGTTCAGCGTGGAGAAAATCAATGAGATCATCGGTTTTGAAAACATTCAAAACGGGGTTCTGGATTTCAAGGATGTTCGCGTTCCTGTAAGTAATATGTTGGGCGAGGAAGGGCAGGGGTGGTCCGTAATGACGGCGGGTCTCAACTTTGAAAGAACCCTCATCAGCGCCCAGACCGCCGGTTGGATGGAGGAACTGCTGCGAAACACGGTCCCCTATTGTCAACGCAGAGTGCAGTTCGGCAAACCCACCATCAGTTTCTTGAACAACCAGTTCAAGGTGGCCGACCTGGTGAGCCGTTTGAAAATCGCCAGACTCCTGTCCTTTTACACGGCCTATTTGTGGGATTTGGGCTGGGATATTACGCTGGAGTGCAATATGGCGAAAGTCTATAATGCCGAGAGCGTCATGGCATCGAGCCTGGATGCCATACAGGTGATGGGCGGAGACGGGCTGACGCCTTTTTATCCCCTTTCGGCCATCATGCATGTGGCCAAGGTGGAAAATATCGCCGGCGGCACCATGGACGCATGCAGAATGGTGATTCACCGAACCGCCATGCGGCAGATGGCTCAAGAGTTTAAGCAACCCCGACGCGTCATTCATGAGGAACTGGGCGTTCCGGTGCCGACGGCGGAGAATCCCCAAAGAGCTGGCCGGGTCGACGAAGACAGCCTGTTGAAAATATTGGCCGAAGATTATCGGGTCAATCCCGGGCTGCACATGAACCGGGAAGACATGTCGCTCCATTTTGATGTGCCCGATGAAAAACTGGATGAGGTGCTTTTATCTCTGGAGCAAAAAGGATGGGCACTGTTGAATCGTGATAAAAAGGGGATCGCCCTGGCCAAAGCCACCTATGACGGCCTTGAACGGGCCTTTCCAAAGGATCATTATAAATGGTTCCCCGACTGGGCAACCGAGGACAGGATTTTTTAACTTTTACTGCTCCGCGCTAATATAAATCGGTTTCCCGGATGACCGACCGAAGCAGGGCCAAAACCTCTTTTTTTTGTTCATCGGAAAAATGTTCCAGGTAACGGGCAATGTTCGCGTCTTTTTCACTGGATATGTTTTTTAATTGCTCCCGCCCTTTGGGCGTGATTTTCAGCAATGTTACCCGTTCATCCCTGGGGTCGCTTTTCCTTAAAAGGAAACCGTTTTTTTCCAGGCGCTTGGCGATTCCCGTCATATTGGCGCCCGAGACCAGCATGATTTTGCCCACATTGCTGATGGTGTTCTGTCGGTTTTCGGAGCTGTCCAAGACCCGCAAAACATTGTATTGTGGGAATGTAAGGCCATAATTCTTGAAGATATTGGCGGAATTTTTCTTGAAGAATTCCGCCAATCGAACCACAGCCATCATGACCTTTTCATCGAGGTTTAAATCGTTTTTGTATCCACCGTTAACCATTCTAAAACCTTTTTAATTTCTCTTATTGTAAAATTGTTAACACAATAAATATAATATTCTTAACTGTCAATACATTAAATAAAAAAATCTTTTCTGAGATGCCCTGCTTTTTTTGAATGTTGCGTTCGTTCCGTCTCTATGACGTTACGGTTTTGCAACTTTTTAAAAAAATGAAGAATAAAATTTTAAAAAAAGCTTGACAAAGCAGGGCCGTATCCCATATCAAGGAATATGCTTAATGTATTAAATATTAATGTTCATACGGTCAGTGTATTAACGGTGTATCTGGTGAACAACTTTTACGCATAACGAAAAACAAAAATGGAGGTTAACCATGGACGTTAAAGCCAAACTGTCCGAAGTCGTCGGCGCAGAAAATTTTTCCGATGACCCGAATCAGTTGCAAGCCTATGCGACCGATTTCAGCTACACCCCCGAAGGAGTTCCCAATTATGTGGTAAAGCCGGGATCTTCCGAAGAGGTCTCAAGGGTTGTGACATTCTGTAACGAAAACAAAATTCCCGTTGTGCCCGTCAGTTCAAAGATTCATTTTTACGGTGCGGCGATTCCCAAGGAAGGGGGAGTGATTCTCGATATGGCCCGAATGGATCGGGTGCTGGAAATTGACCCCGATAACCGGCGAGTGCGATTCGAAGCCGGCGTGACCTGGGAAAAACTGACCGAAGAACTGGCCAAAGAGGGTTTCAGGGTCATTATGCCGCTGACACCGCCGGCCCAGCGGTCGGTTTTGACGGACTTCATGGAGCGCGAAGAGCCCACCAACCAGGTTTATGATTATGGCGAGCCCCTGGAGGCCATGGAAGTGGTGTGGCCCACGGGCGAGCAGTTCAGAATGGGGTCCGCCAGCGTCAATGGCTACCCTGACTCCCCATCCAAGGGAGGGAACCCTTCCGGCCCGGGACTTGATTTTTACCGGTTTTTTCAGTGTGCCCAGGGGACCTTCGGCGTGGTGACCTGGACCAACCTGAAAATCGAATCCATCCCCAAAATGGATAAAGTTCTTTTTGCACCCGTTGACGATCTGGAATATGTCACCGAATTTCTGTATCGGATACTCCCCCGCCGCATCGGACAGGAAGTGGTGCTTTTGAACAATGTGGACCTTGCCGCCATGCTGGCGGAGGATTGGCCCGCCGATTATGAGAAACTAAAAAGTACACTTCCCCCCTGGACCCTGATCCTGGTGATCAGCGGTCTTTTGAGGCGCCCGGAGGAAAAAATCGCCTATGAAGAGAATTTTCTGGCGGAAGTGTTGAAAAATGAATTTTCCGACCTGAAGCTGGGGGAAAGCCTTCCCGGTTTCCCGGGTTTACGGAAAAAAATCCTGCCCATGCTTCGAAAACCGTGGCCCGCGGACAAGCCCTATTGGAAGAACAGTGTCAAAGGTGCCTGTCAGAGCCTGTTTTTCCACACCCGGCCCGTTCTGGCACAACAGTTCGTTTACCTGGTGGAGGAGATTGCGGCACGCCACGGGTACCCCATCAGCGAGATCGGCATGTACATTCAGCCTATCGAGCACAACCGCGCCTGCCGGCCCGAGTTCAATTTCTTCTATGACCCTGATGATGCAGATGAGGTGGCTGCCGTTCGCGCCCTTTACAATGACCTGGCGAAGGTGCTGCTTAACGAAGGTGCGGTCTTTACGAGACCCTATGGTGAATTGGCACCCTTGGTTTACGAGAAGGCTGCAAGCTACACGGCGCATCTCAAGCGGCTGAAAAAGGTGTTTGATCCGAACAATATTATGAATCCCGGTAACCTGTGCTTCTAAGGAGGGCGCGACAATGGCCAATGAATTAGATGTTAGATATTACAAGCCAAAAGAGGAATTCAAGTTCGACATTACCGATATGGAGAACTTTGTCTACGACATGAGCCGGTGCATCAAATGTAAGGGGTGCACCTGGGTGGAACATACTTACATGCCGGGCGCCAAGTTCATGACCCGGTGCCCCAGCGCCACCAAGTACGAATTTGACGCCTACGGTGCCTACGGCAAAATGAGAATCGGCCACGCCATGGCCGAAGGGAAACTGGACTGGAACGAAAAGGCCCTGGAAGTGATATACGCCTGCACCCTTTGCGGTGCCTGCGACGTGGGGTGCAAACGGAACCTGGATCTGGAAATCGAATTATCCCTGGAATCCCTCCGGGTGAAAGCGGTGCAGGATGGCGTCGGCCCCATGCCGGCCCACAAAAAAGTGGCGGAGAAGATCAAAAGCAGCCACAACTGTTTCGGATCTTCCCATGAAAAACGGACCGATTGGTTGCCCGAAGGGATTACGCCTTCCCAAAAAGCGGATGTGCTCTACTTTGCGGGCTGCACGGCCTCCTATATTAATAAGGAGATAGCGCAATCCACGGTGAGAATCTTTAAGGCCGCCGGAACCGATTTCATGCTCATGCCCGACGAATGGTGCTGCGGGAACATCCTTTTCTCCGTGGGTCTCTATGACGACGCCAAGGCATTGGCAGAGCGGAATGTGGAAGAGATGCGCAAGACCGGGGCCAAGACCCTCATTACCAGTTGCGCCGAAGGGTACCGCATGTGGAAGGTGGATTACCCGAAACTGCTGAACATTTCAACCGCAGAACTTGGATTTGAGGTGCTCCATCTGGTGGAGTATGTGGATGAAATGGTCAAAAGCGGAGCACTGGAACTGAAAAATCCTGTTAATACCCGCATGACCTACCATGATGCGTGCAGCCTGACGCGTTTGAGCGAACCCTGGACCCCCTATGAAGGAAAGCGGGGATGGATGGGGTGCGTGGAACCGAGGCTGCAGCGGCGGCGGGGCCAGAACGGGGTGTATGCACAGCCCCGGGATATTCTGAACGCCGTTCCCGGTGTAAATCTGGTGGAAATGCCGCGGATGAAGGAAAACGCTTTCTGTTGCGGCGCAGGAAGGGGAACCAAGGAAGCCTTTCCCGACTTTGCCGCCTGGGCAGCGCAACATCGTTTGGAAGAAGTTAAAGAAATCGGCGCCGAGACGCTCGTATCCACCTGTCCCTGGTGCAAAAATAATTTTGCCAGTGCGGTTAAGGCAGATGGCGATGATGTGCAGGTCTTGGATATTTCGGAAGTCATCTGCGCATCCATTGAGGGTTAGGTGAAAGGAGGAACATTATGGCCATATCAAAAGAAATCTATTCAGTGATGGAAGCCGTTGTCGGCTCCGAGAATATATCCGACGACCCGGTCATCTGCGAATCATACCGCAGCGGCCCCGGGGGGTATGAAAACGGGCTGGGATATGAACGCGTCATGACCACCATTCCGGGCTGCGTGATCATGCCCAAAAATACGGAAGAGGTCCAAAAGATCGTCAAGGTCTGTTACCGAAACGACATCCCCTATGTGCCCTACAGCACGGGTTTTTACGGACCCCGATCCCATCCCCATGTGGAAGATGCGCTCCTGATCGACCTTAAGCGCATGAACGATTTTGTGTTGGACGAAAAACATTTTTATGTGGAAGTGGGTCCGGGCATGGTCTATTCGCCCATTCAGGAAGAATGCATGAACCATGGGGCCTATGTGGTCATCGGCGGGGGCGGTGCGCAGGCGTCGGCCATTGCCAATCTCATCGGCGACGGATGGTCTCCCCTGAGCCACCGGATCGGACTGCCCCACCGGCGCATCCTGGGCACCGAAATGGTGATGCCCGACGGCGAGATCGTTCGGATGGGTTCCCTGGCCACCAGCGAAGACCCCTTTTGGGGTGAAGGCCCAGGCCCGGATCTGAGAGGGTTGCTCAGAGGTTATACGGGACTTCGTGGCTGTTTGGGCATCGTGACCCGAATGGCCATTAAAACACTTCCGTTCCAGCCTGAACGGCTCGAACCCACGGGGATTTCGCCCAATACGGCTCTGGCCCTTCCCGAGAAACGGATCAAGTGGATTAATTTCACCGTTCCCTCGAAAGAAGCACAGGTGACCGCCATGCGTGAAATCGGCCACGCCGAGATCGGCGGCGCCGTCACCAAGGTCCCGCTTTTCTGGCGCGCCATTGCCAAAGCCGAGTGCAAGGAGGAATTCTGGGATCTGTGGGGCAAGGAGACCGAGGAGAGTATCGCCAATTTCTTCATCGTTCGGGTGCTGCTCATCGGTTTTACCTCGGAAGAGCAGATGGAATACGACGAAAAGGTGCTCATGGACATCATGGAACCTTTGGGCGGCATTGCGCGCCGTACCAAGCCCTCCGATGAATCCTGGATCAAGAACGCGGATTCCGCCGGTATGTGGCTTATGTGCGGCGGGTATGTATCCGTGGACTATGTCATTGAAACCCTGACCCAGTCCGTCGAACATGGGCCGTCTTACGCAGAGGTGAAAAAGAAATACACGCCGCCCCTCATGCCCGACTACGGGGACCCCGGATGGTTCCAGAGCTTTGAAATGGGCCATCAAGGGTATTCGGAATTTCTGGTCTACTGGGATCCCGACGATAACACGGACGGGGTTGACCAGTTCTACCTGGACACCTCCAAAATGAACATTCGAAACCGGACCTACACCTCCCTGCTGGGGCCCCATCAGCCCCTTTACCTTACCGGACCCAAATACGGGCCCAACTACCACGAGTTCCTGTTGAAGGTAAAGGATGAGTTTGATCCCAAATGGATGAGCCATCCGCCGGTCCCCCTGGCACACGATGTCTTTGTGGAACGGGCGCCCTGGATGCAGAGCATGAAAGACTGGGAATCCCCGGAGGATTTGCCTGAATAGGGCAAGTGGGCTCGGAGATCGGCGCCCTGCTGTTTTGCTCAACCTCATTGTCGGAGCGAAGGATGAATCGCCCCGACAAAAAAATAAGTATCAATCACGCGAAAGGAGAATATCCTATGCCTGTGGGCGACATGGTCCGGAGAAGCGCGGAGAGATTTCCGGATAAAACCGCTATCATCTTCCGGGGTAAACGGATCATCTATGGGGAATTGAACCGACGGGTGAATGCCTTGGCAAACCGCCTTTTGGATATGGGCGGCAGAAAGGGAGACCGGGTGGCGGTGGTACTGCACAATTGCCCCGAATATATCGAAGCCTATTTTGCCTGCGCCAAATCGGGACTGGTGTTTGTTCCAATCAATAACCTTCTCAAAGAGAGAGAATTAACGCAGATTATTCGATATATTGAACCGCGGTTCCTGCTGTTGGATTCGGATTTTGAGACTCTCATTGAAACGGCGACCACGGAAATGGATTTTGTGGAATTCAAAATCAGTTTGAGCGATCCACCGCATCCTCCGTTTATTTCCTATGAAAAGAGCGTGAACCTCGGGGATAAGGGCGAACCGGAAGCGGAAATATCTAAGGACGATGTCATGAGCATCTTTCTGACTTCCGGTACCACGGGGCTTCCCAAAGGTGCCATGCGGACCCATCACCAGAATTTTCAGAACGCCATGACCTGCGCCCTGGAAATGAAGCTGGTGGTAAGCTTTCCCTTTCCGGATATCATGATCGTCGGCGTGATGCAGCTCTTGATGATTGTCCTGGGAACCTTCATGGAGCCGGTTTCCATCATGATGATCACCTTCCCCGTGTACATGCCCATTGTGAAGGCGTTCGGATTCGATCCCATATGGTTCGGTTTTCTCACGCTGATCAACATGGAAATCGGCATGAAGACGCCGCCTTTCGGGATGGTGCTGTTTGTAATGAAGGGAGTGGTGCCGTCCAAGACCACCATGCTGAACATCTATCGGTCGGTGACGCCCTTTGTGGCCATCGACGCACTGGCCATGCTCCTGATCATGATCTTTCCCGCCATTGCCACGGTGTTGCCGAATCTTATGAAATATTAACGCGTGATGATGAACCGACATATCAGCGGACAGCAAATGAAGGTCCATGAATTTACGGGCATGCTGGAAAAAGGCCGCTTCCTGATTCCTTCTTTTCAAAGGGAGTTCGTGTGGGATCAGGGGGGGATTATCAAGCTGTGGGAGAGCCTCTATCGTTTCTACCCGATTGGCAGCATTCTCTGCTGGGAAACGGACATTCGCCTGAACATTCACCGCAAGGTCGGTGGGGTGATCTTCAAGGACCTCCCGAACGACGTCAGAGAGCGGGTGTACATTCTGGATGGGCAGCAGCGTGCCACGGCCCTGCTGTTGCCCCTTGTGGGCAGGGAATGGAAGACGACCGGGGAGAAGGCTTTTGACTACACCCTCTATTTTGACGCAACCGATGAAAGCTTCTTTTTTGCTCATGAACTGAACCGCAGGAAACGGAATGTTCCTCAGGGGTTTTTGATATGCCTTGGTGGAATGGTCCGGGACGACCGTTCAATGATGAACGCTGCTTCCCGTGAACCGGGATTTGGTCAGGCTATTAGCAAAAGCATCGCGCAACTGGCACGCATTTTCTCGGATTACAACTTGTCGCTGATCCGCATCAAAGGGTATGATATCCCGGCCGTACGAGAGATCTTCGAGCGCATTAATCAGGAAGGAAAAGCCTTGACTTCAATGGACATCATGATCGCAAGGACCTTTCGGGACTATGAATATCCGGTTGAAGAGGATCTGTTTAAATGAATAAGGAAGAATGCAGTGATAACGAAAGATCCGTTATCCGCGTACTCTCCTGCATGACCCTGACGGTCGAGTGCGATGGCGCTGACATTACCACCATTGAGGGGATGGCGGATCGGGAAACAGGGCGGCTCCATCCGCTGCAACAGGCGTTTATCGACAACACCGCATTTCAGTGCGGCTTCTGCAGCCGTGCCAGGGCCTTGCCCGGTGTGCGGGCCGTGCTTACACATGAGGATATTCCACCCTGGGAATGGGGGATCCCGAAGCACATGAGAGTGCTGGATAACAAGGTGCGGTACGTGGGCGATGCGGTGGCCATGGTGGCCGCCGACACCGCGGATATGGCCGAGGCCGCCCTGGAACAGATCGCGGTGGACTACGAATATGATGTGGAGGCCTCCGCCGAGAACGCTGACCCACCCCTATACGAACAATACCCCAACAACACCTATCCCTCCGGTCCCCCCGTCTATGAGTCCAAGCTGCTGAACGGTCTTCATATGGGTGATGTGGATCAGGGGTTTGCGGAAGCCGACGTGGTTGCCGAAGGAAGCTGTGGATATGAAATATTCCCCAATCCGCTTCCGCCGGAGCCGCCGAGCGTCATCGCCACCTGGGAGACCCCGGACCGTTTGACCATCTATACGCCCAGCCAGTCCATCGCTTTTAATAGGTTCATCGGCGTTCCCTTTATCGGCATGGCCGATTTGCGGGCCATCAGCACCCACTGCGGCGGCAGTTACGGCACGCAAAACGCCAACATGACGCCGGTGGGCTATGCGGCCCTGCTCTCCAAGGCCACCGGGCGACCGGTAAAGATCTATTATACCAAGGAAGAGCATTTTCATGCCTACTCCCTGCGTCTCGGTTCACGAATTCATGCCAGGGTGGGCATGAAGCGGGACGGGACGTTAACCGCCGTCTCGGGCCACTGGCTTGTGAACACGGGATCGGGATCGGGTCCCGGACAGCGGAACAGCCTGTGCAAGATGGCGGCTGAGGTATTGAAGCTGCCCCTTGAAAGGGTGACCATGTCTTCCCCCGATACCCATGTGAATCCCTTTGAGTTCGGGCTCATGGGCTCACGGGGCACCTATGCGGTGGGTTCGGCCGTGATCGCGGCGGCCGAAGATGCCCGGCGCAGACTGCTGGAAATGGCGGCGCACCGGTTTGAGGCCACGCCGCAAATACGCTATATGGGCACCCTGGGCGGCAATCTGGCCCAGGAGACCCGTTGCTGGTATTACCGCTACCCCGACGAAATGGGGGGCGCATCATGTGCAAGCGCAAGGGTGAAGGCCCCTGCCTGGCGGTTACGGGGGACAACCGATATCATGCTATTTTCGGTGATAAGCGATGCTTCGCCGTCTGCCCGTCTGACACGGCCGTTGCTCAGGCGGCCCTTGACGGTCAAGTTCAAATTGCCGGACCCGAGGGCGAAAGGCTTGTGGATGTCATGGATTTCTACCGCCCCCTGGGGAACGTCCTGTCATCCGACGAGATCATCACGGAAATCCGGATTCCCCGGCCTGCTGCTGAAAACCGGCAGGTATTCATCAAGCACCGGGTACGGGATGCCATCGATTTCGCCATTGTGAGCGTGGGGCTGGTGATGGTCCGGCAGGCAGGATCCTGTTCTTCCGTCAGAATCGTATTGGGCGCCGTGGCGCCGGGACCCCACCGGGCCTCGAAAGCGGAAGCCTATCTTGAAGCTAAAGCCCTGAACCCGGAAACCATTGAGGCCGCCGCCGAACTGGCAGTGGCGGGCGCCCTCCCGCTCAGCAGGAACGCCTATAAGATCGATCTCGCAAAGACCTTGGTTAAAAGGGCGCTCTCAGCCTGCACAAAATAGAGAATCCCCTCTGTGGCCATGAAAGTGTCAGTCGCGGGCTACCTGGCGGGATACGGGAAGTTTGTATCTCCCATATGTGTAAAAATCAGATCAGAAGCGATTTCAGATAGTCCATCCCCCTGCGGATCTCAATTCCCTTGGTCTTTTTTTCTCTTTTCAGGCGGAGTACCAACTGCATGCCGGGAACACCATATTTGTTGGTGAAATAGAGCAGCGCATCGGTAGGCTTTGGATCGGATCGTTTTACCTCTATCAACAATTCCGGTTTGTCGTCGTTTACAATACAGAAATCCACTTCCTTCTTTTCCTTGGTCCTGAGGTAATGCAAGGCATAGGGGCGACCCTGAAAATCGACCAAACCATAAACATGCTTCAGGAGACACAGGGCCGTCATGTTCTCAAATTTTACGCCTTCATCTCCTTTCACCAGACCGGTATCAAAAAAATAAATTTTGGGTTCCTTTAAAATGGATCGTGCAATATTTCGGGAGAAGGGATGAACCCTGAAAATGATGTATAAGGACTCCAGAATCTGCAGGTATTTTTTTACGGTGTTGGGCGCGATCTGAATGTCCTCCGCAATGGACTGGTTTGAAACGGGAGAGCCGGTCCTTGACCGCAACAGATCCAGAAGCAACTGCATTGCCCGAAAATCATGAATCCTCTCAAAATCGAGGATATCCGTCCGAATCAGACCATCGATATATTGCATTCTCCAGCGGTCTGCATCCACGGAGTTTTCCGCCAGAAACGGTTCCGGGAATCCTCCCTGAGCGAGAAGGTTTTCAGGATCCACGGACACGCCCACATGGGATAGTTCAGCCGGGGAAAAGGGCATCAGACGGTGCCTGAAGAACCTTCCTGCCAGGGAATCACCGCCTTGCCGGAATGCCTCAAGTCTTGCACTGCCCGTTACCAGAATTATCAGGTGGTCCGGCTTGGTATCATAAACCCCCTTGAGATAGTTCTTCCATCCCGGCATTTTGTGCAATTCATCCAAGATCAGGAGTTTGGTGGTATCCAGCCACGCCTCCTGCCTGATGATTTCCCGATCCTCGGCGCTGTCATAGTTCAAATAGGCGTTGTCGGAAAAAGATCCGGCAATGTCCTTTGCCAGCCAGGTCTTCCCCACTTGGCGGGGGCCTGTGAGGAAAACCATCTTTTTGGGCAGGTCGTTAAGAATATAACGTTTGTACTGACGTTCCACGGGTCTATTCTCCAAGAACACTTTCGACCATTCTGCACCGTTTTGCAGAATAGTCAAGACTATTCCGCAAAGTAATGCAGAATATTCGGGATAGCCCATATTTCCCTTGACTTCTTCCTTGTTTGACCTATGATTTCACGTAATTGAATTCTAAACTTTGCGCCAAGAATCCTGAACCGAGAACCGACGCAAAAATCCACGCCACCAGCACTTCGCACCGAGTGAATAAAGGAAAGAATTATGACCGCAGAAGTTGATGTTTTAAATCGAATACGCAGTGCATTATAGGGGAGCCATGATTTGTTTGGCAAACACGTTCAAATAAAATAGATTGGATCGAGGATATGCCCTTTATACAAGAACCCACAGGATACGAAAAAACAATCCTTTCCGATCTTCAGGGCGCATGGAGCCTGCTCAGAGAATCCGTGGTTGATGCGGCAGGATTTGAAGGCTGGGACCGTGCCATATTTCATATTGATGAAGCGACGAGCTGGGAAGTTGTCCGAAACCTGAGGCGGATGCCTCCGCTTCTCTTGATCATCAGGAATATCTGCATGCAAGGCAATGCACCGGAAGAGGTCCTGGAGAATATTCGAGCACTTGATGGATTACTGAAGGAAGTCCTATCCGAAATTCATAATTGATTGCACTTGCTCAAATAAAGGTTCTGTAGAACGGCCATCTCATGGCAAGGGGCCCTCAACGCATGCGCTTTATGGCAATCCATAAATAACCTGCCGGCAGCAGATTCTCGCCATCAACCGTCCCGCCCATCTGAAGTCCCTGGAGACCAATACCGTACCTATGGTGGCGCTTTTCCCTTGACTCACAAACCGATTTTCTCTATAGGCGATTTTGAGGGGATCGATGTCATATCGCTCCACCCGCATGAAACACGAATAAACGAGGAATATCCCGATGAATACCATATGTACACTCAGAAATATGTTGACACGAAATTTGGAATACAATCCGGACAAGCCCGCGTTGATCGAAGGGTCCCGGCAATACACGTTCAAAGAATTCTCGGAAAGAACCAACCGCATGGGCAACGCCCTGCTGACCATGGGGCTCGACAAAGGGGACCGGGTGGCCATTCTAAGTCCCAACAGCATGGAGAGCGCAGAATCCTATTTCAGCATCCCCAATGCGGGCCTGGTTTTGGTGATGTTGAATTTCAGGCTGGCCCCCTCTGAAATTCAGACGATTTTGTCCGATTCCCAAGCCTCTGTACTCATTGTGAAGGAAGGCTATCTTTCCCATATTGAACAGATAAAAGAGGGACTCTCTTTTGTTAAGCACTATATATTCATTGGCGACTCATCGAAAACACCGGAAGGTTGGCATCATTATGAAACGCTGATTCAACAGTCTTCCCCTCATACGCCGGACATGACCGTTACGGAAAACGACCTGGCCGCCCTCATGTACACGAGCGGCACAACGGGGGCACCGAAAGGGTGCATGGCCATTCACCGCAACTATTACCATGCCGGCAGAAGTCTGACCCTTGAACTGAAGATGGATTCGGAGGACTTCGGTATTATCCCTTCACCTTTGTTTCATGCCACGGGCGAAGTCGTGTTGATGACTTGCATGTACAGCGGAACCACGGCCGTCATCATGCCCCAATGGGACGTCGAGGAATTTATGCGTTTGGTGGAAGAATACAAAGTAACCATGGGGATGCTGGCAACCCCCATGTTGCTGTTCCTCATTGATTATCCCCATGCTGACAAATATGATCTGACCAGTTTGAAAAAGATGTTTTTTGCGGGAGCGCCGGTAACACCCGTGATTTTTCAGAAAGCCATCGAGCGGTTCGGAAACGTTTTCCTGCACCTTTTCGGAACCACCGAGACGGTGGGTCAAGCGACCATTCTGAAAACGGAAGATGTTGCGAAGGCCCTTGAATCGGGCAACATGGAAATTTTGAGTTCATGCGGCAGATCCTTCGCCGACATGCAGAGCGTCGTTGTTGATGAAAATGACCAGCCGGTTTTACCGGGTGCGGTGGGCGAAATCAGGGTCCGGGGACTGGGAACCACCCTGGGTTACTGGAACAAAGAGGATGAAACAAAAAAAGACTTCAGAAATGGCTGGTACTATCCATTGGACATGTGCCGGATCGACAAGAAAGGGTTTATTTACGTGGTAGACCGGAAAAAAGATATGATCATCACGGGTGGTGAAAACGTTTATCCTGCCGAAGTCGAAAACGTCCTGTACAAACATCCTGATATTTCACAGGCTGCCGTCATCGGCACGCCGGATCGGAAATGGGGCGAAGTGGTAACGGCGCTGGTGGTCAAGAAAGGCGGATCGGAAATCCCGGCGGACGAACTAAAGACTTTTTGCAGGGGCGAGATCGCCGGATACAAGGTCCCCAAAAAAGTGCTTTTCGTTGATGCGCTGCCCATGAGTGCCAGCGGAAAGATATTGAAATACAAACTTAAGAAAGAGTGGTCATAGAAAAGGATGAGAATGGTGGCTTTTAAGAGAGCTGCCACTCAGACAACCCGGCGGTAATGATCCATGAATGAATTTCCGGAAAACGTGTTGGCATTGGTCAACCGGGTCAGAAAATAAATTGCCGTGCAAATAAATCTCAAATGGGGAGGCTTGCTGTATGATCAAGAAAATCACTACACTGTATTTCAGCGCAACCGGTACAACCGAGAAGATCGTCACCGGTATTGCGGAGAAAATTGCGAAAAATCACGGTGGAGAAATCACGATCAGCAATTTTGACTTTACATTGCCTGAAGCCCGGAAGAAGACCATTTCCTTTGACAAGGATAGCCTTGTCATAGCAGGTGTTCCGGTTTATGCCGGACGCGTACCCAATGTGTTGCTGAAATTCTTAAACACAATCTCCGGCAACGATGCAACCGCAGTTGCCGTGGTTCTTTACGGAAATCGTCATTATGACGATGCGTTAATAGAATTTAAGGACATTCTGGAATCGAATGGTTTTAATGTGATAGCGGGCGGTGCATTCATAGGAGAGCATTCCTTTTCAGAGACGCTGGGGGCCGACAGGCCCGACGAACAGGATATGGCCGTGACGGCTGATTTTGCCGATAAGATATATGATAAAATGAAGACGCCGGGCAAGAATCCTGCTGTTGTCGTAAGCGGAAATAAGCCTTACATGGAATATTACCGACCCAAGGATCAAAACGGTAATTTCGTCAGTATCCTTAAAGTTACGCCAAGAACAAACAGCGATTGCATCGACTGCAAGCTTTGCAGCGAGGTTTGTCCCATGGGATCAATTGATTTGGACGATGTTTCCAAAATAACAGGCATTTGTATCAAGTGCTGCGCCTGCGTCAAAAAATGTCCTGTTGGGGCGAAATATTTTGATGATGAAAATTATCTGTGGCATAAACATGAACTGGAGGTTGCGTTTACCGGCACGCGGCGGAAACCGGAATGTTTTATCTGATGATTTATGGTGACCCATTGTACAGGGCGGAGCAGTATATCACGCTTCTTTTTTTATGTGGTTGACATGAGGATGTTGATCTGCTGGTCCGTCATTTCCAGACCGTGTTTGAAAATGTCAAGCGTCCGATAAAAAACCTGCTTTTTCATTCCTTCGGCCAGCACGTTGTAGGTGAAAAGGATTTGCCGCTTGTGACCCCTCACCAGAAGACCGATCTTCAGCTTTTCGTTGAGCAACGCCAGATCATCGTCGTCCAGAAACTGGGCGCCGAATCTTCCCAGTGCGTAAGCTTGAAGACTGAAGCAGTCAACCGGTCCCATGGTCAAGGGAATCCGATAGAAGAAAGCCGCCGCAAAGGAAAGACCCAGCTGGAAAACCAGAGATTCATCCCGATCCCGAATAATAAAGGCACGTTCTTCCATCCATGACTTGACCTTCCGTTTCAGAAACGACGCGTGAAGCTCTTCAGGCAGAAAGTTGATGAATGCGCCGGTTTCGGATTCAGGTGGAAGCGTTTTCATCATTATCGAACCTCGCATCCCCGTGGAGACAACAATCGATCGTCGGATTGAAAGCGTTTGTCGATTTCATGGGGCCTTGAATGGTGGTCTGTCCTTTTCGCAATTTATAGGGTTATGCATCGGCTGCTTGCGGCCTTGACGCCTCATGGTTGGCAGTATACACTTTATCCGTGGCGCGCGTCCACATGGAAATCACAAAATACAGTCTTCAGAAACCTTCCGCCGGGATGTTCTGATCGCCTATTTTAAGCAACTGCCCGTAAATAAAGAAAAACTGGAAACGCTTTTCTCCCGCTACCATAACCGTCAATGGGTTCATCCCGATCCTTTGGAGTTTCTGTATCACTATGACGAAGAAAGGGACCGTGAAATTGTGGGGCTTATCGCTTCTTCATTGGCTTATGGGCGGGTGGCCCAGATTCTTAAAAGCGTTTCCGTGGTGCTGGAGCAGATGGGCACTTCCCCCTGTGACTTCCTTTTGTCATCCACCGACACAAAGCTTAGAGATACTTTTGCGGGATTCAAGCACCGCTTTACGGCGGCACAAGACATGATCGATCTTCTGCGGGGTATAAGAGATGTCTGCCGGCGCTTCGGATCTCTGTACAATTGTTTTTTGAAAGGCCATGGGGATCATCAGGACACCGTTTATGAACCACTCTGTTTTCTGGTCAATGCGTTGCGAAAGTCCGGCAACGGTACCGCCAACACGCTTTTGCCGCTGCCTCAAAGAGGAAGCGCCTGCAAAAGGCTGCACCTTTATCTGCGCTGGATGGTGAGAAACGATGCGGTGGATCCGGGCGGCTGGCATGGTGTCAGTCCCGGCAAGCTCATCGTACCGCTGGATACCCACATGCACCGTATCGGTATCCGACTCGGCATGACGGAAAGAAAACAGGGAGACCTGAAAACCGCCATGGAAATCACGCACGCGTTCCGGTGTTTTGCACCGGAAGATCCGGTCAAATACGATTTCGTGCTCACACGTCTGGGCATTCGCAATGATTGTGACCCCTGCGACCTGTTCTAGTGCCCTCCTTCGGCAATGTCAAAGGGCTCTGGACCACTCAGGGCGAAGCTCGATATCACCTGCCAGGGCGCTGTCGATCTGTGCCAGTGCCGCATCCTTGCCTTTGGGGAGCCGTGCTTTGATGGGCAGGTAGTTGGAGGCATGATTGGAAAAAAACATGCCCCTTGAAAGATTGGTGTGGGCAATCATTTCGCGCAGTTCAACCAGGGTTTCCCGTTCGTTCAGCAAACGGAACTCGCCCCGCTTGTATTCATCGTAAAGGGGTGTTCCCGGTATCAGCATAACGGTGAGTGCCCCCACGTAATTGGGATCCATGGCGCTGAGCACTTCTCCTGTTGCTCTCGTATGCCTGCGGGACAGTTCCGGATCGTTTCCCGCGATCCCCAGAATCACCGTAACGGACAGTTTGATGCCCGCCTCGCGGACCTTTCGTCCCATGTCGATGAGTTTTTGTGCCGTCGATCCCTTTCGAATCTTCTTGAGCAAGTCATCATCGCCGGTTTCCACACCCATATAAAGGATGCTCAGCCCGTTTTCCCGAAGGGCTTTCAACTCTTCCGCACTTTTCATTTTGATACCCTTGGCGTTTGCGTAGGCACCCACCCGTTTTATCCAGGGGAGGTGCTCGCGAATGCGGTCCAGTATCCACATAAGCCGCTTCTGAGGGATAATCAAGGCATCCCCATCCATGAGGAAAATCCGGTCCTGCCGTTTCATGTATTTCGAAGCAAACAAAATATCCGAGAGGATGGTCTTATCGTCTTTTATGGTGAACCGTTTGTCGGTGTAGGTACCGCAGAAAGTGCATTTATTGTGCGAACATCCCAGGGTTACCTGAAGCAGAATACTGTAAGCCTCACTGGGGGGTCTGATACAGTTACCTTCATAATGCATTCCGTCTTCCATTTTTTTTCTCCTGTTACGGGCAGGCATAAGACCTGCCGCTAAGGTCGGTTGCGGCGCAGATAGACCCGCAAAGCCTTCAAGGGATTTTTGGCTGAATCCATGACCGCCGTCGGTTCAAACCCGCTGTGAAGCATGCAATGGGTGCACCGGGGATCCCGGCCCGCGCCGTATTTTGACCATTCGGTATTTTTCATTAAGTCTCTGTAAGTAGGCTCATAGCCATCATTAATAAGGTAGCAGGGTTTCTGCCAGCCGAAAATATTCCTGGTGGGATTTCCCCACGGAACACAGGCATAATCCTGGTTCCCTTCCAGAAAGTCCAGGTAAAGGCTGCTGTGATTAAAGCGCCAGGTTTTTCCTTTTCCCTTTTGGAAGATGGCCCGAAAAAGAGTGATCGCTTCATCACGGTTAAAAAAATGCTCCTGGTCCGCAGCATTTTCATAATTAAACGCCGACGCAATGGTCATGGCTTCCACCTGAAGAGATGTGACCAGGTCAAACAACGCGCCGGCGGTCTCAGCGGTTTCCCCTTTGAACAGTGTCGTGTTGGTGGTTACCCGAAATCCTTTCGACACCAATAAACGGATGGCGCTGATGGCATTTTGAAATACGCCGTTTCGACCGACCCTTGCATCATGGCGATCGTCAAGGGCGTCCAGATGCACATTGAATGTGAGATAGGGACTGGGTTCGAATTCATGTATCCGTTTTTGCACCAACAGGGCATTGGTACACAGGTACACAAACTTCTTGCGGTGTGCAAAGCCCCTGACGATTTCGGGCAGCTGTCGATGCATCAGCGGTTCTCCACCTGCGATGGAAACCACCGGGGCACCGCATTCTTCCACCGCCGCCATACATTCTGAAGGACTCATCCGCTTTTCGAGGATTTCCTTCGGATAGGCGATTTTTCCACAGCCTTTGCAACGCAGGTTGCAGTGAAACAGGGGTTCCAGCATCAGTACCAGCGGAAATCGTCTGTTGCCGTTTGATCCGAAACGTTTTCGCCCAACATAGGCACCGATACGTGCCTTTTGAATCAATGGTATTCCCATAATCTTAATCTTCCCGGCTTTCCATTTTACACACCCGCTTCATCAGATCCATGGCCCGATTCCATTGCATTGTCATGGTCCGGGCGGGGGGCATGCGCGTTAACGCCTGCTGAAGCTGCTTGCAGGCACCTTCCCGATCTTTGTCTTCTAGGTAAGCTTCCGCCAGTCCCAGTCGATTTTCAGCAAAATCGGGGTCCTGAGACACGGCCCGGCGAAAATGATGGATGGCCTTATCCAGGTCTCCGATACTGACGGGAGGTTCGGGTGCCTGCAAATAAAGTTCTCCCAGCATTCTGTCCGGTCCCCCGTGGTCCAGCCCGGGAGCCAGACGGGCAGCCGCCGTGGCGCCGCGCTCAATAACGGGCACCAGCGACAACCCTTTGAGGGTGTCGTTTTCCGCTTCCAGACCGGCCAGGTAAGCGGCCAGATAGTGGGCGTCGGCGTTTTTCGGATCATGCATAACAGCTGTTTCAGCCATCTTCCGACCTTTCACGGCGTTTTCGAGCCGCACCGATCCGCTTTTTCCTTCCCTGGCCGGCACCGCATAGCAGCGGGCCGCCTGAACGGCTGCTTCAGGGTTTTGATCGCTTTTCTCCTCCAGCGACAATATCCGTTCAGGCGTGCAAGGGGACTGCAACAGGAAGTCTTCCGGCATGCCGGGGACTTTTCGTGCAGGCGTTTCATGCGGGGGCATACTCCGGCCCTGGGCGCAGGCCGTCAGTATCAGAAACAGAATCCAGAGACTATGGCGTAAAACAAGCATCCGCTTTTTCATCCAAATGGAATTTGGCCAGATCCGGATCCGCCGGGCCGAAACCGTCGGTCTGTAGAAGCGCCAGGAGTTTTTCGGCATTTGGGTCTTTTTTCATGCCCAGGAGCCAGCCGGCCAGTTTTTTGGTTATGCCGCTTTGGGGACCGAACCATACCACCGGACTGGTGGATAGTTCACGGGAGGTCTGCAATACCTTGATTTTTCCGCCCAGAGACATGGCTTTAACCGTATCGTACTGAACCCGGTCCAGTACGACGCCGGCAATTTTTCCCTTTACAGCCGATCGCGTGGCCCGCAAGGGACGAAAGGTTCCTTCAAGGGTAAACGGCAGCCTGTCCGGAGGCAATCCAAACAACAGACAGGCCGCAGCTTTTGTTTCAAAAAGCATGTTCCCACTGACGTTCCCTTTTAGGTCCTGCCATGTTGAAACGGCGTCCCGACCGGCTATCAAGTACCAGACATCTTTTGTGAATCCGCCGGGCCGGGTGGCGGCCATGGGGGTCATTTGAAAATTACCGGCATGCTCGGCGTATACGCCCAGTTGAACAATCCCCCACGCGGGAGGCGATGTTTTCAAAAATGCAAGGGCTGGTTCCAGCCGGTTAAAATAATGCCCTTTAACCGTTATTTCCGGCCCCAATTTACTTTGAAGGTAATCCGCCAACGCATCCATCACCGGCCGTGCTTCCGCTTCCGTTCCCGGCTGGCCCGGCTGTATAACTGCGAAATCGAGACTTCCCGCTTCAACATACCCGTTTCCGAGACAGAAAAACAAGGTCAATAAAAGAACGCAGGTCCAATATTTTTTCATGGTCATTCTCCCATGTACATTTTGCTAATCCCTATGGCGCCCTTTGAAACGTCCCACCAGCTTCAGGATGGGGGGCAACGCAAACAGACACGCCACCATACCCGTCAAAGAACCCAGAACCATGATGGCACCCAGGCTGGCCATCCCCCGGTGATGTGCAAATAAAAGGCCGCCGAAACCGATCATGGTCGTGGTAAAACTAAGCGCCACGGCGGTTGGGGTGCCCGTATAAAAAAGCCCCCCGACCCCTGACTGGGCAGGGCGGTCGGCAAGTAACGGCTCGATTTCCCGCCAACGGGCCAGGAAGTGAACCCCGCCGTCCACTCCGATGGCGATGAGTATGGGTATGGCAAAAAAATTGGCCAAATTGAAATCGAGTCCCAGCCAACCCATTAACTCCAGCAGCCATAACATACTAATGCCCAAAGGCAAAATGGCAAGTAGCACATATCGCATGGAGCGGGAATAGGTCCACAATATCAGGCAGACCAGCAAGACGGTCAGGATCGCCGCCTGGAGGAAGGTACGGTGCATCAGCCGCGCCGATTCATAAACCCCCACGGGAACGCCGCTCACGTCAGGGGCCACCTTTCGCAGATCCGCCACAAACTGTCCCAGGGCGTCAAAATCCCAGATGTCCCCCTTGGGACTTACCTTGATTTGAAATCGTCCGTCTTTTCCCACATATAGATCCCGCAATCCCGCAGGAAGGTTTTTGGGCGTGACCGGTTTTGCTGTTAGCCATTGTTTCAATTGCTTGAGGGATGTGACCATATCGTGCTGCAAGGATTTTTCCAGGGTTTGGAGGCGGCCGATCCGTTCCGGATATTGACGCAGCTGTTCAATGGCTGAATCCACTGCATCCCTATTTTTCCCCACCAGTGCGATTTCCTGTGCCGCCCCCGCAACAAAGAGTTTTTCTTCCAGGTCTTCCAGAGCGGTGCGTAAATGGAGGAGCCCCTTTTTGATCTTTGCCGGGTTGACGGGCGTTTCAGGCGGCAGTTGATCCGGTACCATTTCAAGGGCCGCGGCCGCCTCCTGATATTGCGCTGATTTTTCTTCCTGCCGCTTGGGAATAAAATCAAGAACGCTTTCCACCCGACCGACGGCAGGGATGGCCATGAGCTTTTTCGTTAGGGTTTTCACCTGTCCCAATGTTCCGGCGCTTATAATGGCATACCAGGTGGATTCGTCGGCGGTTTCAACCAAAAGCCTTTCATATTCCACGGATTCAAGTCCCCGGGCCTGAAGCTCCAGCAGATTGTAATTGAAACGAACCTTGAAAATTCCCGGAAGGGCCAGAAGTGTTAAAACCAGCAGAAATCCGATCACGCCTTTGGGATATTTAAAAAAACGCTCCAGCAGCGGCATGGCCGTTATTCTTGGAGCGGAAGAAGGAAAAAGCTTTTTTTTCCCGGCCAGCAGCAGCATGGCGGGAAGCACAACCATCATGGATACCAGGCAGAAAATCACCCCGGTACCGCCAATGAGGCCCAATTGTCCCAGGCCGATGAAATCAGACCCCAGGACCGAGTAAAAAGCGCACACCGATGTGAGGGCACCCAGAATCACGCCCGGACCGGTTCGAAACAGAGAGGCCTTAACGGCATCTTCCACACCGAGTCCTTTGCCGTGCGCTTCCACGTATCGCATGACCACATGAATACCGAAATCCACACCGATGCCCACGAGCACCAGAGCAAAAATGACGGATAGCAGGTTCAATTCTCCAACGGTAACCGTGGCAAATCCGAAGGTCCACGCCGTGGCCATGGCCAGCGAAAGCAGCACCAGAAAGGGCCTCAACCACCCATGGAGGACAATCATGAACAAGACGCCTATGCAGAGCACCGCAATGACGGCAGCCCTCGTCATGTCCCGGTCCGTGGTCTCCATTTCGTCTGCCTGGAGGGCCGGTCGTCCGGTCAGCCCCACCTGGA
Source organism: delta proteobacterium NaphS2 (assembly GCA_000179315.1). GTDB lineage: Bacteria > Desulfobacterota > DSM-4660 > Desulfatiglandales > Desulfatiglandaceae > NaphS2. Next base: position 64,065 of record ADZZ01000278.1, read on the forward strand.
GGCCGGGAAATTCCGCGCGGGTGGCTTCAATGGCCTTCCGCACCGCCGCAAGCGGCTTGCCGATCACATCCAGAACCCCGAAATCCTTGATTGGCAGAATACGCATGACCAGGAGTCGTCCCGATCCGGTAAAAAAATAATCCCCTTGGCCCTTTGTAAGATCGAACAAAGAACCGTCAAGCTTTTTACCCGACACCGCTTCATCCACTTTTACCAGGAAATCCTTTAGGAATTTGAGCGCTTTCCCCAACAGGGCCGGGTCCATGTCCGGTACCCGGCTTGTTTTCTGAACGCCTCCTTTATTGGGGGTTGGCCCCTCTCCGCCCAACAGATCCGCCATGATGTTGAACAGGCCCGTCAGAGAACCGTCTTCAAACCATTGATCCAGGTAGAGGGCTATAAAGGAGATGGTGCGGGTGAGCGTTCGGGCTTCTTCCGGCGAAGCGAAAAGGAGCACGCCATTTCCCAGATCGTCAGGTGAAATACGATAATAGACGGCCTGAACCAGGTCCGGATATTTTTGCAGGCGGCCATTGAGACGTTCGGCGAATTGAGCGGCCCGCGCTTTTCCTTCCTTGGTTCCGCCGGTTTGTATGACCACGAAAAGATATTCCTGGTCGCCAAAATTTTTGAGATGTTCCAGATACCGTTTTTGAAAGGGGACCGATGGTGAAACAAGACTGTCCTGATTGCTGTTCAGGTGCAGAAAATAAATGGCGCCCAACGCCGAAATCAATCCCACGGCCAGCCCGGTCAAAATGATGGCAACGGCGTGGTGCTGCACCAAGCGCCAGAGGATATTCAACTTAATATATTTCCGTTTTTTGGAAGGGTGTTTCATGCGGTCCTGGCAGTTCGCAGCCCCAGGTTTTTGACGGTTTTCCATGTGGAACCGGGAAACTTGTGAGCATCCATCAAAACGTTGTCCAGTGCCTCCAGAAAATGATCGATGTCAGAGCGGTCGATGGTCAGAGGCGGCAGGATTTTCACCGTGTCCAGGCCATGTCCGGCAACCTGCGTCAGGATCTGATGCTTCTCCAGCAGCGGCATGGTAATCATCTGACAGAAAAGATCCTCGTTCATTTTGTGAAGAAGATTCCACCCGGTCTTGAGCGAGAGCGAAGCGGGTTTACCGAATTGAATACCGATCATGAGGCCTCTTGCGCGAATCTCATGAACCATTTCATACCGTCGCGCCAGTTTCCGAAGCCCCTTTTCAAGATAGGCGCCCATGACGGCTGATCGCTGGACCAGGTCTTCCTGCTCAATTACCTGCAATGTCGCCAACCCTGCCGCCATGGCCAGATCGTTCTGGCCGAACGTGTTTGAATGGGCAAAGCACCGATCCATGCTGTCAAAAACTTTTGCGTGGATGTCACGTTTGGTGACAACCGCGCCCACGGGGATGTACCCGCCGGAAAGGGATTTGGAGACCACCAGCAGATCGGGTGTCACGTTCCAGTGCTCAACCGCGAACATGCGGCCGGTTCGCCCCAGCCCGGTCTGCACCTCGTCGGCGATGAGCAATGTGCCGTGGCGTTCACAAAGCCTTTGCGCTTCAGGAAGGTATTCCGGGGTCGGAACAAAGACGCCTTTCCCCTGGATCGGCTCCACGATAAAAGCGGCCGCATCTTCCAAAGAGAGTTCTTTTTCCAGTGCCTTGAGATCGTTAAACGGTATGTTGACACAGTTTGGCAGAAGCGGTTCATTGCGCTCCCTGAATTCCTTGTTGCCGTTCACGGAGAGGGCCCCCAGCGTCAGTCCGTGGAAGGCCCGATCACAATAGATGACTTTGCTTTTTCCCGTGGCTTGGCGAGCCATCTTAATGGCCCCTTCCACTCCTTCGGTTCCCGAATTGGTGAAAAAGACCGCTTCCAGGCCTTCAGGGGCGGCTTTCGCCAATGCCTCCGCCAGAAGTCCGGCCAGAATCCCCACGTCCATCTGTACCATGCTGGCCGAACTCATATCGATGACGTCCTTTAAGACCCGGGCCACCAGCGGGTGATTTCTGCCAATGTTAAACACGCCGAATCCGGCCAGGAAGTCGAGCACCTCCCGACCCTGTTCATCCAGAAGACGCGTTCCTCCGGCGCCCGTATAGTTTCGATTGTAGCCGATCACTTCCAGCACCCGGACCAGCTGAGGGTTCACATAGCGACGATGGAGCGCATAGGTTTCGTTGAGACGGCTTTTGATTAGGGAGGCAATATCCATTTTGATTGCGAAATAAAAGGGTTAAATTCGGAAGAAGCCTTCGCGAACCGAGTCCTTCCGGCTTGTTTGGGAAGTGTAGGAAAACCTTTGGTTCGTGTCAAGACGGTATTCCCCAATAGGCAATTACAAATAGGCCCTTCCTTTCCATTCCGCCCCCTTCCCTCTCCAATAACGGATAGCCGACGTCCAGGTCATGGCCAGAAACAGCATTCCGATCAACGGCATGAAAAAGGCCCATTTCCAGTTCAAACCATAAAATTTCAAAGTGGGAACGTAACCCAGCACCATAAACAGAAGGCCCAAGAGAGATAAAATCCAGGCGCTGAAAGATGGAAAAAGAAGTCCTGCCACGGGGATGCCGAACATGAGGATCATGACCCCGGTCAACAGCACCAACAGGGTAGTGGCGTAGCGCAGTTGATGAAAGGCGGTCCTGGCCACCATGCGCCAGATCACCCCGATTCGGTCATAGGCACGAAGGCTTTCGGCGGAGTGGGTCAGTCCGATCCAGGTGCGGCCCCCCATGCTTTTAACCTGTCGCGCCAGCGCGCAATCATCGATCAGCGCTCCTCGTATGGCTTCGAATCCGCCCATGGCCTTGATCATCTCGGTTTTCAGCAAAATGCAACCGCCTGCGGCGGCCGCCACCCGGGGGTGTGCTGAATTGGAAAGCCTGAAAGGGTAGAGCAATTTGAAAAAGTAGATAAAAGCCGGCATGAGCAGCTTCTCCCACGGGGAAACCATGCGAAGAAATGCCATCAGGGAAATCAGATGAAAGCCTTCTTTCAGCATTTTCCGGCGAAGCCTTGAGAGAATACCCGGTTTAAGTGCTATATCCGCATCCAGCAGAAGTACAAACGGTGTTACCACCTGCTGCAATCCCTGATGAAGCGCCCACAATTTACCGCTCCAACCTTCAGGAAGGGGCCTCCCCGAAACAATTTTAAGCCCGGTGTTGAACATTTTTCCGGCCAAGGCCGCCGTCTCGTCCTTCGATTGATCGTCCACCAGGATCACCTTGACATTTTTTCCTTGGGCTTTGATGCCCGCCAGAGTGGCTTGAATGAAATCGGCCTCATTTCTTGCGGGAATCAACACTGTGATATCCCCAAAATCTTCGTTATTGTCATCGGGCGCGCCGTCCAGGCATTCACGGGTGGACCACGGCCGCCAGGGCAGCAGAAGAATGATGAGCCACAACAAGGCTCCCAAAAGGGTCAGTAGCGTCAACAACATGGGTTTTCAACTCGCAAGTGAATTAAATTTTGCCGGAAGCTCAAGGTAATAGGAGGCTTCACGTTTTTTACCCCGTTTCAGGCAGCCGGTTCCGTAGATGTGGCATTTTCTTGAAAGTTGTTCCAACAAGGCTTTTTTCTGTAGTGTATTAAGCGGGCCTGTTTGGAGCAATTTTACCATGGCCTTGATCCTGAATCGGTCCATCCCCTTGTAGCGACCGGACAACTGATCCGAATGGCCCCCTTCTTTGACAACGAGATTCCGCCGAATCAGATATACCGGGTAACGGCAGGCAATGCGCAGCCACAGATCGTAATCTTCACAGGCCGGCAGATCTTCATCGAACAAACCGACTTCCTCAAGAAGCCCTCGTTTGAGCATGACCGCCGAGGGGCTTACTAGACAGAGCGCCAGTGAAGGTTCGAAAATGTTTCCGGAAGGCTTCAAATGCCGCTTTCCCGGATTGACCCGTTTCCCGTTTCTGATCCATGCCTCCTCTGTCTGGCAGATGAAGGCATCGGGGTTTTGATCAAAAAATGCCGTTTGTACACCCAGTTTTTCAGGAAGCCAATAGTCATCGGAATCGAGAAAAGCGATCAAAGGGGCCGTAGACGCTGCGATCCCGGTATTCCGTGCCGCCGAAACCCCTTTATTGACCCTGTGCGCCATATAGCGGATGCGGCCCTTGAACGGGTGCAGCATTTTTTCAGTTTCGTCCGTGGACCCGTCATTCACAACGATGATTTCATGGTTTTCAAATCGCTGATCGAGGACCGACGAAATTGCGCGAACCACCTTTGCGGCACGGTTGAAAGTCGGTATGATAACGCTGACGGCTGCCATTTTCAGAAGGTCTATATCAAAACAACAATCCCTGCCAACAGGAAGTTGCCTTCCACCAGGCCTTCCAGAACAGTTCCGGGGGAAAGCCATTGTTTTTCATAGGTGTACAGACACAAAACCAGGGTCGAAAGAGGGATGAGCAGCATGAAAAAGGCGGGACTTACCAGACCCGAAATGCTGCTTATTACCAGCAGCAGAGCCGTTCCCAAAAAGATCTTTTTAAAAAGCGAAATCGTCCTTTTTTCACCCAGTGTGATGGGCAAGGTCTCCGCACCCACCATGAGGTCGCCCTGAAGCTGAAACAAGCTGAAGAGAATGGCTCTTGCGTAGCTGAAGGAAAAGACAACAATGGCGGTAATGAAGACAATGATAAGAGAATCCGATGGATGACTGAAAAGGGGCAGAATCACCATGACGGCTACCCAGGCAAGTGCTTCGGACAGACTTCGGGAACCGGGAATGTCTTTTATTCTGACAAATCGATAACGATTTCCAGCCCCTTCGGGGATCAACGGGATACTGTAAACGACTCCCAGAAGACTCAAACCCACCAAGGCCATAAACGTGCCGAATCCCGCAATGATGGATAAAATCAGAGCGATGCCCATGGCAACGGACCCCATGAGGATCAACAACGCTTTGTGCTCCCTTTGAAAAGCGGCCCTGCCGGGGTCGTTATAAGAGGCCGCGCCTTTGTCCAGAAATCGGTTGAAAACATGCATGGCATAGATGTAAAGGGTTGCCATCAAAGGGAATATCAGACCCGTCCTTCCACCCGCAAGATGCATCACCGCACCGGCAAAACTGAAGGCGCCCACCGCTGCAGCCAGGTTGCTGAGCACGAGAAAGCGAAGCGTTCGCCTGATGCCGTGAGCAAGAGGGGTTTCCTTCCGGGCTTGAATGGCCTCAATTTCCTGCATGACATCCATGATAAGCCAGTGAGGGGTGGAAGCGCCGGCCGTGAGCCCGATCACCTTCATTTGGGAAAGGGCTTCCCGTGGGAGCTCCCTCTTCGTCTCCACGTGGAAGGTAGGAAGATGCTCTTCTTCGGATATTTTGGCCAGCCGCTGGGTGTTGGCACTGTGGTACCCTCCCACCACCACCACCCCGTCCACCTGCCCTTTGAAGGTGCGCACTTCCGCCTGTCGTTCGTGGGTGGCGTCGCAGATGGTGTCAAACACCTGTATATCCGGAAAACGAATCTTCAGTGTCGAAACGATTTCCTTGAAATCTTCGGCATCCTGGGTGGTTTGTGCCACCACAAAGGGATTTTCCATTTCCGGTAGATTCGCAACGTCCGCTTTTTTCTCTATAACGTGGGCGGGTGCCTTGCTGTATCCCATCAGGCCGATCACTTCAGCGTGGTTCTTGTCCCCCACAATGATGGTTGGGCGGTCCTTGTTGGACTGGTGTTGAATAATGGCCTGTACACGGGTGACTTTGGGGCATGTGGCATCAATGACCTTGAGTCCCGAATTTTGAAGCATCTCCCGCTGGCTGGGTGGAATGCCGTGGGCGCGGATCAGTATCCGGCCGCGGGTCAACCCCGTGGTATTGTCCGTGGCCTTGACACCTTTGGTTTCAAGGAGATCCAGCACCTGTTTGTTGTGAATGAGTGGGCCGAAAGTGAACAGGGGACCTTCTTTCTTGTTGGACTCCGCCATGACCATTTCCATGGCCCGTCGGACACCCATGCAGAAACCGGCGGTTTTGGCCAGAATTACTTTCATTTAGGCGTTATCTCCCGATAATTTTTCAGATTCCATGAGGGTATCGAAGTAATGATTCAGTGCGGTCATCATGCTGTTAATGTCCTTGATGCCGGTAAACGCACCCCGAAACCGACTGCTGTGAGGCAGCCCTTTTGTGTACCACAAAAGTTGTGCTCGCATCATTTTGGCGGCAACATATTCCCCCATCATGCGGGAGAGAAGCGAGAAATGCAACCGGATGATCCTTTTTCTTTCGAACAGATCGGGCGGCTGTGCCCCAATGCCTTTTTCAAGATCCAGGATCTGCCTGAAGATCCAGGGATTTCCCAGGGCGCCCCGGCCGATCATCACTCCGTCGCATCCCGTTTCCTTTCGCATTTCAAGCGCCATTTCCGGCCGGGATACATCGCCGTTTCCGATAACGGGAATGGTCAATCGCTTTTTGATCTCCCGAATAATGCGCCAATCAGCCCGCCCGGAAAATCCCTGTTTGACGAACCTCGGATGAACGGTCACGGCATCGACACCGCAATCTTCCAGGATGTCCGTGATTTCCAAAAAATTGGCCTCCTCGGGAGACCACCCCGCCCTTATCTTGACGGTCAAAGGTATGGTGCAGGCCTTTCGGACCGCCGTCACCATGCGTTCAATGGCGGAAGGACTTCGAAGCAGCGCCCCGCCGGAGCCGTTTTTGATGACTTTTCTGGCGGGACATCCCATGTTAATGTCCACCAGATCGGCCCCTTTTGAAACGGCCTTTTCAGCGGCCGCGGCCATGATGACGGGGTCTGCACCGAATATTTGTACGGCGACGGGTTTTTCCCGCGCGACGCTTTCAAGGTAGTGAAAGGTCTTTTGGTGGCCCCGACTGAGCCCCACGGCGCTGACCATCTCCGTGACCGTCAGTCCCGCCCCCAGTTCTCTGACGATTTGTCGAAAAGGCGGATTGGTAATGCCTGCCATGGGGGCCATGATGAGACGGTTTTTGAGCGAGAGCGCACCAATCTTCAGCATGATATCTCTTATTCAGGATTTTCAGGACGCGACGGCATCTGTCGAAGTCTTCAGGGTCAGGGCCCCCACAGGGCAGATGTTGATGCACCGCTTGCACTCGACACAGGGAATCGGATTCCGGTTTCCTTCCCCATAAAACCGGAGGAGCGTTTGAAATCCCCGGTCGGCGAAATCCATAAAAGGGGCGCCGTGTGAATCACGGCACACATGGATGCATTTTCCGCAGAGGACACACCGGTTGGGATAATGGATAAGAAATGGATGATCGTCCAGTATTTCCTGATCTTTCAGATACCGTTCAAGGCGTTTCGGTTTGAGTCCTACCTTCAGAAACCGGGCGATTTTCTGAAGCTCACAATGTTTGTTGGCCGGACAATGACCGCAGTCCACATGGTGCACGCTCAACAGCAGTTCCAGGGCGGTCCGCTGTAGCCGCCGCACCACCGGCGTGTCGGTTCTCACAACCATATCCCCGGTAACCTCCACCTGGCATGAGGGAACCGGTTGCGGGCGACCCTCGATTTCCACGAAACAGAGCCGGCAGGAAGCAGGGGGATGTTCCAGCACGTCCATGTAGCAGAGGTTGGGAATATAAATATCATGGTCAAGACAGGTCTTCAGCAGATTTGCGCCTTTCTCTACCTTAATTTCCGTGTCATCCACAATTATTTTTATCATGATGTCAGTCTCTTATATTCTTACAGCGTCGCTCAGGCGCTTTTATTGAACCGCAGAATATCGAACACGGAACAACGAATATGGAAGGAAAACTTCATGATTCGACATTCCTTGTTCGATATCCGATATTCGCTTCTATGATTTAAGAATCCCTCTTTTGCCCTGAATCTTCAGGTTCCGCCGGGCGTTCCACAATAGGCGCCAAATGCGGCGGCGACACTTTCACAACCGCATCATATTCCGGAGGGCATGCGGTGACGCATTCACCGCATTTGACGCAAAGTTTCTGGTCGATCCCCTTTTTTCGGTTCGGGGTGGTAAAGATGGCTTCAACAGGACAGCACCCGACGCATGCATCGCAGCCCCGGGCACATTTGTCCAGGTCAATATAAAAAGCAGTCAGTTCGCGGCACATACAGGCCGGGCATCGTTTTTCCTTGATGTGGGCCTCGTATTCGTCCCGGAAATATTTAAGGGACGTCAACACGGGATTGGGGGCCGTCTTTCCCAGACCGCAAAGGGATCCCGCCTTGATGTCTTCGCTTAAGGATTCCAGGATTTCAAGATCTCCCTCGCGCCCTTCCCCCTTGGTGATGCGCACCAGAATTTCCAGCAGATGGTGGGTGCCCACCCGGCAGAAGGTGCACTTTCCGCAGGATTCTTTCTGCGTGAAATCAAGAAAATAACGGGCCACATCCACCATACAGGTGTCCTCGTCCATAACCACCATGCCGCCGGAACCCATCATGGCTCCGGCTTCGGTCAGGGAGTCGAAATCAATGGGGGTGTCCAGAAATTCCGCCGGCAGGCATCCGCCCGAAGGTCCGCCGATCTGAACCGCTTTGAAGGCCTTTTTGTTGGGAATACCCCCGCAGGTGTCAAAAACCAGGGTGCGCAGGTCCACGCCCATGGGGATTTCCACCAGGCCCGCATGACGCACATTGCCCACCACGGAAAAAATGGCGGTACCGGGGCTTTTTTCCGTTCCCACTTCACGAAATTGCAGGGCCCCATGGGCCACCACAAAAGGAACCGTCGCAAAGGTTTTGACATTGTTGATGACCGTGGGCTGCCCCCAAAGCCCCTTTTGAACGGGAAAAGGGGGGCGGTAGGTGGGCATGCCGCGCCGGCCTTCGATGGACTGAATCAGCGCTGTTTCCTCGCCGCACACAAAGGCCCCGGAACCCTGAAAAACCTCGATGTCCAGGCTGAAGGGGCTGCCCAGGATCCGGTCTCCGAGAAGTCTCATTTCTTTGGCCCGGGCTATGGCCCGGGTGACCATTTTGACGGCCAGGGGATATTCCGCTCTCACATACACAACGGCTTTTTGCGCCCCGATGGCACGTGCGCAGATAATGATCCCTTCCAGCACCTGGTGAGGATTGCTCTCCAGTATGGTTCGGTCCATGTAGGCCCCGGGGTCCCCTTCGTCGGCATTGCAGATGACGGTTTTTTCCACACGCCCGGCCTTTGCCGCCAGTTCCCATTTCATCCCCGTGGGAAATCCCGCGCCGCCTCTTCCCCGCAGACCGGACGCCTTAACTTCTTCGATGACCATTTCCGGTGAAGATTGAAGGGCTTTGGCCAGGGCGGCGTACCCGCCATGGGCCAGATAGTCATCGATCTCTTCGGGATCCACCCGGCCGCATTTTTCCATGACCAGGCGCTTTTCCATGTTGAACCTGGGAAAGTCCCAGACCTGGGGGATCGTGTCGTTTTCAACCATGGCGCCCATGAGATATTCAAAAAGCGGGTCGCCTTTTTCCAGGAAGGATTTCACCAGCATTCGGGCTTTACCCGGCGTCACCTGGTGGTACAGAATCGGAGGGAAACCGGGGTTTTCGATAATGACAACCGGTTCCGCATAGCAATGGCCGATGCACCCCACCGGATGGATGCGGGCCGTCATATTCCGCTCCGTCAGGGCCTCCTCAAAAGCCGACATGGTCTCCAAAGCGCCCGAGGCGATGCCGCAGGTCGCCATACCGATATGGATGACCGGGTCGGAAGTGTTCTCCAGGGATTCCCGCCTTTCAATGGCCTTTTCGACCATTGCGGTAAAAGTCTCTTCCGGATTTGGATTATTCCCGGGATTCATTTTGCTGCCTTTCGCGCTCCTCTTTTTCTTTTTCCACCTGAAACCCCAGGATCAATCCTTCCACCTTGCTGGGGGCCACATGGCCGTGGGCTGTCTCATCCACAATTACCACGGGCGCCAGTGCACAGCATCCCACACAGGCGACCCGCTCGATGCTGAATTCCCGGTCCGGGGTGGTTTCACCGTGACCGATGCCAAGTTTTCGTTCGAAATTTTCCAGAATAATGTCACCCCCCCGCACATGACAGGCGGTGCCCAGGCACACCTTCATATGGTGCTTTCCCGGTGGGTGAAACCGAAATTGGTTGTAGAAGGTCGCCACGCCATATACTTCACAAAGCGCCAGCTCAAGCTTGTCAGCCACCATCTGAAGCGCGTCGGCCGACAGGTAGGCGTGACGTTCCTGGATCATCTGAAGCATGGGAATGAGGTTTTTTCTCTCTTTTTCAAATTCCCGGAGTCGACCCTCGATGTCCTCCAGCATGGCCGCTTCCTGAGCGCGAATATCGTCTTCCAACAGGTTCTCCATAAATTGGGTCATGGCGTATGGCTGATAGATGATGGCACCCAATAGGCTATGAGCCATGAGCCATAAGCCAGCTCATTTATCAAATTTTTTCCATGGCGCCCAGCGCGCCGTGAAGCCGGTCCCGGAGCAGGAAGCAGAGGCTTTCCATCAAACTGAACCCCAGGTCGTGGTTCTCCGTCATGATGCTTCTTAACTCCCCTCCCTTGATGCTCACCACCGTCGTGGGCTTCTGACACACGGCGGAACTCATGAGATTGTGCGGTTGCCCCAACAAGGTGGACCAGCACCCCATGACCCGTCCTTTTCCCAAAAGTCCGATGACGACGTTTCCCTTACGGGCTCCCAGGTCCATGGATCGCTCCAGAGAGACGTTCCCCTGGGCGATCACATAAAGGTATTCACCGAAATCCCCTTGAGAGAAGACGTACTCCCCCGGTTCATAATTCTGCACCCGACAGAGGCCGGCGATGTTCCCTATAAAGGATTTTTCAAGACCTTTGAAAAATTCACATTCCTCCAGGATTTCTGTAATGTCGTGGCTGTCCATTTTCACCTCCTCGGGTTTCATCCTTTGCCGTAAGTAACCGAAGGGAAGAGTTTGCCATCCGTATGGGGCAGGAAAAGGGCGGCAATATATTCGTGCGTAAAAGGCTGGTAGGTTGATAATTCAATGTTGGTCATGGATCTTGATATATTAAGGCACGTTTCAAAGGCATTTTCCGACAGCAGGCAGCTCCGTGCCCCGGTAAGGGAACTGTTGCCGATGAATTTGATTTTCTCAAGGGGAATATCGGGCAAAAGACCGATGGCCACCGCTTTTGGAATGTTCAGAAAACTGCCGAATCCCCCGGCCACATACAGGGTGTCGATCACATCAAATCCCAGACCGATATAATCGATGAGGGATTTAATGGCCGCAAATACCGCTCCTTTGCTTTTGATGAGATTGTCGATATCGGATTCGGTGATGACCACATGGGCTGCGGTTTCCGTTTCCCCTGCATCAGCAACGATGTATTCCGGGATACCGTCTTCGGAACTCAAGCGGGGATCTTTTCTCTGCCGGTCGAATTTACCGTCCTGACCGATAATATTGTTTCTTACCAGTTCATAAATGCAGTCGATCAGACCGGATCCACAGATGCCGCGGGGTTTTTTGTTCCCGATGGTTTCGTAGTGCAAATCGCCGTTTTCGATGACCACCTTTTCGATGGCGCCATCTGTGGCCCGCATACCGCAGCGGGTTCCGCCACCTTCAAAAGCGGGACCGGCGGACGCCGAGCAGCATACCAGCCAGTCCCGGTTGCCGATGGCAATTTCACCGTTGGTGCCGATATCGATCAAGCACTTGACTTCTTCCTGTTCCGATATGCCGCTGGCAAGCACGCCTGCGACGATGTCTCCCCCCACATAAGAGGCCACGCAGGGCATAACTTCCAATATGCCGCGAGGATTGATACGGATGCCGATTTCGGCGGCCCGTATCTGAGGAAATTCATCGGTCGTGGGTACATAGGGATCAAGGCGAATGGAACAAGGTGTCAATCCGAGAAGCAGATGGCTCATGGTGGTATTGCCGGCTGCCACGATTACCTCGATCTCATCCCGTGAAATTCCGGTTTTTTTAACAAGCCTTGCGATCAGGGTGTTGATATTCTGGACGACAGCCTGCTGGACCGGATCCAATCCTCCTTTGCCGCAGGCATAAATGACCCGCGAAATAACGTCCTCTCCAAAACTGGCCTGTTTGTTGTGGCAACCCTGCACATCGAGCACCTTGCCGGTGTTCAAATCCAGCAGCTGGGCCACCACGGTCGTGGTCCCCACATCCACGGCGAGGCCGTAATGGGATTGGGCCGTATCGAAAGGATCGATGCGCAAGATGCGATAATTTTCACCGTGTCTGGCGATGGTCGCCGTCACTTTCCAGTCATTCTCACGCAGCTTTGTGGAAAGGGTCTGCAGACAGTCCAATGGGATATCAAATTTGTGCCATCCCAGTTCTTTCCTGAGTTCCCTGCATATCCGTTCCAGGTCGGGAACATTGTCTTCCGCAGTGGGTTCTGCCAGGGCCAGATAGGCCTTTTTGACAATGGGATTCAGTTCCATTTCCCCTATGGCCTGGCTTTCCCCGCCGGTCATGATTTTGGAGGCATCCACACGGGACTCGGCCGGAACAACAATTTCCAGGTCGTCATGTATTTCCGTCTGGCAGGCCAGGACATAACCCTTCATGATTTGATCCTGCGAGAAGAAACCTTTTGCGAGGCTTTCGGCAGGGGCACGGCCTTTTGTCACCTGAACCCGGCATTTGCCGCAAACGCCTTCACCGCCGCAGAGGTTCGTGATCAGTACATCGGCCTGCTGCGCCGCCTCCGCGATGGTGGCGCCGTCGTCCACATGAACGGATCGGTCTGCCGGCAGGAAATGAATCGTATGGGTGCTCATGGGTATCTCCTGTATTTTGGGCGACGAATCATTGTGATTCAACACGGAGTTTTATATACAACAAATAGGTCTTGAATGTGAAGGAAAAACCGGGTTTGGCAAAGCGCCGCGTCGCCGAAGCAGTTCGGCGGTCAATTTTTCCCGACTGGTTGACAATGAATGTCGGTCGCCGTATGGTGCAAAAACAACTGGATATTCGACTGTTGAATGAAAAAGAGACGCCCGTATGAAAGAAATATGGATCATCGGGGCGGGCCGTTTCGGCCGCATGGCCGCGGAACGGTTGACCGGAAACCCGCATCTGGTTCTGGTGGACCTGAAAGAAGAAAAACTTCAGGGGGCCAAAGGCCGTGGCAGAACGCTTATCAAGGGTGACGGTACCGTTTATCTTTTTGAGCACCTTCGGGCAGAGGGGGGAAAGCTTCCCGACTGGATCGTTCCGGCGGTGCCCGTTCATCTGGCGGCGGAGTGGCTTCTTCTGGATCAAAAAGAAAAAAACCTGCAAAGGATTTCCATCCCCGAAAAGATAGATCCTCTCCTGCCCAATCCCCTGCGAGTAGAGAACGGCAATATCTTTGTGAGCCATGCGGATTTTCTCTGCCCGGACGATTGCGCGGAACCCGCACATATCTGTACCTTTACCGGAAAACCCCGGAAACAAAATATGTTTGAACGCCTCGGCGCTATTGAATTTCCGCCATGGAAAAGCCTGGTGATCCGCAGTCATCAACTGGGTCCCGGCGTGGGCGGGTACCGTGTTAAAGACCTCTTTAACCTGGCCGAAGGGATTGAAAAGGCGGGAGGGCCCATCCTGCTCTGCACCGCTTGCCGTTGCCACGGGGTCATAACGGGTTTAATGGGGGATCCCCCTTGAAAACCGCCTGGAGATCAGCTTTGTTTCACCATGGTGCCGCCATATGATATTTGGAACAAAGGAAAATATCGCAACACTGGAGGACATTCTCGGATCGAGCTGGAGAGCGCTTCATCAGGGCGTTCGAAACGCCAGGCATCCCTTTCACCGGCCAACCCTCGCCACCATGGACCGGGACAAACCGCAGGTGCGAACCGTCATCCTGAGGGATTTTTTGGATGGAATTGGGTTTAGTGAGAGGTCCTGTTCGTCAAATTCCGCTCAATTTATCACATCGCGGTTTTTGGATGCAAAGGAAACGGAACATATTGTTAGAAAAAGAGTTCTGTCGGTTTGAAAACACCTTGATTTTCCGGATTTCTACAAATAATCCTTAGCATATCGCCGCACCCCGTGGCCGTCCAGCACGTGAAATTGACGAATTTTCTTGAGGGTGACGGGAGAAAAGGTTCCCAAAGGGAGATATACGATCTTCTTTCCCAGCCGTGCCGCCATGCTCTGACACCAGCCGGAAGGGGGGTCGGCGGCCAGGTAGACCACGTGCTTTTCAAGGCTGTAATCAATGGCCGCCATGAGGAGTTTTTCCGGCTTGTTCCGAGCCGCGCTAAAATAGGAATCCTGCCAGATATCATAGACGCGGAGGGGCGGATAGCTCAACATGAAGCCTCCGTACTGGCATCTGGAAATACCCGGGCCGTCCATGACCTCTCCCGCCGGTGTGCTGTAAAAGGCCATATCCGATTCCTGACTGTGTTCACCCAGCCAGGTCACGCACCAGGGAAAATTCTCTTTTCCGTCCTTTGGAAAATCGGGATCGAAAATAACCACCACGGAACCCACTTTTCCTTTGAGCGGCAGCTCCGATTTGACGTACAGCTTCCCGCTTGACCAATCCCTGATGGTTTCCCGGATATCGATGCCGTCCATGAGGGAACAGGAAAAAGGTTCAATACGAACATTTTCCTCCCGTTTAATCTGCAGGGCTTTCTTTTTCAAATAGTGACCATACCCTTCAACGGCCACATCTTCAGGCGGATAGGAGCAGATTGCGTTGCCGCTGAATTCCTTTTTCCATTTTTCCGGGTCGCCCTGCCTCCGCTTTTCTTTGACCGGTACCGGAATCAGGCGTCGACGCAGGGTTTTGAACTGCCGATGAAACCGAATCCGTTTTTGGTCCAGAAAGAGGTCTTCACCTCTCAGCCTGAGGACGGAGAGCCCCGGGTTCTCCGTCTGCCAGGGATAGTCGCTTCCCAGATCCCACACTTCATAGGCGAAATTGTCATCCACGGCCCCGCGCGAGGCCACGATCAGCTGGTAAAAGTCAGGCAATAGTTTCTGGTTCAGCAGCGCATAATTTCGAGCGAACCGGTTGAGGATTCTGAACTGAATCCGGGAGACTTTTTCTTTGCTGTTTTTCCAGTATCTTTTCTCAGCGGCCCTTAAAAGGGCCATCTGCACCTGAAATCGATCCGGCATTTCGCCGGCCGAACGGTGACGTTCCCAGGTGGCCTGCAGAAACGGCATCTCCGTCATGATTTCCCGGCTGGATTCCCGATGCAGATGGGCCAGTCCCACTTTTTCACGGGATATTCGGCCGATGACGGGCGCCTGGGGACGGTCCAGCATCTCCAGAATTCCGTTTACATGGCTCAAACCACAAACAAACAGGACTTTTTTCCCGGATTTTCCCAGTTCCCGAAGGTGCCAGGCCATGGTCTTTTCCCGAAGGGTGTCTTCGGCCGAGGGTTTAGCATGGCGATAGGTTTCCATGTAAGCGCGGCAATAGGCATCATGCCCGATGCGGGTTATGGCGTAAGTGTCGGGCATGGGCGTGTGGTCCAGGGGATAGCCTTCCGTGTCCCGATCGATAAAATGAACGGGGATGTCGTGGGCCAGTGCCAGGCGTACCGCTTCCACCTGAGCGTCGCAGAGTTCCAGGGGGAGATAGACAAATGCGCCGTCATTTCCTTCGTAATGCACCACCGACAACAGGGGAAGGCGCCGGATGCCCTGCAAAATACGGGTCTTCAGCGTGTTGGGGTATTCTACGGCCACATGGTCCGGGCGAAAGGATTCAAAAAGACCTTTCACCACCATGGCAAACTCCAGACGATTGTGAAGGATGGGAACCACCCGAATGCTGCGCCAGCTGATTTCAGCGATCTTGTCCAAGGCGGTCCACCAGTTCGGCAAAATAGTCGGCAGCTGGCGCATCCAGCACCATTGACGCCGCTTCTTTGAGGAATTTGACCATGGTTTCGGGGGAAGCCTTGGAATGCGGCCCCTTCTCCTTTGAAAGTCTTTTCAGGGCATACCGCGCCATATTGATGCCGTCTCTAACGGAATATCGCTCATCGGCCCGATGGGCCGCCTGAAGAAACGCCACCACGTAATGAAGGATCTCATCATCGGCAAAGGGGAGATTGGCTTTCAGGATCAGTTTTTCCTCATCTTCTTCCGGAAAATCGATATGAATCTGGGGCTGCAATCGGGAATGGATGTATTCGGGCAGTTCAAAGGTGCTGGCATCGTCGTTCATGGTGGTACAGAGGCGAAACTCCGGATGGGCCTTGATCTTGATTCCCGCTACGATGGATTCCACATACCGCCGGCTGTCCAGGAGCGGCGCCAGGGACGCCCAGCTTTTTTCACTCATGCGGTTTCCTTCATCGATTACCGCCACACCCCCTTTGATCATGGCCGATACCACCGGGCTTGCCACGTACTTTATTTTTCCCTTTTCGGAAATAACCGGTGTAACAATCAAATCCTCAGGTCTCGTATCCATGGTGGATTGAAACAGATAAACCGGCCGGTTGAGAGTTCTCCCCGCGTGATAGGCCAGGGTGGTTTTCCCCACTCCCGGTTTGCCCACCAACCTGGGACAGAGCGGCAGATCCTCATCTCCGACGACCAACCATGCCGCCAGCACCTGCGTGACCATTTCCTGGTGGCCGACCCATTTCAATGGAACCTGGTCGGGTTCAGAAAGGTTGAGGGTCACGCCGTCAATTATCACTTGTTCCATACGCTTTTTGAACCTCCTTATTTCGAACCAAGCATCCTATTACAATTCATTTTTTTTTGCAAAGGGGGTATATCTGTGATAAATATATCCAAATGAAATCAAATCGATGGGATGATCATTATACGGAGAAGGCCAGAAAGGAAAAGTGGCTTGCACGCTCCGTATACAAGCTTCAGGAAATAGACAGAAAATTCAAGCTGATTCGCAGGAACGACACGGTGCTGGATCTGGGGTGCTTTCCCGGCTCATGGTCCCAATATGTCATCGGGAAAGTGGGTAAGGGGGGCAATGTGGTGGGGATTGATCTGCAGAAGCCCAAAGCCTTTAACCCGCCCAATTTCACATACATGAAGGCGGATATCGAAACCGTCGATCCGGAACAGCTGAGTGCACGAATCGAGCCCAGAAACCTTGTTTTGAGCGATCTGGCCCCGCCCACAACGGGCATTCGGGATACCGACGCCAGCAGATCCCTGTTTCTGGCGGAAAGGGCCGCTGAAATTGCCCGAATGCTTCTAAAGCCCAAAGGGCATTTTGTCTGCAAGATCTTTGAAGACGAAGCCCTTAAGGATTTCAAAAAAGACCTCGGGCCTGCTTTCGGACAGATCAGGCTTTTCAGACCAAAAGCCACCCGAAAGCGAAGCCGGGAGGTGTACCTGGTGGCAACAGGGTTTATTACGCGTTGAAGGCAAAGGGAAAATCAAAATCCCAAGGTTGATCATCGGTCATTAATGGACCACAATGGAGGAGAACACTTATGTCCGGTCATTCAAAATGGAGTTCCATCAAACACAAAAAGGGTGCGGCCGACGCCAAAAGAGGCAAAATATTTACCAAGCTCATCAAGGAAATTACCGTGGCCGCCCGTATGGGAGGGGGTGACCCCGAAGGCAACCCCAGGCTCCGGACCGCCATCGCCGCGGCGAAAGCGGAGAACATGCCCAAGGAAAATATTGAAAGGGGCATTAAAAAGGGTACCGGTGAGCTGGAAGGTGTAAATTATGAAGAGGCCAGTTATGAAGGTTACGGCCCCGGCGGCTCTGCGGTGCTGGTGGATTGTCTGACCGACAACAAGAACAGGTCCGTGGCCGATATCAAACACCTTTTTGAGCGAAACGGCGGGAATCTGGGTGAACCGGGATGTGTTGCCTGGATTTTCGAGCAGCGCGGACTGATTGTGCTGGAAAAAGACCAGGTGGATGAAGAGCAGCTCATTGACCTGGCTCTGGAAGCGGGCGCCGAAGACGTCAAGGAAGAGGAAACGGAGTTTGAGGTGGTAACGGCGCCTTCTGATTTTGAGGCGGTAAGAAAAGCCATCGACGATGCGGGGTTGCCATACACCCTTGCCGAAGTCACCAAAATTCCCAAAAACACGGTCAAAGTGGAAGGCAAAAAAGCCCAGCAGATGATCAATCTGATGCAGGCACTTGAAGACCATGACGACGTCAGTCATGTATATGCCAATTTCGACATTGCAGACGATGTGATGGAGGCCATGAGTTGATACGGGTGCTGGGTGTGGATCCCGGCTTAAGGATTACCGGTTACGGCCTGCTGGAAGAGAAAAATCGCCGGATATCCTTTATGGAAGCAGGTCTTATCAAGCCCCCCGAAAAATTGCCTTTTGCCCGGAAAATCCACAGGATTTTTCAGGGTACAGTGGAACTTCTGGAACGTTTTAAGCCCGATGCCATGGCGGTCGAGGATCTTTTCTATGCGAAAAATGCCAGAAGTTCCCTCAAACTGGGGCATGCACGCGGTGCGATCCTGGCTGCGGCAGGACAGCATGATATTTCGGTCTTCGAATACACACCACTTGAAATCAAGAAGTCGGTTGTGGGATACGGCAGGGCCGACAAGGAGCAGGTACGATCCATGGTCAACGCAATTCTGGGGCTCAAAAAGCAGGTGCCCATCGATGCCTCCGATGCGCTGGCAACAGCCATCTGCCACGTTAACAGCTCCGGGCTCCGAATGCTCCAGGAAAAATCCCGGGGAAAATGAACCCATGATTTCCTATTTGAGCGGTACCCTCTTTGAAAAATCAACCCAGTCCATCATTGTTCAGGTGGGAGGGGTGGGCTATGAGGTTTTCGTTCCCCTCTCCACCTTTTATACCCTTCCCGAAAAGGATGGACCCGTCAACCTCCATATCCACACCCACGTGAGGGAAGACGCACTGATTCTTTTCGGATTCTCCACGAAACTTGAGAAAAGTCTTTTTTTGATGCTGGTCTCGGTTTCGGGGATCGGCCCCAAACTGTCAGCCAATATCCTTTCCGGCATGGGCGCGGAAGAGTTGCTGCGCGCCATTGCCGCGGGAGACGCCCCCCGGTTGCAGGCCATTCCGGGAATCGGCAGGAAAACGGCGGAAAGAATTGCCCTGGAGCTCAAAGACCGTGCCGCCGCTTTTTCGGAAGATGCTCAAATGCCGCCCTCTGTGACCAGCGAAACAGGAACCGAAAAAGCCATGGAAGATACGCTGTCGGCCCTCATAAACCTGGGCTATTCGGCCAAAATGGCCAGGGCCGCCATGGAAAAGGCCAAAATGCGGGTGAAAGACAAAACCCTCGAAGGCCTGATCAAAGAAAGTCTTAAAATCCTGGCCTGAAACGGATCATTATGGACGAGCGCATTATAGACCCAGACCTCCAGCCCGAAGAAATACCGGCTGAAATCAATTTAAGACCCAAGACCCTTGCGGAGTATGTGGGACAGACGGATATGAAGCGGAATCTGTCCGTCTTTATTGCGGCGGCAAAGGGGCGGGAGGAAGCTCTGGACCATGTATTGTTTCACGGCAGTCCGGGATTGGGAAAGACATCCCTTTCCCACATCATCGCAGGAGAACTGGGGGTGAACATTCGAAGCACTTCCGGCCCTGTTATTGAGAGACCGGGGGATCTGGCCGCCATCCTGACAAATCTTCAACCCAAAGACGTGCTGTTCATCGACGAAATCCATCGTCTTAATCACGTGGTGGAAGAGATTCTCTATCCGGCCATGGAAGACTATGAACTGGATATCATCATCGGTCAGGGCCCTTCGGCCCGGACCATGAAAATCCCTCTTCCGCCATTTACCCTTGTGGGCGCCACCACCCGCGCTGGGCTGTTGACCCCCCCATTGAGGGACCGGTTCGGCGTGATTCTGCGCCTCGATTTCTATGAACCGGAAGACCTTTACAAGATCGTTGTTCGGTCCGCCGGTATCCTGGAGATTCCCATTAAGGATGAAGGGGCCCTTGAAATCGCCAAGCGGGCCAGGGGAACACCGCGAATCGCCAACCGGCTGCTCCGGCGGGTGCGGGATTTTGCGGAGGTGGAGGCGGACGGGGTTATTACGCAGAAGGTGGCAAGCCGTGCGCTGGACATGCTGGAAGTGGATGATCAGGGCCTTGACAAGATGGACCGGTTCATCATGCACACCATCATTGAAAAATTTGACGGAGGACCCATCGGGCTCAGCAGCCTTTGCGCCGCCGTGGGGGAGGAAAAGGACACCATAGAAGATGTTTATGAGCCATTCCTGATCCAAAGCGGGTACATCAAACGAACCCCTCAGGGACGGGTTGCCACGCGACGGGCCTATCTTCATCTGCACCTGGAAGTGAGGGAAACCACAACGTCCTTACAGGGGAAACTCTTTTAAGCCCTTAGGGCCTCTCCGTTAACAACATGTTGTAAAAGGAAAAATAAATTTATCATGTTACAATCCCAAGAGAAACCAGCATCAAACGCATCTCTTTTTGGAGGTTCAGATAATGCTGATCAATGGGATGAATATTTTAAGGTAAATTTCATGCCCCTGGCCTAATTCCAGCTAGGAAGATGATATCAAGCGCGCATCTGTATCTGGAAGAAATCCATAAGCCGGTTCTCGACGCCACGGAATTCTTTAAGGAATAAAAATTTTGTCCGATAAAAAATTAAGGTACTGGGATTCAGTTGCCAGGGAATTCAAAGGAAAGGGAGCTAACCTTTTGTGGCGGGCTCATAGCGATGCCGTTAACAAAAAGCTGGTGAATCGCTGGCTGCCCCCCGGGATCTTAAATAAAACACTCAAAACCGATCTGTTCGACGAAGCAAAAGGTTCTGGTTTATACCCAATGTTAAGCGGGAGGTCCAGAGAACTGATTGGGATGGATATCTCCGCTCTTATTACAGCCTCGGCCAGAAAGAATTTTCACAAAATAAAAGGGGTAATTTCAGATATACGGTCTCTTCCTTTCACCGGAAATTCTATAGACCTGGTTATCTCCATTTCTACACTGGACCATTTTAATACAAGAAGAGATATAGTCAGGGGTTTGAGAGAGATTAAAAGAATATTGAGAGATGGCGGGCAACTGATCATAACCCTTGACAATCTATTCAATCCTGTAATCGCTCTTCGTGCTTTGTTACCTTTCGGGTTAATGAACTGGCTGGGCATTGTCCCTTATTATGTAGGAGCAACTATGAGCCCTCCTCAATTATACAGGACTCTCACCGACCTCGGATTCGAAGTTACTGATGCCACAGCTGTTATGCATTGCCCACGGTTTTTCGCTGTGTTACTGGCCGGAATATTCGATAAATACGCCGGAGGTGAAACCAGGAGACAGTTTTTGGGAATGCTTAACGCTTTCGAACATCTGGCAGGTTTTCCCACCCGGTTTTTAACAGGATATTTCATTGCCGTAAGAGCGGTTAAAAAGGTAAAAAAGAAACGAGACGGAAAAGGTCCTTGCATAATCCAATAATATTTCGGATGATCCCGACTTTTATATTTCAGAGGCGACAATGGAAATAAAGGACCGGAACGATGATTCGCGGCTGCGGATAACAATAATCCATGATTCCAGGATAATAGGATATATTGTTATTGATTCGATTATAGGCGGACATTCCCACGGAGGACTGCGTCTAATGCCGGATATCGATGAGGATGAGATAGGCATTCTCGCCCGCGGTATGACGCTTAAGTTTGGATTTCTGGGATTACCCCATGGCGGAGCTAAAGCGGGTGTTGTAGGCGATCCCGAAGCTCCCCTCAATGACAGGCTGAAACTTCTCACATCTTTTGGCAAATCCATTTATCCTCTTCTGGCTAACCACATCTACATTCCTGCCACTGATATGGGAACCGAGATAAGTGACATCCGACATATGGTTAAATCTTCGGGAGTCAGTGTGAAAAAACGGGAGTTCAGGGTAAACCGTACCGGTTTTTATACGGCTTTAACCGTATTTACCGGGGCAAAAAAAGCCGTGCAGCATCTTGGACTGGAAATGTCAAAATGCAGCGCTGCTATTGAGGGTTATGGAAAGGTAGGGTCCTCACTGGGAGATTTCTTGTATAATTCGGGTGTCCGCCTTGTTGCCATTTCAACTTCAAGAGGGGCCATATATAACAAGGATGGTCTGGATGTCAGGCGTCTCAACCGGCTTACAAAAGAAGCCGGCAGCAGGGTGGTTGATCTTTATGATGGTGCAAATCGCATAGACAGGTCTTCTCTGCTCGAACTCCCGGTCGACATCCTGTTGCCTTGCGCGCGGCACCACAGTGTGCACGGAGAAAACGTCAAAAACATTTCCGCCCGAATAATATGCCCCGGCGCGAACAACCCTGTGACACTTGACGCGCAGCGGGAACTGCAGGATAATGGTATAATGTATCTTCCCAGCTTTATTACGAATAGCGGGGGAGTTTTAGGCGGCACGATGGAATTCGCTTCCATTAAAAAGGGTAAGATTGTGGAATTTGTTAATCAGTATATCGGCCCGAATATCGCTTCATTACTAGATAAGGCGGACAGGGAGAAAAGAACGGTCAGAGATATTGCTGTACCCATGGCTATGAATCGTCTTAAAAAAATGAAACAAAAATCCAGGCGTCGAAACTCTCTTTCACTCTTATTTGAATTAGCTCTTGATCTTTACAGGCGGGGGTGCATCCCGTCTTCCATGGTCCGCGGACCGGCCTATCGATATTTTGAGAAGGCCTTCCAGGGTGAGGTGATGTGATAAGATATTGCTTTTTTGAGCAAGGATCGTATGGGACACCTGCTTGTGTGTATTGAGGTTGTCCACGACCAAGACTACATTTTCAGCGTCTGTATACCATTCTTCGAGCATTTCTTTGATGAAGTGTGCCCAGTCAATCCGAGTCCGCCGTTCAGTGATTTTAACTTTTCAATTTCCCCCGAGCGGTTCCACCTCCATGAAAATACCTGCAAATCCCTTGCGAACATATTCGTCATCCATCAAAACAGGATGGCCGGGAACCGCGGGAATGGGTTCATGCACCTCCCCAATCAGTTGTACACTCGATTTATCCATACAAACGACCGGAAACTTAACGTGGTACGGTCGTGCATAAACTTCGAGAATATCTTCCATCGCCGCTACAAAGCCAGCATTTTGATCGGGCGGTATTTTCCAGTATTTGCTTTGAGGCTTAAGTTCATTTTTCAAACCTACCTGATGCCCGTATATTATTTGGGTTTGTGCCGCCAGCTCTTTTTGACCCGTAAGCGGAGGGGCAATTCATAAAGAACTGATACTGGTGGTACTCATTGTTGAAATTCAGATTTTTGTCGCAGAAGTGCGTGAAGGAACGTAAAATCGTTTCTGTTGATTTCACCTATCAGGAGAAACAAAACGACTATCGTGAGTCCTATCAGCAGAAGCTTGATCACGACTAAAAATCCCGGCGCAGGCCAAAAAGACGACAGGAAGTAGGCAATGCCACAAACGATAATACTGCGCAGAAAAGTGGAGACGGGTAGTCGAATGTGGCAGAGTTTTCGGGCGACCCCCAAAATTGAACAGGCGCCAATGCATGCCACGGCAGTCGTAACCCAGGCCGCGCCGATTTCTCCGAGACGGGGGATTAAAAGGACGTGTCCCACAAGAGCCGATAGGAGAAGTGGTAGTACAATAGCAAAAGGCCATCTAAGATGACCTGCAGCGATTAATATCGAGACCGCCACTGAAATCATGGTCATCCCCAGGGTTCCAAAAATAAGGATTGAAAGTGCGGGAGAAGAGGGCAGGAAAGGTCTCCCGTAGATTGCCGAAATCACTTCAGGCGCCGCACCGGCAGTCATCCCGGCGAACGGCAGAAGACACAGAATTAGACGTATTGTTTGACGACTCATGCTGTGAGCAAGCTCCCTGTGATTTTGGCGGTTTAGCTCCGTCAGTTTAGCGATAAGTATCGGAGAGAAGGAGGCGGCCAAAAAGACGGGTACAATCGCTAAATTCTTGGCCGCGCCGTAAAATCCAGCTGCTTGAGGCGCTTCGACTAAACCCTTCACAAATAATAGATCCAAAATGCCGAACAGGTTTATCCCCACTGTATAGAGGAACAAAGGCCAGACATAACCCCATATCCGCTGAAAGGAAAAACGGTTGCCGCCACTAAGGGGCGGACGGACAAAGGCCATGGCGCCTGTCATTATCATCACTGAAGCCCCTAAAATAGCGAGCAAAGCACCTGCTACGTCAGGGATCAGCGTTACCAGGATGAAAATTAAGCCTGTCCGGCTCAACCAATAACCGGCCCTCAACATGGCACTGAGTTGATACGAACCACGGCCCACCATAATGGCCATCAGAATTTGGGTGATAGAGAAAACCGGTATATCGACCGACAGAAAGCGCAAAGTGTTCTTGAGTTGCGGGGCATCAAGCAATGTTGAAAGAATAGGGGCCAGGGCCACTAAAAGCAAGGCAGCCGTCAGGCTGACCAAGATTTGAGTCTGCAGAACTCTCGCTATCCACGCACGCCAGTCCTCCGCTTCCGCCACCAACTTCACCGTGGCCCTGCTAAACCCGAGGCTGACCGCCGCCTCAATCCATACGATGATGGCCGTTGTAACCGTCAGCAGGCCGTAGTCTGACGGCCCTAACATCCGGGTCAAAAAAGCTGCGGTAATTATTCCTGTGGGCAGGGCTAAGGCAGCGGCAACGAAATTCTGACCCGCGCCGAAGGCAGTATGCCGAACGTGCGCTATAGTCGCTCTTGAAGGCGTGTTTATCGAGGGTCCGCCAATAAGATCGCTCCTCCTTCAACTTTTTTTTTCTTCATTATCCGGCGCATGGTTTTAGCGGCTTTTTCCATCCAGCCTGACTCTGAAACCGGCAATACTATTATAAATCCATCCGATCAGCGCACCACTGAGCGTTCCAACCGCAAAACCGTAGATAAAACCTATGATGCTTCCTAAAAAGGAAACCCGGTATCCGATGAAATATTGGCTGAGGAGCTGCAGGTTGGGACCCACCGGATCACCGCCCTTAATAACCAGCCAGTTAGTTGTAATGAATATGATCAAGCCACAAGTTAACCCTAAAGCGAATCCGATAAACTTAGAATTAAGCCACAGAACGCCATGGACTATAACCTTTTCATTCTTGGGCTGAAATTCCCCTTTCATGGTCGATCCTCCCGACTATTTTGTCGAAGGCTACAAACGGTCAAATAAATCGTTTAAAGAAAACATTTCGGCCTTCCTTTTGGTGCGATAAATGTAGTAGGCCACGAGGAGATTCCTTAGATAAGCAAAGAGCCAGGCAAACAGAAATCCCCAGAAGAAAGTGTAGGAAAACGCTATGAAAGCACCCTTGACAGTGACTGAATACCCCGCGAAATACTGGGAGAGAAGGGATAGATGAGGACCCACAACCTCCCCGCCCTTAATAATCAGCCACAGGGTGGCGATGAAAACCGTTAACCCCGAAACCGCTCCAACCGCAACTGCAAAGGCCAGTTTATCCATCCTGCAAAAGGCCGTTTCCAAGATTTCCGTGGAAAGAGCGGCTGCAGCCCGCTCTTCCCTGTATTCCTCTAAATATTCTTCATCCTCATTCACATTCCAGACATCATGCTGTTCGCCAAGTATATTTTTGGCCGCGAATATGCCTGTCAACATCGAATGATCCATGTTATTGTAGCGATGCATGCCATTGCGACCGATAGTTTGAAGATTTTGAATCCCATCCAAAAAGTGCTTAATTGTTTGAAGGTTATCCTTATAGCCCTCATCATAGACAGGATAGGCTTGAGACTGTCTGACAACAAAACCATTGACTACTTCCCGGCCTTGGGCCAAACCCAGTTTTTCCAGCTCGCTGGTTGCTAGGGCAATCAACTGTTCATCCGGCATGATCCAGATTTCGTCTCCTTCATTGCAGAAATATTCCATTCCGACACTGCTCATTTCAGGATCCGGCACCATCGCGGCACTCCAATTCTTGAAATTCTGAATGCGTCCAACCAGGACCTCAGGACTGTGAACATAGATCCACTGGTCCTTGAACAGTTCCTTTCTTCTCACTATTAAATTTACTATTAGAAATGAACGGTAAGAGAGGCCGTCTGCAGCATCCGTCACTTCGGAAGGCGTAATGCGGTGGAGCGCTCTGACCAGCCTATTGATAGGCATACTGGAAATTACATGATCTGCAGGAATATCGTATGGTTGACCGTTTTTTGAAAAACTTACACCCACCACGCGGCCGTTTTCAGAGCCGATCTCCAAGACCTCGGAATCGAAATGGATTTGGCCACCTCCAGTTTCTATGGCCTGCTGAAAACTTCTCCACATCATTCCCGGGCCTTGCAACGGGTAAACGAATTGGTCGACTAAGGTTCTTGCCTTTTGCGTCCGGAGGATCGCGTTGGAAAGTGCCGCCACTAGCGATAAACCTTTTATACGTTGCGCGGCCCAGTCGGCGCGGATTTGATTACAGGGAATGCCCCACACCTTTTCGGTATAGGTCTTGAAGAACGTCTTATATAGCCTTGAACCAAATCGGTTGGAAACCCATTGCTCGAACGTAGTGTCTTCCGTATTGAATTGGAGTTGCGCCCTGAGATAACTCAGCACGATCAGCACACTTTCAATGGGCCCGAGGTTGATGAGAGCGTTCGAGGGAACAAGTGGGTAATTGAAAAACCGGCCTTTGTAGTAAATTCGCGACAGGCGTCGAACGTTTAGTAGGTTTTCTCCCAGCATTTTCTGCCAAAGACGGTTTATGTAGTCAATTTTGCTTAAAAAACGGTGACCCCCTATGTCAAAGTAGTACCCGTCGCGGTTCTCGGTCCGAGAAATCCCGCCGACTGTACTGGATTTTTCAAACACAATAGGTTGAATACCACAACTGACCAAATCATAGGCGGCACTTAGCCCTGCAGGGCCTGCGCCTATAATCACAATGGCTTCCTTGCCCTCATATTTTCCGTTTGCCAGGTTCTCAACTTCCATATCACTTGACGGCCATGGTGTGCGTGCGGAAAAGGCTTCCTATTTTTGACAACTGTCTGTGTCCCCAGACCAGTCCAAATGCCGCCGTGCTGTACAAATAATAGAACCAGTGACATGACACCGCCTTTAAAGCGAAAAGAACCCCCCGCTTACTTGAAAGGTAACGATAGAGGTCCCAATTCAGGGCGAGCATCGCTACAATTACACCCAAAATCGCTACCAAAGCCCAACCTGTGTAGAACGCGGCGCCCGCAGAAAGAACTCCGACCCAAATGAGCATGCCGCTGAATCGGTGACTCATTTTTAAGTTTAGGTCATTGATAATTGGATTTTCCTTGAGGATCAGGCGGCTCCAGGGGAAGGCGCGGCAAAAAAGATCGGTTTTTGAAAGGGAGATAAATCCCCACCACTTCAGGTGCTTGATTTGAAGGGCCTTTAAAAGGCGAATCCTATGCCCGGCTTTTCTGACTCTATATCCCAGCTCAATATCTTCTATTGAAGGGCGGCGGTAAGTCTCATCGAACCCGCCCACGGCCCAAAATATTTCAGCCCTGATAGCGCCGCAGGCACCCCAGAAAGTCGACGCTTGTTCGGAAGCCGTTTGGTGAACATAATGGTGCAGCAAATTCTTATATTGGGAAAAAAAGTTGGTCTCATATGGGGCATCGTCATAAGACCCCAAGACTGCAGCCAGACCCGCATCGCCCTGGAAAGCGCGATTAATCTGGTTTAAGGCGTCCGGAGGAATTGTTACGTCCGCATCCACGAAGAAAAGAATATCACCTTTCGCGGTCCGAGCGCCAGCGTTCCGGGCACGCGCAGGACCGCCAGTTTCCGGCAACCTAATCACCCGCATTCCCAATTGTTCGGCCATACGCCAGGAGCCGTCTGTCTCTCCATCGGCCACAACAATGACCTCTGCCGGCAAAGTTATTGCTTTCTGAACACTTTCCAGGCACAAACGGAATTTTTCGCCTCCATTGTGAACCGGTATTATTACCGAAATGTCAGGTTCCCGAACAGGGGCCATTGCATTGCCAGTCCATAGGTGAAAACTTGCTTTTTCCCTGACATCCGGTTAAAAGGTTGGACGATCGATGGGAAAGGTGGATGCCCGCCAGACAAGATGATTCTACCCTCGCAACATGCCCAAGTCAAGCCCAATGCTATCGGTTTATGGCGTATACACCCATCTGGAAAAAAGGAACGTCCGCAGTATCGACACGGCCTTCCCAGGCATCACAAAGAAGTTGTTTCTGGCGATTTCGAGAAAGCTTACGGGACCAGAAGATGGAATGAGGCGGGCGCCGTATTGCAGCATCAGTCCCAGGTTCCAAAGGATGAACACAGCGCACACTCCCAAGACCATTTGCCTACTCGTTCTTTTCTCCAGCCACTTCAACGCAACGGCCAGGCCAAAGGTGAGTATAAGCGCCATATTCACGAACATTCGGTGCCCAAAACTCTGTCCCGCGCTCCAGCCGCCTATGGAAGAAACCAACCCTACCTGGCAGAGGAAAATCAACACGAAGATCGCCAACAGAAAGCGCAGCCGTGAAAGGGTCGATATCCCGAGCAGCAGTCCCAGAAAACTTATCAGGGTTACGGGTGTCCAAAGGAATAGTCCATGGTTGGACGAAAACAGAACCTTAGCGAAAAGACCGACCCGCCAAAGCAAGCTACTCCCGTGTTCAACCGCTCCTCCTACCTGGTAATGGTCAACGAGGGAGTAAAGATATCCATGTTGATAAAGCAGCATAGTGGCTTGCGGTGCCAGGCCGACGGCAAAGGCAGCCAAGTAAAGAATATGCTTGGATGCCAAGGCAGAAAGGCACCGCCACTTCCCGGATCTTCCGGCATCCAGGTAGTCTCGCAAGCCGTATGCAAGCGGAATCAGCATGAAAAGGCCGTTTTGATAGCGCACCATGACCATTAGTGACGAAACAAGCCCCAGCAAGATCCATTGCCCCCAATCCCGCCCATTTTTTGTCCGATGCCAATACCAGATGAATAATGTGACCGCAAAAAGGGAAACAGCGTGGGACATGCTGGCTTCAATGTACATGTAATAGAACACTGAGGAAGAGAGCCAAAATGTAATTGTGGAAACCATCGCGGTGCGACGATCGAAATAGTTACGAAGCAATGCGTATATCATCAGCAGAGCAAGGAAACCATAGATCGCCGAAGCCAGATTGACAAGATAGACGTAAGGCATGGCGTATCCGTCTTGGGGAAGTCCGGCGGTTTTCGCCACGAGATGCCCCACCAGGGCAAAGGGTGTCCAAAACAGGGCCGTTCCGACGGGATACTGCGAATAGTGGACGCCCGTTCCGGGATCCAACCTGATGGAACTGATCTCATAGAATTGACTGAAGTGCTCCTTTTCATTTTGCAGCTCCGAATCCCGGTCGATTATCCAGGAACGAACATAAGCATAGTAGCCCGTGCCGTCGTTGGAGTGTATATATGGGGTGAGCACCAGCGGCGTTAGAACAAGGAAAAGTCCCCACAGTAGAAGCGGGATTTTTTGAGTTTCGAGCATGACCTCCCTCACCAGTTAAAGAATATCCTTATGCAGATAGCCCCAATGTCAGTAGTAGTTAAGAGCCTTCGACTTTCGTAGCAAAAATGCTACCTATTATCCTGCCGAGAACGCCTCTCCATAAGATAGCCCAATAGACTTGCGAACTGGGACAGAAGCAGTAGGGCCTCGGACAAAATAACTTCTTTGTACTTTTTTCTAACGAACGGATAGGTTAAAAGTTTTGCGTAAAATGCTTTAGATTCGAGGCGCATTGGTAACTCGTGGCGCTCCGCGCGGAACAAGTGAAAACGAAAGGCACCACGACCATAGTTGAAGTGCTGTCGAAAGTAAGTCCGAAGTCCGAGTGGATTGACATGTTGGACAGCTTAGCAGGTTTCCAACCCATCACGCCATCCTGCAACCTGCAATCTCTTTTTCAAGAACGCTTCTCTGATCTTCCAGCTCTTCGATGATCTGCAGCTGGTGAGGTTGCACGGAGTGGGCCGGAAGGGCTTTTTTACGGTCCGGCAATTGGGCTTTTGAGGAAAAGGATGCCATTTAATCTAATTTTCGTCATCTGTTTCTATTCGTGATTCAAACCGTCCCGATTCAAAAACTTTCGATTCTGCCGTGATCGGGATGGTCGGGGCCGAGCGCCTATTGTCTTCTAGCCGCTATGTTGCTTCTTTAAAAAGCTTAGTAGACAGGAATTAAACAGCTCAGCCTGTTCGATATTGGAAAGATGTGCGGCGGACGGTAATATTTCCAACTTGGCGTTGGGGATACGTGCGTGAATAGCCTCTGAAGCGGCCACCGGCGTTCCGGTATCATCTTCGCCCACAAGTATTAAGGAAGGGAGTTTGATTTCAGAAAGCCGATCAACATAATCAAGGCCCAAAATGGCTTCGCTGCATCCGATGTAACCCGTTACCGGTGTCGCCAAAAATTGCTTTCGAATCAGGTCGATGGCGGGTGAATTTGCTTTGAGATAGGACAAAGTAAACCAGCGCTGTAACGTGCCTTCAACCAGTGCCGGCATACCTTTTTCACGGGCAGTTTGTTCGCGCTCTTTAAACATCGGTCGGGCTTCTTTGGGAATAACAGGGGCTGTATCACATAACACCAGGCTTTTTAGACGGCTGGCATAATTTAGCCCCAGGCATTGGCCGATCATGCCGCCGATGGATAATCCAACGAAATGCACGGCATTCATTCCGAGTGCATCCAGCAACCCTATTACATCAGCGGCCAGTTGGTCCAGGTTGTAGGCGCCTTCCGGTGCATCACTTTGGCCGTGGCCGCGCATGTCATATCTTAGAACCCGAAAATATGGTTCCAAAGCTTGAAGCTGAGGATTCCACATGGCCATACCCGAGCCTAAGGAGTGGCTCAGTACCACTACCGATGCGTCTTCTTTTCCTGACAGTTCACAATTGATTTGAATCCCATTGGCTTCTATTCGCATGGCTATCGACTCCTTGATTGAAATCATACCCCAATTTCGGGGATGCGTTCCGGTAGATTACGCAGAGACATCTCTCCCATGATGTTTTGGGAAATACGAGTGGGATATACGGCACTGAGCATTTCCTGATATGGGCCTATAGATATTCGCAGATGAATCGAATTCGAATCCCCATCGATTGAGCGTCCTTGCCAATGTGGCAATATGAAATGGTTCTTCTTCCGTGGATCGCTCTTTAAGAAAACCCGCAATATCAGAAAGAGTTATGTACTGCCCCTGTTTATTTGCTGATCGAATATAGCTCCGAACGGCTTCCTGATGCGTTGTGCTGACGGCGTGTCCTGGACGACCGCGCATCTTTGCCGGCTCATCCAGCAAGTCAGGATCACGATTGTAATCCGCCATGATTCTCTTTACTGTCGCAACACCGATGCCAAACGCATCAGCAGTGCGTTTCACACTCGGCTCCTTCGGTTTCAACTTCTTTGCATCAAAATATTTCTTTACTGAAACAACAGCTAAGCGTCAGCGGCAGATATTCTTTCTTAAGGGGTGTAAGGCGCCTAGCTTTCGGTTGTCAACCGCTTTAGCTCTTCACACAGACGCTCCACCTGGTCCACGGTCTCCTCCATTGAACCATCGTTTTCGATGACCCAATCGGCGAACCCCGTTTTTTCCTTCACCGGTAATTGACTGGCGATAATGCGCGAGGCTTCCGCCTCGTCGATGCCGTCCCGCTCCATGAGCCTTCTTTTCTGGGTCTTAGGGCTGACGGACACCACGATGATCTTCTGAAAAAGGTACATGAGGTTCAGTTCCACCAAAAGGGGAATGTCCACGATCACAATGGCCGCCGGGTCATCATCACCGATTTCTTTCAACTGCCGAAAGAATTCCTCGTAGATTCTGGGATGGGTGAATCCTTCAAGTTTTTTTCGTTTCTCCATGTCCTTGAACACGATATCGGAGATTTTCTTTCGGTCCAGGGTACCGTCCTCCTGGCATACCTGGGTGCCGAAAAATTTCACCGCGTCATTGTAGGCGGGTTTGCCAGGTTCCACCACCTGGCGCGCGATGAGGTCAAAATCGATCAGCCTGGCCCCCAGCTGAGCCAGTTTGGATGAAACCGTACTTTTCCCGCTGGCAATGACACCCGTGAGGCCGGCGACCAGCCCATTGGGAATGGCGCCGCGGATGCTCTCGATTTTTTCTTCGAGGGTGGTATAGGCCACGGGCAAAACCGAATCCAGATTCCCTTCAGCCCCTGCGAAACTGATGGGATACCTCACCCCCCTGCGATAAAGGACCTCGAGACCTCTGAGTGCTTTTTCCATATAATTTGCCGGAAGGGCCATGACCAGTTCGTCGTCCTGGGCGTGACCGTAACGCCGTTCCCCGTAGCAGGGGATGGAGAGCTGGGGTTTGTCGGTCAGATAACACCGTCCAATGGCATCCGAGCATGAAGATTCGCCCACACAATGAAAGTCCATGACTTCGTAGTCTTCAAACTGAAGAGCATTGATCAACAAAATCATCTGGGCGGGGTTGCCGTAAATGAGCACGATGTCCGGTTCAAAGGGGTCATACACCAGGGGTGCCATGGCCACGGCCTCATATTTTCCGAAGGGAATCCTGGGAATGGCCGCTTCAAATCGTTTGCCGTCCTCTTTGGTTTGCACCCACACGATGGACCGGAAGGTTCCGTCGCTGTGACATGACGGCAGCTCGTTAAGTCCCAAAATGGATGAACATGTGGGGAGCCTGAAATCTTCCGCGTCGGCGCCCACGGTCCAGTCAAAATTGCGAACCAGATTGATCAGTTGGCACATGGAGACTTTGTTTTCGGGCCTTCTTAAGAACGGAACTTCCTGCAACTGTTCTTTTTTTTCCAGCATCTTCATGGCCACCGGAAAAGACCTGAGCCTCAATAATATTTCCATCCGGCGCACCAGCTTTTGCCATTTGTCTTTTTCCTGGGTCATTTTTCTCTCCTTAAATGTATCAACCGCGAATGGTTATCCTTTTTGATGGTTTCTGAAAATAACTGGCACCGCGTCTCCAGCCATCAGTGCCGTGATCAGTTCATCTTCATCATGAATGGTTTTGCTGAAGCGTGTGGCATAAACGCCCACCTCTTCAGCCAGATGGGCGTCGCTGCCCCCGGTGACAGGCATTTTGAGGGTTTCGGCCACTTGGCTGCAGAAATTGTTTTCACTTACAGTCACCTTGCTGTTGAGAGTCTCTATTCCGTCCACCAAGTTAAACATGGGTCGGGCCGCAGCCCTGTCCACATCGAGACCCAATTTGTCTCCGCTCACCGCCAGAAAACCGCGAAAGGGGTGGGCCGCGATCATAAAGCCATCCACGGTCGCCACTTTTTCGGCCAGGTCGTTTAGCGAAATGATTCCCTCTATGTTTTCATTCAGCCCGAAAACCAACATGTCGCCCTGTACGGTGGTGATTTCGTTGCCCCGGAGCACCAGGAATTGATGTCGCTCCCGAAGGGCCGCAACGACATCGGGGTCCCACTGATGATTGTGATCCGTAAGACAGATGCCGTCCAGGCCGACGTGTTTGGCTTCCTCGATGATGTCGTCCACCGCGGATGACGCGCAGGGGGAAGCCGGGGAGGTGTGTACATGAAGATCAAGTGTGAATCCGTCGGGGGCATCTTCCAACTGCTCAAAGGGGATGCGGGATTCTTTTTTGATGCGCTGTGGACGCTTTGCTTTTTGGGGACGGATATTTTGCGGTGTGATGCACGATTGGGATGACGGGGATGCATCCACATCCGCGTGGGCATTGTTTTCCGAACCCTCAATATTCCGTTTTGTCTTAACAACAGCGTCCGAACACTCCAGTATCAGATTGGCAAAGTGCCGGCAGGCCTTGCGGCCGACTATTTTGTGGATATTCTGGCTGAACCCTTCATCCGTGAGGCAAAGCCCCACCGCTCCCTGAAGCGGTTCTTCAGCCCGCGGACAGTCGGGGGTGGTGTAGCGGGTCAAATGGCCTTCGATCCATTGGATGGTCATATCGGCGCCGTTTACCTGAAAGGTAGTATTCAGACTGTATATGTGGTCGTCCAAAAAGCCATGGGCCACATAGGTATCCTCAGTGGGAATTTCTATACTCACCATTTTGTTTCGCATGTACGTCAGCATTTGATCGAGTCTCCTTCTTTTACAGAGCAATCCCAGCGGGCAAGCAGTTATGGTGTTTCCGGAGCGTGCAAAGGCCGCAATGGCGTAACGCCTTGGCGTCTTCGTGTGACGCTTCTCCAAATGACGCTACTTGGATTCATTAATTTCAATGCTTTCCAGAAGAGAGCTCCCTTCGGCAAAGGCCGCGCACCGGTTGTAGAGCCGCACGCTTTTTTGAACCATTCCGGAAAAATAGTCCCGACTGTCCGAGGGTTCCAAAGGAGCTTCTTTAAGTGCCTCCTTGGTGAGGCTCAAGATGGCCCCGTGACAGCACTCTTCAGCCATGTAGGCCAGTTCCGCGCAGGCCGGGTCATCGCCCATGAGACCCTTGATGATTTTGAGCAGCCCCGGGCCGATACGTACACCCAGCAAGTTTTGAAGCCTCTCTTGGGCCTCCGCCATGCCTCCTATGAGACAGTGGTCCGTTCGGCTTTCTATGGACATGATTTCAAGATCGGGCAGTGTGGCCTGAATTTGTACCCGTGCATCCAGAAGATTGTCCGTTACCCGGCAGGTGCAGGTCATGCGCCCGTCTGAAGATTCCTCAACAGTCGTGCACCGGCTTCGTGAAAATGAAATTAAATGGGCCATTGAATCGCCACCTCCTCATCATTAATCAGACTCGTCGGGATATTAATGCGGCAGTGATCATCTCTGATCGACTGCTTTCTTCACAAGGGCAACATATACCGAAGTTTATTTAGGGTCCAGTTTAAAAATGCTTGATGTATTGATGACGCAAGCATGAAGTTGGCCGGAGAAGATGCCCAATGGTGGCCATTTTCTTATTATGTCGGGTCATAACATATTGTTCAAAATCCAAAACGGAAAATTAAGCGTCCCCATCTTTCATGATAAATGTCCTCCCATCATTCCATATGGAATTCTTTAGGAATTTGATTGACATTCAGCCCATCTGAAAATATTCTGAATTTCTCCGAAAGAGTTTCCGGTCTTCTGATTCATTTGAGTGTAGCCTTTTCTGGTAACTGGGCCTTAGCGATATAAGTTATTGAATTCAAAATAAATTAAATCGCTGAACATTCTCTTCTTCGCAAATTAGGCTATTGGTGAAAAAAGTAGCCAATATCTTGAGCGGGGGGGAAAATGCCAGCGTATTCAATGGAAGAAAGTCTACTTGAAGGTCATGCGGAACTCAAAGAACTTTTTGAATTTGTTGAGGATAATGCTGCATCCATGGATGCATACACTATGGAGCAGAAGATCTTTTTCAAAATTCTTGCAATTGGTCTGTCTGCCATGAAAGGCTATTTTGCCCAGAAAGGTACGGGCGACGTGGGAGATTTTCTTGAGTTGGATGATGGAACCGTATTGAAAAGGCAGAAGTCCACTTCTGACAGAAATTACCTTTCGGTCTTTGGCAAATTTTGATTTAATAATATGAAATCTGAACAATATCTGAAACATGCACCGACGCGGGATGTGGTGTTTGTTCTGGGTGCGGGTGCTTCCTACGGAGACGGCGTTCCCCTTCAACGGGATATTCTTCCCGTGCTTCTGGACGGCAGATTACCGCATTTGCAGGATTCCGTGATGGGTCGGCAGGTCAGGGAATTCATAGAGGCCAATTTTTACGTGAATGCCGGGAAAGGGGAATTCCCGAAACTGGAAGCGGTGTTCGGTTTCCTTGACTATTTCATTGCTCAGCGTGAAAGTCTCAACGCGCGATACACCTATGAGGAAATCGTGCTGATCAAGGAAAACCTGATCAAAATTATCCACTATGTTGTCGATGAACGATCAAATCGGGAGAGCCCGTTTTACCACCTTTTTTGGGAGGCCATAGCGCGCTACAACCGGAACGTATCCATCATTACCCTCAATTATGACACCTTGCTGGAACAGGCTTTTGCCCCCCTCTATCCGGGAACAGGGTATATCGACTATTGCATTCATCTCATGAACTACGATAAACATGACGCCTTGCGGGAGTTCCAATTCTGGATCAACCCCAGAGAGCCCGTTTTGGCTGCGCCCCACGAAAATCCCGCTTCCTTCAAAATCATCAAACTGCACGGCAGCCTGAACTGGAAGTACTGCAACTGCTGCAACCAGGCACTGTTAACCACCTGGGACCGAAGCATCGATCTCGACAGCGGAAGTTTTGTAGGCTATACACAGCCGGAACAAAAAGCTTACGATTACATGTGTCCTTTGGACGGAACCGACTTTCAAACCCTCATCCTGCCGCCCTCCTACGTAAAGATCTTGGACAATCCGGTCATCAGCCAGCTTTTCAGCGAAGCTTCCCGGGAAATACGCGCCACCCGCCGAATCGTCTTTATCGGTTATTCCCTTTCGGACGGTGATGTACACATCAAAGCGCTCTTCAAGAAACACCTTCGGCCGGATGTGGATCTGGTGGCCATTAATCCCAAGGCATCGGTAAGCGTCAGGCACCGTTATTCGGCACTCTCCCGCAATACGCGATTCCGCCGGATGACCTTTGAAGATCTGGTCCAAAACGAGGCCTTCATGAGGGAGTTGCTGATTGAAGCGCCATAAAGGGGCACAAGAAAAGCGCACCCTTATTTTATGAACGCGATTGAAAGGACGGTAGCCATGAAAAAAGGACTCATTTTTGTGACAGCCCTCTGCATTCTTTTTGGACTGTATCCCGGCGCTATTTCGGCCGGAGGATACCCTGAAAAAGGCGGCACGCTGCCCCCGGTTATACTGCCTGTACCCGAAAACCATGCCCACAAGGCATACCTAAGTCTTTCCGGGGGGAAGACCTTTGTATTCAAGGACATTAAGGCGAAAGTATTGATGGTTGAGATTTTCAGCATGTACTGCCCCCACTGCCAGGTGGAAGCGCCGGCTGTCAATCGCCTCTATCAAAAAATCGAGGCCGACCCTCACTTGAAGCAAAACATTCGACTCATCGGCATCGGTGTGGGAAATTCCGCCTTCGAGGTGAACACATTCAGGAAGAAATACGCCATTCCCTTTCCCCTTTTTCCGGACCCGGATTTCAAAATTTACAGTGCTCTTGGGAAGGTTCGAACACCCTTTTTTATTGGGATAAAAAGTGAAAACAAAGGGATGGAAAGGATTTTTTTGGTACATTTGGGGGGATTTGGAAGTGTGGATGAATTCCTCCAACGGATTGCTCAAGAATCCGGCCTGGACGAAAGCATGAAAAATGGAGAGAATTGATGAAAAGACTTCTATTATTGCTGCTCCCGGGATGGCTCATGGTGCTTTTGCTGACAGCCGTTGTTTATGGACAGTCTGCCGCATTCAAAGAAAACATCTACGATCCCGGCATATTAAAGCCCGTTGACAGTCAATTGAAAGTCAGTGTGGGGGATATGTCGCCGGATTTTACACTTCCCTCGGTATTCGGTGAACCGGTTACCCTGTCTTCATTTCGAACAAAAAAGAACGTGGTGCTCTCATTTGTTCCCGCCGCCTGGACGCCGGTCTGCTCGGACCAGTGGCCCGGGTACAATATTGCCCAAGAACTCTTTGCGCAAAACGATGCCGTCCTTCTAGGGATATCCGTTGACAATATTCCGACCCTTTTTGCCTGGACGAACCAGATGGGAAAATTATGGTTTCCCGTGCTGTCGGACTTCTGGCCCCACGGCGCCGTGGCAAAACGGTACGGCGTTTTACGTTCCGACGGTGTTTCTGAAAGGGCATTGTTTATCATCGACAAAAAGGGGATCATTCGCTATATTAATGTTAACGATATCAACAAACGGCCGCCTTTGGAAGATCTCATGAAAGCGCTGGGTAAGCTTCAGTAGCAGAGATACGGGCAAAGGGCTTATTTCACGCAGGTGTACCGGGTGGTCCCGCAGTGCCGGGATAAATTGAACATCGTGCCTTCTTAAAGCCAAAGGAACAGGGAGTCAACATGAACGTCTACCAGGAAATATTTGAGTTTGCCGCATCCGCGGGCGCTCTTGAAGGTTATGTCTTTAAAAAAGAAAATGTACCCTCAAAAGAATTTGATGACTGGATTTACAATCTGTTGAAACAATATGAAACCTTTCCGCCTGATATCAGGGAACATTTTCAAGAATCCCTGGATCGCACTTTCGGCCGGGCCGTTCATTCCCTCGCTCCTTTATTGGGATCGAACCACCCACATGTGGTTGCTCTTAGATCCATGATCAAAGGTGAAATGCCCGCCTCCTCCCATGATTTCGATCGTGAAAAAGAGGAGAAAGCCACCAAATTCGGGGATTGAAATCCCAACCCGTTCCTTTAAATTTCATTTGACAAAATCCCGCAACGATGGTTCACTTGAACTAAGAAAATCAGTGCCCATTTACGGAATCGGAGGATCTTGGATGGAAAATCGGGCAGTTACCATGGTGATGGCTTCATTTGCAGCTGATTCTCTTGCGCTTGGCGCCCACTGGGTTTACGATACCCAGGCCATTGAGACCCATTTGGGAAGGGTGAAAACCCTCTTAACCCCACAGCCTAACAGTTTTCATGCCACAAAATCACTGGGAGATTTCACCCATTATGGGGACCAGATGTTCGTGCTTCTGGAATCCCTGGCAGCGGAAAAGGGGTTCTCCCTTGATGATTTCTCAACCAGGTGGAGAGCTCTTTTTAAGAATTACAGCGGATATGTGGACGAAGCCACCAAGCGAACACTGGCAGGATATGCGTCGGGCAAGGGGCCCGTGGACGCAGGGTCACCGTCTGACGAGCTGGCCGGCGCCGCCCGCATCGCACCACTGGTGTACTGTTACTCAGACCACCTGGAAAATCTGATGGAAGCGGTTCAGGCCCAGACAAAGATGACGCACTCCGATCCTCTCACGATAGAAGTTGCCGTTTTTTTTGCAGAGGTCACCTTCAGAATTTTGGGGGGGGTGTCCCCCATCAAGGCCATTAA
This sequence comes from delta proteobacterium NaphS2, assembly GCA_000179315.1. Taxonomy (GTDB): domain Bacteria; phylum Desulfobacterota; class DSM-4660; order Desulfatiglandales; family Desulfatiglandaceae; genus NaphS2. The sequence goes on from ADZZ01000278.1 coordinate 103,074, forward strand.
AGAAGTCACCGAGGAAAGCTTTTCCGATTCCAGACTCGCCCAATGGGTGAACACGGGGCTTCAGACAGCTTCAGATGATTCCGTTCAAGTCATCACCCGATTAGGGCAGTCCTGCCATACCCCTGAAGCTTTTCCCGGGGTCATTCATCTGATTTCCAAATACGAAAGCGATCTGAAAGAAGCCCTGATCCAATCCGTCATGGCGGGAGGTGACAGTGCCGCCCGGGGCATGATGACAGGAATGGTGCTGGGCGCTTTTGCGGGTGCCGGAGGTCTTCCCGAAGATTGGGTTTCCCCTTTGAACAAGGGACGGCAGATTACTGAATTGTTAAATCAACTTCGTTAACACTACCAACCCTCATGCCCGTTCGGGCAAAACGAAAGACAAGGTTGGGGGATTTACCCCCTGGTTCTCAATGTCGCCAACTTCCAATTAACTTGCTGATTCGTCATGGATATTTTGCTGCAACTCGTTATTCTTACAGTATTTTCAGAAAGGAGGGCGCCATGAAAAAGGAATTGATGAATTATGAAGCGATCTTGAAGGTGACAAGGGACATAGCTCAGACGCGGGATCCCGAAGAGGTGGCCCTGTTAACGGTGGAAAGTGTAAAACGGGCTTTGGGGGCCAAGGGATGTGCATTGCTCCTTTTCAACCGCAAATCCGGAGAGCTGGAAGTTGCCGCGTCTTTCGGATTAAGCGATGAATACCTCAACAAAGGCCCGCTCAGCGCCATGAAGTCCATTGCCGGATCCCTGGAGGATGGTCCCGTTGCCATCACGGACGTTACTGACGATCCGCGCATTCAGTATCCGGAAGCGGCCGGTAAGGAAGGAATTGCTTCAATTTTATCGGTCCCCATTATCGTGGGGAAAAACCCTATCGGTGCATTGCGGGTTTATTCAGCAGAGCCCTGGGAGGCAACATTGGAGGATGTAAACCTGGTTCAGGCCCTGGCACAGATCTCCGGCATGGGACTGGAGCTGGCTCGACTCTACAAAGGACTCAAGAGCAGCATTGAAATCCTGAAATCAAAACGTGGTTCCAAATAAGCAACAATCAGTGTTTTTGTCATTAACCGTTTGCAGCGAGAGCCTATGACGCTCCCGTTGCAAGCGTTTTTTCATGTTTCATCCCCTTAATTCCCTTCAAGAGTTCTTTTTCCTGCAAAGGAATGCCTGCCTGTGGCGTATGCAACATCTTTTTTAGGAATTGCAAATATCGCCAACTGAGGTTAAAGTAGCCTATTTTATCAACCATGGCGAAAAAAGGAGGAAAATCACATGCGAAAAGGATGGCTTCTGACCGGATTATTTCTCGTTACGATCTTTGTGCTCCTGCCCAATGCCTGGAGCAAAAATGACACCATCAAGATTGGTATCAACGCACCCCTGACCGGCGACATCCCAAAGGTGGGTGAAGGGACGAAGTTTACGGCTCAAATGTGGCTGGAGGACCTGAACGCCACTGGCGGACTGGATGTGGGTGGAAAGAAATATCCCGTGGAACTGGTGATAGAGGACAATGAATCCAAGGCTGAATCGGCGGTCAAAGCCAATACCAAGATGATCACCGACGATGAAGTCCTGGCCATTGTGGGTCCCCAGGCCTCTGCCCAGGCCGTGCCTGCCGGTGAAGTGGCCGACAACTGGCAAACGCCCATGATCAGCCCCTGGTCCACCAATCCCAGCACCACCAGCGGCCGTCCCTTTGTGTTCAGGGCCTGCTTTCTGGATCCTTTTCAGGGACCCGTAATTGCGAATTTCGTTACGAAAGAATTCGGATTTAAAAAGGCGGCGGTGCTCTACGATGTGGCCAGCGACTACCCCAAGGGGCTGGCGGAATATTTCAAAAAGGCCTGGGAAAAACTTCATGGACCGGGCTCCGTTGTCGCCTTTGAAAGTTTTACCACCAAGGATGCGGATTTCAGCTCCCAGCTCACCAAAATTATTCAGTCGGGCGCACAATTCCTCTTTACGCCTCAATATTACAACGAGGTGGCGCTGATCGTGCAGCAAGCCCACGAACTGGGGTGGAACAAACCCATTGTGGGCAGCGACAGCTGGGGCTCTGCTGAAACGGTAAAGCTCTGCGGCAAGGACTGCTACGGTCTGTTCTTCAGTACCCACTATGCGGCTGCCGGGGCCAAGGGGGCCACCAAAGCATTTATTGACCGTTACCAAAAAAAATACGGCTATGTGCCGGATGACGTGGCCGCCCTCACCTGGGATGCGCTGGGCATTATAGCCGAAGCGATCCGCTCCTGCGGCAAAATCACCGGCAACCTGGAAAAGGATCGAAAGTGCGTGCGTGACGCCATTGCGCACATCAAGGAATTTAAAGGTATTACCGGAAACATGACCTTTACCGAAGAAGGCGATCCGGTGAAATGCGCGGTAATTGTCAGGATCAGCGATACCGGTGCCTTTGAATTTTACAAGTCCGTATGTCCGTAATTTCGCAAGAGACGAAAGAAATGAGGAATTGTCCCGGTGACCTTTTTTTTCCAGAACCTGGTGAATGCCCTTCAATGGGGTAGCTTTTATGCCCTTATCGCGCTGGGGTATGCCATGGTCTACAGCATTCTGATGCTGTTTAATTTCGCCCATGGCGATATCTTCATGGTGGGTGCTTACATCGGGTTCGGCGTGGCCGCTTTGCTGGTGGCCCTGGCCAAGATGGGTGCTGTCGCCGCACCGGGGTGGCTGATCCTGGTGTTGACCATTATCATCAGCATGTTTTTGACGTCCTTTCTGGGAATGCTGGTGGAACGGGTGGGGTATCGGCCCCTCCGGGAGGCGCCCAGAGCTTCCGCGGCCATCACCGGGTTAATGATCGGAATCATCCTGGAAACAGGGAACCTGATGCTCCTCGGGGCCCAGAGGGTGCGTTTTCCGCGGTTGATCGAGTCCGTCACATACGATATGGGAGGCGTTTTTGTCACCAACAAAAAAATCATGATCGTGCTGGTCTCCATTGCCCTGATGGTGGCGCTGCACCAGTTTGTGAAACACAGCAAATGGGGCATGGCCATGCGGGCCATGGCCTTTGATTACGCGGTGGTGCCCCTTATGGGCGTTTCCATCAACAAAGTGGCCCGGCTTACTTTTGCCATCGGAAGCGCCCTCGCGGCGGCGGCAGGCATTCTTTTCGGCATTGCATACCCGGTCCTGGACCCTTACATGGGGATCGTTTTTGGCTGGAAAGCCTTTGTAGCAGCCATTCTGGGTGGACGCGGCTCCATCATGGGCGCTGCCCTGGCAGGATTTCTCCTGGGGTTCATCGAAATATTCGTGGCCATGATTTTTCCTTCCACCCTGCGGGATCTGATCGCATATTCCATCATCTTGTTAATTCTGGTCTTCAGGCCCCATGGATTTTTCGGAGAGTCTTACAGTGCCCGGCTCAGGTTGTAACCAATGATCATGACGTCCAAACCGGCCGGCGGCTGGCGGTTCAGGCTGAAGCAATTCTGTGCACCGGTTCCTTTGCTGGGATGGTTGCTGGGTGCCCTGGGAGCGGTGATGCTGGAACACCTTGCGGGCGATCCTTTCTCTGAACTGCTGGGTCTACCCAAAATTCCGGTTCTCTTCGGTGCCCTCATCATGCTGAAAAAACCGCTTCTGATTCCCGGTGCCTTTGTCTATGGTTTGGTCATTTACGGCCTTCCCCTGACCCTCCTGGGCCGTCTATTGGCAAAACCGGCCAACGTGGCAGCCGAGCATCTGTACCATTTTTCGAAACCCGTTTCCGTGTTGCTTCACGTAGCCCTGCTTTATGCCGTGTTGCACGCCTGGTCGGATATCAGTGCGTACCGGCTGCTGACGCTCAAATTCACCCTCATCGCCGTAATGCTGACCCTGAGCCTCAATGTCATCAACGGATACATGGGGGAGTTCAGCTGCTCCCATCCCGGTTTCATGGCCCTTGGCGCCTATGCGACGTCCGTCTTTACCCTGGGCCTTTTTGTCAATGACAAAATCTTCGGAGAAGCGTTGCTGCCGTCCGTACTGGGACCGTTTCTGTTTCCACTGGCACTCATCGCCGGCGGCCTGGCAGCAGCCCTGGGGGCGTTGCTGGTGGCCATCCCCTCCTTTCGAACCCGCGGCGATTATCTGGCCATCATATCCCTTGCATTCATGTTTATCGTGAAGAGCCTCTTTGAAAACCTGGAAGTGGTCGGCGGTCCCAGAGGGATGAGCAGCCAGCCCAACTGGGCCGATCTGCCCACGGTTTTTGTGTGGACCGTTTTGTGTGTTTGGATCATCAACAATTTTGTTCGCTCCACCATGGGGAAAGCTTTAAACGCAGTGCGTGACGACGAAACCGCCGCCGACGCCATGACCGTCAATACCCGGCGAACCAAAATGACCGGGTTCCTGTTCGCCGCCTTTTGGGCCGGCGTTGCGGGGGGGCTGTTTGCCCACGTGCTTCGCTTTATCAATCCCGGCACCTTCGGCATTCAGCGCCTGGCCGAAATACTGGCCATGGTCTATTTTGGAGGGCTCAATTCGGTTTACGGTTCCATACTGGGTGCGGTCAGCCTGAGCCTGTTGAGCGAGGCCCTGCGGCCCCTTGAAATTCTGAAATGGATTATTATCCCCCTTCTGCTCATCCTGGTAATGATTTTCCGGCCCACCGGGCTCATCGCTTTTCGGGAGTTCAATGTGGGAAATTTGATAAAACCAAGGAACGCCGGGCAAACCGATGATTAAAATGCCGCTGCTTCAGGTGAAAAACATGACCCATTACTTTGGCGGCCTGCGGGCGGTGCACGAGTACAACCTGGATATTGAACCGGGGCAGATTCGAGGGCTCATCGGCCCCAACGGAGCAGGCAAAACCACTGTTTTCAATCTCATTACCGGCATTCACAGGCCCACCAGCGGCAGCATTCTCCTGGAAGGAGAAGACATCGTCGGACTGAAGCCCCATCGAATCGCCTCAAAAGGGCTGGGTCGAACCTTTCAAAACCTCAGGCTTTGGCGCCACATGACGGTACTGGAACATGTGAAAATGGCCCGCTATTCGCGGCTGACCTACGGCCTTACAGGGGCTTTTTTCGGTACTCCGAAACGGTATCGGGAGGAGAAAGCCATTCAGGCAAAAGCGCTTGAGCTGCTGGAAATGGTGGGCGCCCGCGGGTTTGCACACCAAAATGTTCTTCAGCTCCCCTATGGCGCTCAACGGCGGGTGGAAATGGCCCGGGCCCTGGCCACGGAACCCAGCGTTTTATTTCTGGATGAGCCCACCGCCGGCATGAACCCGGAAGAACTGCTGCAGATGATGCAGATCATTCGGCTGATCCACGAAACCTTTGGGGTGGCTATTTTTCTGATTGAGCATCGGCTGAAAGTGGTCATGGAACTGTGCCACCGAATCCAGACGCTGGTCTTCGGCGAAGTGATTGCCGAGGGAACTCCCTTTGAAATCCAGAACAACCCTAAAGTCATTGATGCCTATCTGGGGCAGGATCTGGTGGAATGATGTTTTTGGAAATTGAAAATCTGAGGGTCTCCTTCGAAAAAATTAAAGCCCTTCAAGGGATTGATTTCCGGGTGGATAAAGGCGAGATCGTCTGCATGATCGGCGCCAATGGCGCGGGTAAAAGCACCACCCTGAATGCCATTTCAAGGCTGGTTCCCGTGGAACCCGGCACAAGAATGGTTTTCAAGGGGAAAGACTTATTGAAGTTTCCCGCTGACAAAGTGGTCAGCAAACTGGGCATTTCCCACGTGCCGGAAGGCCGCAGGCTCTTTGGAAACATGACCATTTTCGAAAACCTCAAATTGGCGGCATTTGCCCGCAAGGACCGTGAGAAGATCGAAGAAGACATGGACCGGGTCTTCGGCATTTTTCCGCGGCTGAAAGAGCGGGAGATTCAAAAAGCCGGCACCCTGAGCGGCGGCGAACAGCAGATGCTGGCCATCGGTCGGGCATTTGTCAGCGGACGGCAGGTGATGCTTCTGGATGAGCCTTCCATGGGCCTGGCGCCTTTGCTGATGATGAGCGTGTTTGAGGCGTTGAAAGCCATCAGCCTCGAAGGAACAACCATCTTGCTGGTGGAACAGAATGCGCGCATGGCCCTTCGCTTTGCCCAGCGGGGATACGTCCTGGAAAACGGAGTGATTTCCCTTAAAGGCGCTTCAAAGGATTTGATCATTGATCCGCGGGTAGAAAAAGCGTATCTGGGGGGATGACGCGATATCGTATACGCTTTCGCTGCAATCAAGGAGGATTTGTCCGTGAAACTACGAAAAATAACATCCCTCACCATGCTGATTTCTTTTGTGTTGTTGATTCTCACCAGCATCATCCTGTATATCGAACCTCAGGGTCGGGTGGCCTACTGGTCCGACTGGCGGCTGTGGGGGTTGAGTAAAACCCAGTGGGGAAACCTACACCTGAACCTGGGGGCGCTGTTCCTTTTGGCCGGCATATTCCATCTGGTCTACAATTGGAAAGCCATTACCGCCTACCTTAAGGACAAAGCCCGGCAATTGCGCATTTTCACACCCAACTTCAACCTGGCGCTGGCCGTGACCCTGTTCGTTGCCGCCGGAACCCTTTTAAACATTCCCCCCATGAGCACGCTGGTATCCATCGGGAACAGCATCACGGATCGGGCCAACCTGAAATACGGTGAACCGCCTTACGGGCACGCGGAGCTTTCTTCTTTAAAAATGTTTGCCCGAAGAACCGATCTGGATTTAAACAAGGCACGGATGCTGCTTGAAAAAGCGGGCATCCGATTCAAGGATGATCAGCAGAGTATTCTTGAAATTGCAAAAGCCAACGGGATTACCCCGCAAGCGCTCAACCGTATCATGAGACCGGCTTCGACCGAATCCGGGGAAACCGCCACATTCCCCGACAGCCCGCCCGCGGGATTTGGACAACAGACCCTCATGAAGATTTGTGCTGTTTACAACTTGGATCTTAAAAGGCTTCTGCAGCGAATGACGGAGCGGGGCATAAAGGCCGATCCGGAAAATACCGTCAAGGAAGTGGCTCAAAAGAATGGAAAGAACCCCATGGCCATTTTCGAGATAGTTCACGAGGCGGCCAATGGCCAGGCCCGTTAGGCGGGGATAAACATTCACATCAATAGGGGTTGTTCTTATTGGGGATCATAGATTTCCAGGAGCCTTTTTTCCGTTTCCCCTTCGATTCTGACCATGATTTCAACATGGGCGGAAATACCGGAATTTTGGAGTTTATGGCGCAGCAACTCATCCACCTGGTAAATACCCGCTGAATTGGCCAGGGTAATCACCAGCTTCACCGGTTTTTTCTCTCCCTTCTCAATCTCCACCGAATCCACGGCCTGCGCTGAAATGGAATGGATATTCACCCGGCCCTTTTCAAAGGGAATGCGGGACCTTCCTTCCGTCATATCGAGGGCATCGGCCACTTTCAAAACGCCCGCTTCAACGGTCAGGCAGGTTTCTTTCGCGTTGTGGGCCACGATGGCGTGCAGCACTTCCGACGTGATGATGGTGAGTTCTGGCTCTTCATAGATGTCCTTCAGCAGTTCCCGGGCTTTCGGATAGGCCAGAAAAAGGCTGTATCGCTCGTGATGGGCCCGATGAACGGCGATACCGATATCGTGCAGGCATGCAGCGAGGACCACAATTACCTCCGCGTCATCCCTGGCCAGCAAATGGTTTTTCACCACGCTGGGCTCCACACCGCCCTGCACCAGCAACCGCAGCATCTTAAGCGCGGCATTGGCCACGATGCGGATATGGATTTCCCCATGGTCGCTGATGCCGCCTCGATCCACGGTATTGACATTGGCACATTTCCACAACTGCACCAATTCCGCATCATCGTTGATATGCTGAACCAGCCGCTTTACTTTATGATTTTTCTTGGCGAGAACGAATAATTTCATAAGGTATCCTACAAATCACAACTCCCCCCGTCAACCACGGTTTTGAAACCTGCAAGAAGGGCGGGCATCAATTTCGTACCATAAAACACCTGATCTTTCCATTTGATTTGATTCCTGTTTTTACCGCTTACTCGCTGAAAAAAACTTGAATGAAACATTCCTTCGTACTATTATTCCAATTTAAGTTTTACAAATTGAAACTGTTGCACTGACAATTTCGTATATTTTGTTCACCCCACTCTTTTTGAAAGGTGGTATTTGAAATGGACACATCAAAAAGAAGGAAGTCTTTATTGAAAAATTTCATTTTCCTGGCCTTTCTATTTTGTTTCATTCCCGCATCTTGGGCACCTTGCGCTGTGATCAATAATCACGTTAGCATCATCAGCATGAGCGATGACCAACTGAAATACTGTCCGCCTGTAATCGCACAAGACGGTTCTGCCGTTATCAAACTGCTGGCAATCTATCTGGAAACGCCTCAACAGGTGCATGTTTCTTGGTACCTGGACGACAAGACGGTTTTGAATTATCAATTGAACGTGGATGCCGCCCCCTACTTCGAAAACGGCTTTCTCACCTTAATGGGTCCGACACTCGACGACTTCAATGCTGAGGGAATTCACACTGTAAGAGTTGAAATATATGATTCCTTCGAAAATTTACTCGCTCAGGATGAAAAATCTTATGAAATTGTTTCTTGTTCCAGCGGTTCACTGGCCCTGGGGACTCCTTCCTCTCAATGCATTGGAATTGTTCCGGATGATATTCCGGCAACTTTTGAAGGGGATGGCACCATCGACAATACTACGGCCGTCTGGACGGACGAGTTGGGCATTTCTGAGAGCACCAACATTCCGGTCGGACCTTTTAACGCCGTCACCACTATTCCCATTACCATGCTGCAGAATATTTTCAGCACGGCGGGGGTTCACTTCCTTCGTCTGGATGCACCGATAAACTCAACCGGTGATGTTTATGTCTCGAACACGGTCCTTTTTTATCTGCAACCCTGTCCGAGCATTACCTCTTTTGATCCAACTTCCGGCGACACCGGCACATCGGTCCAAATCTACGGCAGCAATTTCACCGGCGCCACATCGGTTACATTCGGCGGCACGGAAGCTGCAAGTTTTACGGTAGATTCAGATACTACAATCACTGCTGTTGTGGGCGGTGGCGAAACCGGCAAGATAGGTGTTGTCACGCCGTACGGGACCGGTACGAGCAGCAACGACTTCACCTATACGATTGGACCTGGTACCTATTACGTCAACAGCACTACTGGAAATGACGCCAACGACGGCAGCGCCGAGCATCCCTGGCAGACCCTTCACCATGCCATCGAATTAATCAACGACGGAGCAACCGGTGAAGGCTACAAGTATGTACTATATGTGGCCTCCGGAACTTATGCCGTTAACCAACAAGAGCCGGAAAACGGCGAAGCGGATGAGCCGATGCAGCTTCAGCAGGAAAATGTCACCATCGTCGGAGAAAACGGCAATTCTCCTGCCATCATCGATGGCACGGGCGCACAAAACTGGACCACAGGTCTTGTAATGACCGGCGAAAATCTCATTCTCCAAAACATCAACGTGACCGGCTTTTCAGATGATCATGAGGAAGGGATTCGGATAACTGAGGGGGTTAACTGCCAAATCCGCACCTGCCAAGTTTACGGCAACAGCTGGGGGATTCGCGTCAGTTTCTCCAGCTATAACTTGGTTTCAGATTGCGACATCTACCAGAATAGCACCCACGGCATCGACGTCACTTGGGGCAGCGGCAACCTTGTTCAAAACAACAAAATTCATGATAACCCCATGTATGGCATTCGTACGCAATCAAGCCCCACAATCAGCCGCAACCTGATATACGACAATGATTGCGGGATTTATGTGGAGGCACCCGTAGAAAGCAGCGTCGCGCCCTCTCCCATCATCCAAAACAATGTGATCTACCAAACAGAAACGCCGGGGGTGACCATGTCCTACGGCATTTTTATCTTAAAGGAAAATTTTGAGTACGTGAGCCCTGAGATTTATCACAATACCATTGACGGCGGGTCCATGAGCGGCATCAAAATGCAAAAGACGGTAATAGAAGAGACGGACCACCTCTTACCGGTCATCAAGTACAACATAATCACCAACTTTGAGCAGCATGGCATTGAAAATATCGGAGCTACTCCGACCATTGACTACAATGATGTCTGGAATACTGATGCTATTACCAATTATCAAGGCTGTACCGCCGGGACCCATGATATAACCCCCCCCGCTGATCCAAAATACGCCAGCTATTCGCTTCAACCAGACTCCCCCTGCATCGACACCATACCCCTCGCAGAGGAGGACCCCGTGGACATTGACTATCCCGGCTACCTCCGGCTCCGCCCGCGCCCCAATGAGCCCGATGAAGACAAAGACATGGGGGCCTACGAATATATAAAGGACGAAACGGTGGATTACGAATTGCCCACCGCCGAGGGGGAGGTCACAGTCGCCGATTACCGTATTTTTTCAATTCCCCTGAACCTGGGCACCGGCACCGACATGCTGGAGGCTATGCAAAGCGTCTTGGACGACTATGACGACACAACCTGGCGCGGGTTTCTCTATAACGGCGCGGATTATGATGAATTTAACTCCAGCGCATTCGGCTCCCACGAGATCGTACCTGGAATGGGCTTCTGGATTATCACAACACTTACGGACACCATTCCCTTTACCGGAAAACCCGCACCGGACGGCGTTGATTTCGTCAAGGAATTGGCGCCGGGCTGGCACCTCGTCGGCCTGCCCTGGCGCGGTACCAGCATTCCCCTCAGCAGTATCAGGGTTACGGACGGCGTGAATACCTATCCCATCACTGATAAAGACAATGGTCTTACGCAGCAGTTTTTGTGGGATTACACTGAGGAAGGTTATGAAATGCGGACCGACGCGCTTGAGCCTCTTACGGGTTACTTCTTCAATGTCCTGAGCGACAACGCCATCAGAGTGATTATACCTACCGCTCTGAGCCTTGCAAATAGTGCTACACCTGACGACACCGCTTCCGGCCAGGCCGAAACAGTCCAAAACGACGAAACACCCCCGCCGCCGCCTGGATCAGCGCCCGCTGCGGATATCAAGGCAAACGGAATGGACGGCCCGGTATCGGTTGCAAAAGGTGACCCTGTCTCCATCACCGTTACGCTGGAGCCCGGCGCCTGGATCGGCCGGAACGCCGACTGGTGGGTGGCGGCTCACACCCCGTTCGATCCACCGGGAGACTGGTATACCTATGTCCATCCCAGTGGGTGGGGCACCGGCATTCATGCGTGCCTGCAGGCACCCCTTTTTGAAGTCATGTCCCCTTTTCCCGTACTGAACATGGTCCTTCCCCCGGGAAGCTACACCTTCTATTTTGCCGTTGACGGCAACATGGACGGAAAGCCTGATGCCACCTGGCTGGACACCGTTCAGGTAACGGTTGAATAAAGGGAAACAGCCTGATCGAAGCCGGGCATCCGTATGGACTGGTCGGATAAATGACTTGACTCACGTTTTAATCGTACTAATATTCTGTGCGACCCCGGCTTCACGCCTGAACGCGAATTAATCAGGAGAAACTTTCCATGACCCGCTATCTGCCCCTGATATTCTTGGGGGTACTGTTAAATGCAGCCGCTCAACTTTGTTTGAAGCAGGGCATGCGTCAGATCGGCTATTTCGCCTTTTCCCTGGAAAATCTTTTGCCCATCGGGTTGAAAACGGCGCTTAACCCATTTGTATTTGCAGGGCTTGCCTGCTACGTGGTCAGTGTGGTGGTCTGGCTCATGGCCCTTTCCAGGGTGGACGTCAGCTACGCTTATCCGCTGTTGAGCGTCGGTTACATTGTTACCGCCTTTGCGGGACAGCTCTTTTTCGGCGAGTCTCTGGGGCTCACGCGCTGGGCCGGCATCATTGTGATCTGTGTAGGTGTCTACCTCATTACCCGGAGTGCCTGATGAGAAAGGATTTTCTGCCGTTTTCACGACCCTCCGTCTCGGAGGAAGATATTTCCGCCGTGGGGGACGTGCTGCGGTCCGGATGGATTACCACGGGTCCCAACACGGCCGCCTTTGAACGTGATTTCCGTGAATATGTGGGGTGCCGCCACGGAATAGCCCTGGCATCGGCCACCGCCGGCATGCATCTGCTTCTGAAGGCTTTGGGGATCGGGCCGGGGGATGAAGTGATTACACCGTCCATGACGTGGGTGTCCACCGTGAACCTCATCGTTCTGGCGGGAGCAACCCCTGTTTTCGCCGACATCGACCGGGACACTCTCATGGTGACGCCGGAAACCGTTGCGCCCTGTTTTTCATCCCGAACCAAAGCGGTCATTCCCGTCCATTTTGCCGGTGCTTCAGCCAATCTATCGGCTTTACGAAAACAAGCTGCTGACAAAGGGGTGCCGCTGGTGGAAGATGCGGCCCACGCCCTGGGCACCCACCATCGGGGCGTTCATGTGGGCGCGGAAGGAACCGCCGTTTTTTCCTTTCACCCCATCAAGAACATCACCACCGGCGAGGGGGGCATGTTCTGTACCGACGATGCCGAAACAGCGGAACGGATCGGTCGTCTGAAGTTTCACGGCCTCGGCGTGGATGCCTATGAGCGTGAGACCCAGGGACGCTCTCCCCAGGCCCAGGTGCTGGAACCGGGCTACAAATACAACATGACGGATATTGCGGCGGTACTGGGCTTACGGCAACTTCAGCGCGTGAATCGTTTTATTCAAAAAAGAAGCGGCCTGGCCGAACGATACATGGAACGGCTGGCGGATGTGGACGAACTTCTGCCGCTTGCCATTAGCGAGGACACCACGCAACATGCCTGGCATCTGTTCATTGTACGTCTTGACGTCCATCGGGCAGGTATCAACCGCGATGAATTCATGGCGGAACTCAAAAAGAAAAATATCGGGACCGGCCTTCATTTTCGCGCCGTACATCTTCAGAAATACTACCGGGAAGCGATGGGATTCAGGCAGGGCGGTCTTCCCCATACGGAATGGAATTCGGAACGGATCTGCTCTCTGCCGCTCTTTCCGAATATGACTTTTGAAGATGTGGACGATGTGGTGGAGGCCGTTAAGGAAGTCCTAGGCGGTTAATTGTTAAGGGGGCAGGGTGCAGTTGTCAGGGGGCAAAAATATCATTATGGAAAACCAGCAACCGGAAATATCGATCGTCATTCCCGTATTTAACGAAGCTGACAGCCTCGGTGAACTGATCATCCGCTGTGTCAAGACATGTAACGGCATGGAGCGGGCCTATGAAATTATCCTGGTGGATGACGGCAGCAGCGATGGGTCCCGGGATATGATTGAAGCCGCTTCAGACCAATATCCCGGCGTTATTATCGGCGTCCTGCTGAACCGGAATTACGGTCAGCACTCGGCCATCATGGCCGGATTTACCCAAACACGGGGGGAAATCATCGTCACACTGGATGCCGATCTTCAAAATCCGCCCGAAGAAATTCCCAAACTGGTCCGTAAAGCCGATGAAGGGTTTGATGTGGTGGGAACCGTCCGCGTACCCCGGCAGGACACCCTTTTCAGACGGGTTGCATCCCACATGGTCAACAAAATGGTCCAGATGTCAACGGGCGTCGCCATGCAGGATTACGGCTGTATGCTGAGAGCCTACCGGCGACACATTGTGGCGGCCATGATGCAGTGCTCTGAACGAAGCACCTTTATTCCCGTTTTGGCCAACACCTTTGCCGGACGAACCACGGAAATAGAGGTTGCCCACGCGGAACGAACCGCCGGCGACTCCAAATACAGCATCTGGAAGCTGATCAACCTTCAGTTTGACCTCTTAACCAGCATGACCACCTTTCCCCTTCGCCTTTTGAATGTCCTGGGGGGCATTATTTCCCTGTTCGGCGTGGGGTTCGGGCTCTTTCTTTTTATCATGCGGCTGATTCACGGCGCAGAGTGGGCGGCATCAGGGGTGTTTACCCTTTTTGCCCTTTTGTTTATCTTTATCGGCGCACAGTTCCTGGCCATGGGTCTTTTGGGAGAGTACATCGGACGCATTTACAGCGACGTGCGGGCCCGACCACGATATTTTATCGAGAAAATCACCGGCGTAAGCCGGATGGAAGAAATTAAGAATACAGAGGATGCAGGACACATGACAAATAGCGGCGGCAACTTTCCTTCCGTCCGGTCCCGTACGTGCTCACCTGACCCCCAAACAGATGCAACATAAGGGCGGAACCCCATGCCTGCCATAAAGGATTTTTGAATATGAAAACAATTGTTCTGGCCTATCACAATATCGGCTGTACCGGGATCAAAGCGCTGCTTAAAAACGGCTTTGACATTAAAGCGGTGTTTACCCACAAGGATGACCCCAAAGAAAACATATGGTTTGACGCCGTGGCCGAACTTGCCGCCCGGAAACATATTCCGGTCTACGCACCCGATGACATCAACCATCCCCTCTGGGTGCAGAAAATTCGGGAGCTGGCGCCGGAAATTCTGTTCTCTTTCTATTATCGAAACCTGGTGCGGTCCCCGATTCTGGATATTCCCGCCAAAGGGTGTCTGAATCTTCACGGCAGCCTGCTGCCCCGCTATCGCGGGCGCGTTCCCATCAACTGGGCACTGATAAATGGTGAAAAAAGAACCGGCGTAACCCTTCACTACATGACCACCAGGCCGGATGACGGCGATATGGTCAGCCAGGTTGAAATAGAGATATCAGAAAATGACACGGCCGCCACGCTTCACGAAAAAGCGGCTGGGGCCGCCGGCGACATGCTGGATGAGATCCTTCCCAAGCTGAAGGCCGGTTCCGCCCCAAGAATCCCGCAGGACCATTCAAAGGCTTCCTATTACGGTGGGCGCAGGCCAAGTGACGGCGAAATCAACTGGGATGTGCCCGCGCACCGGATCAGAAACCTGGTTCGGGCGGTGACGCGTCCTTTTCCCGGGGCTTTCAGCCATATGGGGGATCGGAAATGCCTTTTCTGGGCCGTCAGTGAGGTGGCGGGAGACGACGGGGCCAAACCGGGGACGGTGATTTCGGTGGCGCCGTTGGTGGTCGTCTGTAAAACGGGGGCGGTTCGCATTGAAACGGCCCAACAGGCGGACGACGTCCCCATGGATGGCGCCCAGATGGCAGTCCAGATGGGGCTCGTTGAAGGTATGCGGTTTGGAAAACGGGCCAGCGACCGAATTCTGGCCGCACGTAAAAAGCGGGTGCTGATCCTGGGCGTGGACGGTTTCATCGGCAATGCCCTGAGTGAACGGCTCCTGGAAGACGGTCGGTACGAAGTCCACGGCATGGATCTGCATTCCAAATATGTGGAACGGTTCATGGGCGCACCCGGCTTTCATTTCGACGAAGGGGATATTTCCATTCACAGGGAGTGGATCGAATACCACATCCGAAAGTGCGACATCGTGATTCCATTGGTGGCCATTGCCACGCCCATCGAATATACCCGGAACCCCTTACGCGTATTTGAACTGGATTTCGAAGAGAACCTGCGCGTGGTGCGGTACTGTGTGAAATACGGCAAGCGGGTCATTTTCCCTTCCACCTCCGAAGTCTACGGCATGTGCGATGACGATGACTTTGACGAGGATACCTCCAGACTGATCCTGGGACCCATTCGCATGCAGCGGTGGATCTATTCCTGCAGCAAACAGCTGCTGGACCGCGTTATCTGGGCCTACGGCCGCCAGAAGAATCTGAAGTTCACCCTTTTCAGGCCTTTCAACTGGATCGGTCCCCGGCTGGACAGTCTCATGAGCGCCCGGATCGGCAGTTCCAGAGCCATTACCCAGCTGATCTTAAACCTGGTGGAAGGAACGCCCATTCAGCTGGTGGATTCCGGCAATCAGAAAAGATGTTTCACGGATGTCACGGACGGCGTGGAATGCCTTTACCGGATTATCGAAAATAAAGGGGACGTCTGCGACGGCCGGATCATCAATATCGGAAATCCGGAAAATGAGGCCAGCATTCGATCCCTGGCGGAACTGCTGGTGGAAAAATTCAACCGGCACCCCCTGAAAGAGCGATTTCCACCCTTTGCCGGTTTGCGGGAAGTCGAAAGCCGCACTTACTATGGCGAAGGGTATCAGGACATGGCACACCGTAAGCCCAGTATTCGCAATGCGAAACATCTGCTGGACTGGGAACCGACCGTGCCTCTGGAGACTTCCGTTGAGGAGACCCTTGATTATTTTCTGCGCGAAGCCATCCGGTCGGGGGATTTCGATACGGCGCCGGATGACGAAAAAAGCGATCAGGACATATAGGGTTAAAGGATCGGTACCCTCTCATGGACATCGGCCTGCGTATTGACGTGGATACACTGCGGGGAACGCGGTATGGGATTCCCGCCCTGGGAAATCTTCTGGCAAAACACGGCATTTCGGCATCCTTCTTTTTTTCCGTGGGACCGGACAACATGGGCCGTCATTTATGGCGCCTGCTTCGGCCGCGGTTCTTATGGAAGATGATGCGAACCCGGGGCCCCAGCCTGTATGGGTGGGACATCCTTCTAAGGGGAACCGCCTGGCCGGGACCGGTCATCGCACAAAAGGTGCCCCATTTGATCGGCCGGATTGCGCGGGCCGGCCACGAAACAGGGCTTCATTGCTGGGATCATCACGCGTGGCAAAACAGAATCGACGTCATGAGCGCCCGGGAGATTTCCCAATCTCTGAACCGGGGGGTTGCCGCTCTGACTCGAATCCTGGGCCGAACACCAACGTGCTCCGCGGTTCCCGCCTGGAAATGCCGGGACCGGGTGCTGCTTGAAAAAACACATTTTCCCTTCACCTACAACAGCGATTGTCGGGGCCGAAGCATTTTCTATCCCGCGGTTGCCGGAAAACCCCTTTCCCAGCCACAGATTCCCGTAACCCTTCCCACCTATGACGAAGCCGTGGGACACGGGGGCGTAACCACTCGCAATTATAATGATTACATGCTCTCTCAAATCACCGGCACCGGGC
Source organism: delta proteobacterium NaphS2 (assembly GCA_000179315.1). Taxonomy (GTDB): domain Bacteria; phylum Desulfobacterota; class DSM-4660; order Desulfatiglandales; family Desulfatiglandaceae; genus NaphS2. Next base: position 119,993 of record ADZZ01000278.1, read on the forward strand.
TGAATGTTCTGACAATTCATGCCGAGGTGGAAGGAATCGCCTGCCTGGATATGTTTGAGCGGTTCCTTTTATCCCTCCGCTCCATGGGCGGGAACATGGTCCCTTTGGGTCAATTGCTGAAACACACCACGCACATCGAAACCGCCGTGATAGAACCTCGGGAAATGCCCGGTCGTGAGGGCTGGTTGGCATGTCAGACCGAATGGCATGGCGAAAACTGTTAGATGCTATGAAAAAATCCGCTCTCATACTGCTGTTGCTTTTCTGCGTCGTTTACCTGCTCCCTTTGGGCATCCGTCCCATGACCATTCCCGACGAATCACGGTACGGAGAAATCCCCAGGGAGATGCTTGCTTCCGGCGACTGGGTGGTTCCCAAGCTGAATGGCTTGAAATATTTTGAGAAACCGGTGCTGGGGTACTGGGTCAATGCCCTCTCCATTTCCCTGTTCGGCGAAAACCGCTTTGCCATCCGCCTGCCTTCCGCCCTGGCCGCGGGTATAACCGCGCTCATGCTTTTTTTTCTATGCAGGCGTTTTTCAAAAACCCCTTTTAGCGGAATACTGGCCGCCGGTATCTATCTCACCTGTCTGGTGGTATTTGCCCTTGGGATCATCGGCATCCTGGACAGCCTCCTGACGCTGTTTTTGACGGGCGCTCTGGTCTTTTTTTTTCACGGACACCACGCAAAAACAAGAAAAAAAAGGGGCCTCTTTCTGGCTCTCTTCGGCGGATTCTGTGCACTGGCATTTCTGGTCAAGGGGTTTCTTGCATTTGCCGTGCCGGTGATCACCATTTTCCCTTTTCTTCTCTGGGAACGCCGTTTCAAGGAATTTATGAAGGACATGTGGATTCCCCTGCTGGCGGCTATCGTGGTGGCGGCGCCGTGGTGCATCCTGATCCATCTTCGTGAAGGGGATTTCTGGCGCTACTTCGTCGTCGTGGAACATATCAATAGATTTTTCACACCCATGGCGGGACAACACCCGGAACCCTTCTGGTACTTTTTGCCCATCCTGGCAGGCGGCACGCTGCCATGGTTCTTTGTGTTTCCTGCCGCGGCCGGTGGCATCAAAAAATTTTCCTTGAAAGATTCTTTCTTTCGTTTTCTGATCTGCTGGTTTCTCTTTCCTTTCATCTTTTTTTCAGCCTGCAGCGGAAAATTAATCCCCTATATTCTCCCTTGCTTTTCACCCCTGGCGGTATTGTGTTCCATGGGGCTGACGCGGTATTTTGAATCGGGCAGGCGAAAAACATTTGATATTTCAGCGTTCTTTTTTGGCGTCGTCACCGCTCTTGCGGGCCTTTTTCTTGCCGCCAGCCTGGGGGCTGATTTTCCCTGGAGACCCATTTACGGGATCCAGGAACACGCTAAAGGGATTATGGCCGTTATCGGCTTTTTCATCTGGAGCGCTTTGAGCTTTTGGGCTGCAACGGCTGCAAAGCCCGCAAAAAAATTGTGGCTTTATGGTTCGGCGTGTGTGGTGCTGCTGGCCGGCGTCCCCTGCATCCTGCCGGACCGCATTTTTGACGGGAAGGCGCCGGAGACTTTGCTCACCCGCAATGCCTCGAAGGTGGCGCCCGGAACCCCGCTCGTATCGGACGCTTACCTGGTCCACGCCCTATGCTGGTTTTATAAACGAGATAATGTCTATCTTCTGGAAAAAAGTGGTGAACTGGGTTACGGCGTTCACCATGATCCGAACCAAACGTCACGTCTTCTGACCCTGAAGGATTTTGGGGCAATGGTAAAAAACAATTCTCTAAAGGAAAGGGTGATTCTGGTGGTTGAAGAAGAAACATACCAGCGGTATGAAAAACTCTTGCCGTCCCCCCGCTTTTTGGACCGGTCGGATGGTTTCGTGTTTGCACAATATTGAATCAAGAAACGGTCCACAATGCCTGATGCGGCATGTTGTTGACACGGTTTCCGGGGTTGTTAGGATGCTTTTTTCAGGATCAGGGTGTAAAATTCAGCGTGTGCTGGCACAGACCAAGGAATCCGTCAATGAAGGAAACAGCCTGGCCCATGCGCTTGGCAGGCACCCAAGGATCTTTTCCGATGTCTATATCAACATGGTACGGGCGGGGGAAGCATCCGGGTCCCTTGAATTGGCATTCCCAAAATTGACCCGCATGGGGGGCGACCTGGCGCCCTCAAAAGTAAGTGGCGTTGCGCTCGTTTCAATCCACGCCCCCGCATGGGGGGCGACGTGCAAAGATCTTCTCATAATCCAAAGGCTTCAGGTTTCAATCCACGCCCCCGCATGGGGGGCGACATTACTGCGCCAGCGTCAGGCGTTTGCTTCCTCGTTTCAATCCACGCCCCCGCATGGGGGGCGACAGGAGTTGGCCCCAACAGCTCAACCAAGTTCATGTTTCAATCCACGCCCCCGCATGGGGGGCGACTCAACGAGGTCGTTTTCCTCGATGGCTTCCGCTGGTTTCAATCCACGCCCCCGCATGGGGGGCGACTGGCAAGACCGGCCAATGCGGTGCCGATGGCTAGTTTCAATCCACGCCCCCGCATGGGGGGCGACACATCCTCCACAATGATCCGCGGGTTATGCCGGGTTTCAATCCACGCCCCCGCATGGGGGGCGACTAAGAGGGATGTTCCAAAGATTCCGGTGGAGTTGTTTCAATCCACGCCCCCGCATGGGGGGCGACGCTGCACCTCAAGGGCGATTCGTATACCTGGGAAGGTTTCAATCCACGCCCCCGCATGGGGGGCGACAAGCAAAAACCACTCGTTCGCAACGGTAACGGCAGTTTCAATCCACGCCCCCGCATGGGGGGCGACGTCTTTCTCATGTCGTTCTGTTCGCACCAACATCTGTTTCAATCCACGCCCCCGCATGGGGGGCGACGTTATTTCAGGTGAGGATATCATACCGGGTGCCGTGTTTCAATCCACGCCCCCGCATGGGGGGCGACCGTCTTATTCAGCAATCCTTGACGCCAACATATGTTTCAATCCACGCCCCCGCATGGGGGGCGACTTCTTTGTCAGATCGTTTGGCAAGATAAATCCCGTTTCAATCCACGCCCCCGCATGGGGGGCGACGACGTATTTGTCCGGCATATCGGCAAATTTCTCGGTTTCAATCCACGCCCCCGCATGGGGGGCGACCTCAGCGCTGAAACACGCTGAATTCAAAGCGTTTTCTTGGGGACTTGCGCGATCCCCATAAAAAATTCCTCCTTTCATGTCCATGCAGACAATGGACATCTGCAACCAGTTGATTTTGTATAAAAAATCCAATCGCGAACCAAGCAGAGATATATAGCCGAAATCCAATGTCGTTCCAATGGGTTATGGAATAGCCCCAAAAAACGGACAACCGGTTCGCGCGGGTCTCCTAAACAATGAGGGGACCTTCAGGATCTGCCACTTCCTTGATTCCGATATGCTCCACACGGCGTCTCCAGTTGGCCCCCAGGAAATAGAAACGAAGGCTGTCTTCCTTTGGATCAATTTCGTCAATCAGTTTTTGTCGAAATGCGGTCCACTTTCCGGGATCCACCATACATTCGAACACCGATAGCTGAACGCGCTGGCCATGATCCTTACAAACTTTCGCGACCCTGCGGAGACGTTTGGCCCCTTCGGGTGAAACTGTTGACACATCGTAGCTGACAACCACCAGCATCATTGCCTCCTATTTCCAGATAAATGGCGGGTAGCCGTCCAGATCATCTCTGAAGTAGCGGGCCAGCAAAAGCGCCTGAATGAAGAACAGCATACCAATGGTCAGCTTCTCTTCAATAAACGGGTGAAGTATTTCATCCTGCTTTCGTTTTTGATAAGCCACAAGAACCGTCTTTCGTGTTTCATCATCCATCAGGACCGCCCCGGATTCGCTCTCCGTGAAACCACCTTCCCGGAGCTTATTCAGGTTGATCAATGACAAAACCAGCCGGTCCGCCACAAATGGACGGAATTCTTCCATCATATCCAATGCCAGTCCCGGTCTTCCCGGGCGGTCCCTGTGCAAGAAACCGACGGCAGGATCCAACCCCACGGATTCAAGAGCCGACCGGACGTCATGAACCAGCAGGGTGTATATAAAAGACAACAAACAATTCACCCGGTCGAGGGGCGGCCTTCGATTTCTTTCCTTGAAAACAAAGGCATCTTTTTGGTTTACAATCAAATGATTAAAGACGCTGAAATAGACGCGGGCCGCCTCCCCTTCAATCCCGCGAAGGCTGTTCAGGGGTAGGCCCGAATTGAGATTTTCCAATGAATGGCTCAAGCGGACCACGGATCCTTGCACTTCAGCATGGTTTATCTTGTCGCCATGATCCCTGAGTCCCCTTTTCAGCACCGTGCGGCAGTTGGCCAATTTTCCGGTGAGCACCCACCTGGACATGCGGGCCGATTCATCCATATCATCGGCGCGGCGATACTGTTCCCGTCTCAAAAACACGTTGCCGGATACCGGACCCTGAACCCGGGCCAGGAACCGGCCCTGCTCGGACAAGAAGCTGATGGCGACGTCCCTTTCCGCGCAAAATCCCATCAGAAAGGGGCTGCAAAGCACATTGCCGAAACAGACGATTCCGTCAAGGGTGTGGATGGGTACCCGCAGCCGAATTTTCTTTTCCACCTTCACCAGTACGGTTTCGCCTTCTTTTGACAGATACGCGCCCTGGGTGGTGACAAAAAGCGTGTTCAAGTGTTTTTTCATATGTAATTATTCCTGATGCAAAGCGTTGCTCTCCAATTTTTAACAATGTCCTATTCCAACAGCTTCTTGAAATATAAATCCACCGAGGTTTTGCCGTTAGATGTCTTCGGAAGGCAAAGGCTTTTCATGGAACAGGTATCGCATTTTTTCTCATAGCGTGCCGTTGGGGTTGTCCCGGAATCAATGAGGTCATGAACTTTCCGGGCTGTTTCAAAGGTGAGCCGGCGCAAGGCATCATCAAATACCACATCAAGCCTGCGGCGGGTCTTCCCGTAAAAAAGCGCCCCATTTTCGACAGGGTGGCCAAGCATCTCTTCAAGGCAGAGGGCCTGGGCGCAGAGCTGAACCTTGTCGGAGTCATTTTTTTTAGGCTTTCCCCGCTTGTACTCCACTGGAAACGGCACCCATTTCCCTTGCTTACCTCCACTAAGATGAAACTCCACCACATCGGCTTTGCCTGAAACGCCGAGGTGCCGGGATTGAAGGGGCAGGCTGTACGCCACTCGGATCCGTCCCATGTCTTTGCTGTCTCCCCGGTCCACCCGTTCATGCATGATACGGCCTTCTGCTGTGAATCTGTTCTCAGCCCAGAGTTGTTCAACATGAATCAGGGCGCACTGCCGTTCGCAGAACAGCATGTGCTGGAGCGCCGACAACTGGATGAATTCACTTTCAGGAAATTTTTTCATGTCGATAAATTGTTCCTGGCCTCCTGGATTTTCCGGATTTCCGCCACCAGGGACAGAGATAGCCCCCAGGCCTTCTCACAGAAGGCGGCAAAGGGCTCCAAGGCATCTGGGCAGGGCAGCAGATCGTTGCCTCTTTTTATCTGCCCCGCGGTAAAGTGGTATGCAGACAGGGCATCAATATACTGCTTCCGTTCTTCTCTGGGGATCACCACTGGGGGAAGGCCGGCCTTGAGAACGGGAATATTGGCGATAAGCCTTGCCAGCCTCCCGTTGCCGTCAAAAAAAGGATGAATGCGGACAAAGGAGACATGGAGTCTGACATAGGCATCCATGGCCAGACGGCTGTCCTCAGGTTTAATGGAATTGATGATTCCATGATACAGTCTGAACCATTTTTCCATGAGCCCGGGCACGTCCCCGGGAGGGGCATATTCAAACACCACCTGCCTTCCACCCACAACCGCCACTGTCGAATTGGGCTCCTTTTTCCATCCCCCCACCGGCTTGTACACATCAACAATTTTCTGAACCTGAACGGCTTTGTGAAGAGAGAACAATTGCTCTTCGGTGAACGCGCCGCCTGCTTCCACCAGTTCATAGACCAGATCAATGGCCCTGGCATGGCCCACCACCTCTTCATGGTCTTTCAGGGGTTTCCCGGAAACCGTCAGCCCCTCTTCCAGCACAAAGGCGGTTTCCCCCAATGTCAGGGTATTGCCCTCAATTGCCGTGGAGGTGTGGGTCCAGAGATTGCGGAGCTGGACCATGAGGGCTTTTTGGAGGTCTTTGTCGAGGTTTTTTAAAAAGTCAAACATCGTCCAACCTATAGGGCGTACCGAAATAGTTGATACCGAAAAAAGTGCTTGACAAGTTTACACAGCTTCCAAATAAAATTCATCTCCTTGGCTCTCAAAGGCATCTTTCCCGAGATATTCTTCCTCAGCATTTTCTGAATATATCTCATCGAGTTTTTCATCTTCAGCCCAATATCTTTCCTCTTGTTCAAAAACCTTCGAAATGATGGCTTTACATGTGCTGGTGGTGACCTTAGCAAAAGCTTCCGGTAGTCTTTTGCGAAGACCAGCCATTGTAAAATCGCAATTATCGGCCATGTGGTTTTTTAATACTGCCCAGCACGTTTCGATTGGTTGCAATTCCGGATGGTAAGGCGGTGTGCGCAGTATGGAAATGCCATGTTGTTCAGCAATTTGGTCCAATTTGAATTCTGGCGCTGGCGCCAAGCGTGTACACAATTCAGACAATTCAGACTTGAGCATATCTTCCCGCCAAGGGTAACCATTGCGGGTCAGCCAGGCTCGTAATTGCTCTTTCCTGCTGCTTTTATTTGGAATACTCTCAGTATCAAGTACGTTATGATATCTGGCATTATCCAGGATAACGATAGCCTCAGATGGAATATTCGGTAACAATTGGGTCTCAAACCATGTAGAAAAATTATCCCAGTTCATCTGGCCATGATAGTCGCCGGTTCGTTTTTTCGCCTCAAAAACAAGTTGAGCCCCGCCTACCCAGCCATCTTCCGTGATCGCATGAACCAATATGAAACGAGGGCCAACCCCTGAAGGCTTGTTAACGAGAGGACCGTCTTCGTTAAGGTACCATGTGAACCGGCATGAGTGATTCTTGTTTATATAGGTTTCATCCAAATAGACTTCCGGCCGCTTCAATGTTCCATCGGGATTTCGATTGGCAAGCTTGGCTCTGAGGTATTCTCGTCGTGCAAATATAATTCGATCCTGTTCCTTCAGGCTATTTCTTCTTCGGCCTTCGCCATGACTGAAACCCCACCGGTTAAGTGCACGCCAAAGGGTCATTTTTGGAACATCGATCCCGTGTTTTGAACTCAGGAACTTGCACACCCTGCCGATGCTGACACGCCTTCCACCCAGGTTCTCAGTTCTAATAAATTTTCTCACAATGGGTTGGGCGATCGGGCACATACTTGACGGCGGTCTACCAGGACGTTCCTTTATCCGGACAACAACTTCATCGCCATCTTTTTTATACTGGGCCATTATTCTCTTTACTGTGGCGATGCCTATTCCCAGAGCATCTGCTGTCCGTTTGGCGGCATCCTTTGTTGAAACAAATTTTCCAGTTTTTCTTTCTTCATCATAGTGATTTTTCAGCCGGACAACAGTTTCAACCAATTCAGCAGGAAGCTGTTTCCCTTGAAACGACATTGAGGTATTCCTCCAAAAAGGTGACTTTTCCCATTTTCAGAGGAATTTTTAACATATTCAGAAAATGTTGTCAATAACAGTATCAAGATATACGGTATTGACTATAATAGTGTCGGTTCTTAAAATCGGGAGGAGGTTTCCTTCAGAATAAATTTTGTCCCTTGACGATAATTGTTTTTGCATTTTATGTGTTAAGTCGGAATGTCAGTTAAAATACTCCGCCATCATATTTAAAAAAATTTTCAATTCTTAGGAGTCCCCCCATTATTCCTAGAAACCGCGAGTCATACTCGTATGTATCGATCCATGAATAGATTCGATCCTGTGAAGAATTTCTAATCGGCCTGAGATTCAGTTTTGAAATTTTATTTGACCACAACTGAACAGAGTTTTCTTGAATATCTCGCCAGGAAACAGGAATGCCGATCTCCATCTTTCTAACAATTCCGTTATCAACTATTACTGTCGCTGTATCCGAATCAATGACTTTATATGCTTCAGCGACTTCCTGAAAGTTCAGTTTTGCTTCCTCTAAGCATAAAAGATTTCTTCGTTCTTTTTTTTCGTTAAATCTCGAAAATTCTTTCCTTTGAGATCTTGTTGAAATGGACGTTAATGAGAGTTCAGGAGACGTTAATTCTTCCCATAAACTATCAAAGACCATTGAAGGCTCTCTAAATCCTGGGTGAAGCGTTAAACCGTCATCCGGAATTATTGAAAAATCATAGAGCACACCCGCGCCCCGCTTTCCATGTCGATTGATTCTTCCCGATACCTGCAAAAAACTGGTGACGGAACATCGTTCACGAAATCCTATGGAGAAATCCAAGTCAACTCCGGCTTCAACGGCACTTGTGGCTATCAGATACCAGGGCGAGGTATTCCATTCGGAATCATCCTGTCTTCGAAGAATTTCTTTCAGAATTCTTTCGCGATCTTTGGGGGCAAGCGCTGTGGATAAATGAAGAACTTTTTTGTTTTCGATCTTCTCTTTAGAATAGTCATCAAGGGCCCGTGCGAGGGAATCCGCGACTATTGCACAGGATTGTACTGTGTTAAGTATCACTAGACAGGATGGTTTCTCACTTTTGTAGTAATTCTCCCATACATCTTCTGATTGAATCAACGCGATGAGGCCATCTAATGATAAGGGGTTTTGAATTTTTCTAAATTCAACCCGCTTTGTTTCACATTTCTGCGTATTTCTTTGCAATTCTTTGGGAAACAAATCAGGGAGTTTCTGGCAAGACACTTCCAGCCGTGCTTTCCCTTCATCCTCACTGCCAAGTATGTACGGGTCATTCCAGAATTCCACCATTGAACCGGAGGAAAACACAATGTTGCATCCCCATTCATCACAAAGTTTTCTGAGCCAGTACCAGGTGATTTTTAAAAACTCAACAGGCAAACAGGCGTGGGATTCATCAATAAAGATTGATGCTCCCGCAATCGAATGAAGTTTTCTCAATTTCGATGGATGTGCGCCGGCAAGTGTTTCAAAGAACTGAACCGCTGTGGTTACCACTATTGGCGCCTGCCAAAGTGTAGCGTATTGTCTCATATTTTCGTCGCTGAACTCAGCTTTGTGGTGATGAGCGGCAACAATCTCTTCTGGTGCCTCGCCATCAAGAACAATGGATTTTCTCAAAGTCTTTACAGTCTGATCTATAATATTTGAAAAAGGGGCAATAACCATGATTCGACTGGAATGATCCTGGATTGATTTCCTTAACAGGTAAGCCATTACGGACGTGGTTTTTCCAAGCCCAACCGAAGCGCTGCACATCATAATTTTGGAAGAAAAGAGTTCACCTTCCCGGCAATGCTTATAGAACAAATCACGCAGATTATGTCGTTTATTCTGAGGATCTCTTGGGAGTTCTTTCACATAGCGAGATAAAGCCGCAAGACGCTCTTCCCATCGTGTGGTTGCAGGTTCGAAGACAGGCATTTCTGAGTTGTTTGTGTAGGTTGCTGCACTTTCGTGATCTGCATTTACCAAACAGGAGAGCAACAGACGAGTCGTGAGTCCACTTTGAGGCAATTGCATTGAAATTTCAGGCCACCCGCCGCAACTTCCTTCCTGTAACTTTTTATAATCAGGCAGGTTCCCTTCAGTCCTTTCTACAGCCTGAAAATGGCTTTGATAGTCTTCTTTTGTTTTTGCATCTGCTTTTGATCTTTTATATCTTCTCCCGCGTAACGAAGTAGGTAGAAATTTGCATCCGGTCTCCGTATTAAGCTGTTTAATGAAAAACTTCTCATTCTTTTTGCTTGGCAGTCCGGGGGCGTGATGCCCCCGAATAAGCCATCCCATCAGCTCATTCTGAATTGAAGCTGCGATAGCAACACCGGCTTCGATATGGTCTACAGGGAGCCGCCCACTCTTTTCCCCTTTCAAAATCTCCTGATTCAATTCATCCAGCTTTCCCATATCATGCAACATGATCGCCGCCACCACGCTATCTCTTATCCGCTCTTTCTCTTGTGAGGAAAAATTGGAAAAAGACAGAAGGTGGTCCAACTGAGAGAGTCCATACTGCAAGGCCTCGGAAATATGGTCGGAATAGAGATGCGGTTTTCTGCCTGGATGCTTTTTAGGAGCAGAGTGCGCGATACAGTCCATTATTCCCCCACCCTATCCATTAGATCAACAACGGAATTGAATCGATCTTTCAAACTTCCCAAATCCTCACGGGTTGGAATCCTGTAATCCTTCATTGAAGAGGGCTTTGCAATGCCATCTCTTAATTTTGGAGTCAAGGCATCAATAAAAAGATGTTCAGGACAAGAACCAAGAGAATTCTTATGTTCCGCGAACCACGCATGAAGAACCGAAATTTGAGGTCTGATTGCCGAGGCTGTATGCTGATAGACATAAGGCATCATGAATTTCAGAAGTTCAACATCTTCCTGTCTTGCTCCTGTTTTACGAGCGATGCTTGGATTGAAGTAAATAGGGATACAATAGATTCCGTGCTGAACCACTCTGAAGGCAAGCGGCGCCATTCCCCGGTCTTTATCTTCCTGAACACCCGCTTTATTCGTATTGGTCATTCGCACAACCTCAATAGGGGCAATAGATAGCCCAACTCCGACCTGCAAAGCACCCGTATTAATCAAATGATTATATCCACCTTCCTTTTTCTTTTTTTTCTGATCGTCATTCAACTCACGATCTTTTAGTGACTCAAGAAAAGTGTTACCAAAAAGACGCGCATCCCAGAAACTCCTTTTAAATGTTTCTTTATCCATTTCCTTTATTTCATCTCTGTTACGGCCGCGCTCTTCGAGAATTCTGAATTCATTTCCCGTTTTATTTCCAAGTCCCAGTTTTTCTTTCGCAGCGGAGAACACTGTAGAGAACACCTCAGAACCTTCACTCACTAAATCACGAGAATCTTCACTCACTAAATCACGAAACTTTCTCTTGAGAGAAACAGGCGAAATCATGCCCAAACCATCAAGTTCCCGTGTTCTCGGTTCCGACTCCATATCCGGATCACCGTTGGGGTTTGACATTGTTACATCAAGTACCAGAAGTCCGACCTGTCGTTTAAGTTCTTCACTCATTGTTCAACTCCTTCCTTATCTGAATTCACATTTTTTTCGTTAAAAGGTCGTCCGGCCAAATATCCAAGCATAACCTCAGCCTTGTATGTTTCATTAACAAGCGGTGAGCTAGCAGAGAAATGCTCCGCGATAATTGAACACTGCTTTTCCAGCCAGACTGACGCACCCAAGCCCGCTAGAATAACTTTGTTCTCGATTTTTATATTATCGGCCCTATTCTTTGCTCTGGTCTTTTTTGCCCAGGCTTCATACGGCTTTATTCGTGTCGCCAACAATGCCAGGGATTTCAAAGGGCTTTGTAATGCTACTTGATAAGCCGTATTTCCGATGAGAGCGTTGGGAATATCGCCTCCTCTAACACTCTGGCAATAACCGATGTGCAATTCATCCATCGCGGAACACAATTGCCCTAACTGATAAGCAAAACTGCTCATGAAGTCCTCCTTCCTTCGGCCGGCCTTAAACAGCAATATCCCAAGCAAAGTTGCTGTTTTTAGCGCCACACTGTTTTTATCTGTTTTTGTTTCTACACGCCGATTTTTCTTTTCCATCTGCCACTGATTTTTGCTTAATGCACAGTATTCAAACAAGGGTTCTACCTGATTGGCGAGTTTACTAATAGCTCTCAATGCCAGTTGCTTAACACCACTTGATTGTGACATAAAAAGAAACATTGTATCAGCAAAGCTCAGTGAAACCACAGGGATAGACGATAACCCATTCCGAATATATTTATTCTTGGTAAGATGAATTATCTCAATAGGAGCGATAGGCAACGGACTTAATGCTTTGTTCTTCCTTCTTATCTTCGCAAGGAGTTTGAAATCAGGAACATTCTTACAGGCCATTGCCCACTCATTGGCGGAATGTTGCAATTTTTTCAAGGAAGAAGTCGCAGAATAGATCACCTTTTGATTGCCATCATTTATTTTGCGCCACACAGCAAAGTGCACGGAGGTATCTATTTCTGTATCCCCTCCTGAGTAAGCGTTGATAACCCCTTCTGCAACATCCAAATAGTCATCGATATCTTCAATATATTCACCAGCAATCATAGGAGTACAAAAAGACACAAGCAGATCTTGGCTTCTGCCTTCTGAAGGTATAGATGCCCACATTTTATTCTTATATTCATCACTTGTAACTTTGAATATAGTTTCTGCAAGCTGGTTAGATTCATCAATCCCCAAAGAATAAGAAGCAGTTCCAGCCTTCCTATACCTTTGAACAGTCAATTGATTACCTTTGTCATCAAACTTAGAGAAAATGCCAATCTTGCTAACGCTTTTTCCTTTCCCTAAATTCTTCTCTGGAAATTTGTCTTTAACAAGAGATACACGATCTCCTGTCAGCGCAGAAATACCATCCGATGAAGTGTTTGATGAAAGACTGTTTAAAAAATCCGATATTGATAATTTTCGTTTTTCTGTAAACACAAATTCGTCAATATCTCTGCTTGGTTTATAATCAAGAAATAAAATAGAACGGTCTGATATATGTCCTTTCTTATCTGCTTTTGTTTGACCAAACAGAATATTTAAAAGTAATTTTTGAGGAATTGTATAATTGTTTATGGCATCGCAAACTTTTCCTTTTAATTCAAGAAGAAAATCAACACCGCTCTTTTCAAATTCAGCATAACGCCTATATAGTTCTGCAACAATTTTTACTTCACTATAATTACTGTTTTTAAGAATATCTAATCGATTAATAATACTTTCTCTATATGATTTCTTAGGCCATTCTGAAAATTCATTTTCAATATTTTCTTTAAATCTAGAAATTAAGAACAGATATCGCTCATTTTCATTCTTATTCAAGAAATAATGATCATTAACGCCTTCAATCTCACACTGTTCTAGAAATTTTTCTTTTTTAGTTGGATCATTTTTTTTATAATTGATATAAGCATAATATGAAGAATAAAATTCGTTACCTCTACTTACAAGTGGCCTTGTAAGTTTTATTGAAGGAAATAAATCTTGATTACTTGTTTTTAGCCCCCAGGTATTGCCAAGCCTAACAGCATCCATATATTCAATTGATTCTATCGTGCCTTGTGCCCCCAAGAAAACGTGTAAAGCCTCTGTTCCGCCAGGAACAAAAATATCACGATGTATATTCTCCGCACCCTCTCCAATAGCATCAAGGCTATCTGAAATAATTTTCAGTTCATTAATCATAACAGAAAACCCCCTGTCTAATGACTGCATTTTCTTTTTGTACAAACTCAGGGTTATACTGACCAGCAACTGGGCTCTCAAAAGTTCTTTTCAACACGGATACCATGTTAATCGTAATATCCTTATCGACTTCTGTACTGCTACGAAATTCTCCCCAGTAACTCGGGACAAACTCATTCCACCCCAAAGAAGGCGTTTTATAGCATTGCCCTTTCTTGGTCCGCCGCTGAAACATTGCCTGCAAAGCGTGGCAGGGATTATCACCGTTTTTCAGTTCATTGCCGCTTCCGTTTTCCACAATCCCATACAAACGATAGCAGACATCCGATAGAATTAGTGAATTGAACTGGAAATTTGATTTGCCTGAAGCCCTCAAAGGGCCACGGTAATTGTTTGTGTATCGTTGGAAAGTGACTTCCCCGCAAACTGCACCCCTCGGCTTGCAAATCTCTACTTTCACTGGCCGGAACCATGCTCTCCCATCTCTAAAAAATACTATTGATTCAAAGATTCCCTTTACGGCTGACCATGTTGGCACAGGATAACTCGTAGGAGTTGCCCCCGTATCCGGTCGGGACCACATTGCAAATGGCCCAGCGATTTCCATTTCAACTCTATACTTGCTCATTGTAATCTCCCGCTAGAGTTTCGGTCTTCTGTAACCCCAACTTGCCGCGCCATATGTGATGGTCTGAAAGACGATGGCAAAGGCCCAGGTTATTTTCTGAATGAGCTGGCAGTTCAGTTTCGGGCATAAGCTCTCTCCATCAGAAACCCATCATTCTTGTCTTTTGAACTGAAAAAAGGCCACAGTTACTGTTTCAATCCAAGGTCTTTTACATTGTGAGGCCAAGAACGCATTCCTAGAAATAGAGCACATTCACTGACATGTCAATATAACGAATAAGGTTAGATTGTGAGAGCGGAGCGAACCACAATCTGAACCGTTTGTTGGACAAGCCCGGTTACTATATATAGAAAACAGCTTTTTTGAAAGAGGCAGCTTGATCAGGACAGAAGTGAGACAGGGATTTTCTGCTTCTGCCCATATGCTCTTTGAAATAGATTTGCCTGAAGAACAAGGCTTTCAGAAGCGGAATATGCAGTTTTTTTGCGCATAGGTGTCCATTACCGGGGAAACCGGGCTTTTTCATAAACCGGTGATGTTGGCTCTGGGTTACATAACGATTTCTCCGTGTTCGCTCATGTAAGGCAGGTGGACCTGCTTCGCCGGCGGTTTTGCTATTTTTGTCAGGACAATTTTCATGGCCGCTCCGCATACCGGGCAGGTAATTGTTGGCCGTTCTTTCAATTTCTTGGCAAACATATTGAGCGGATTAACCCGGAGCACCATCTGCAAAAAACAGATGAGCTTTTTGCTGCATGGATGGAGAAAACCGTAACACCTGGCCCTTCGAAAGCCCTTGGGCAGCACATGGAGCATGAGCAGATAGAGGAAATATTCCCCGGTGACGGTCCTGCTTCTGTATTGCCCGGTTTTGGCATGGAGATACCTGAAGGTGACCATGCCGTTTTCGCATTGCAGAATATCCTGTTCCCGGATGACGCCCCGGTAGAGATATCTGCCAAGATAAATGATTGCCTTGTCGCCGTTGCCGACGTCTTTGCAGTCAACGACCCACTGTTTCGGGCAATCTTCTGGCACGCTCAGCCCGTGGTCAACAATGGCCTGGAGGATCTTTGCTCTGAAGACTTGCGCCAGAGCCTTGTGGCTGAAAAGATACCCGGAAGATTTGACCCGCCATAATGCTGTTTTTGTATTGATGCTTGCCCCCGGCATGACAACATGAATGTGAGGATGATAGTCGAGTGCTCTTGAATGGGTATGGAGTATGGTGGTAAAGCCGGCTGCTCCACCGAGTTTTTTGTCTTTTTGGGTAAATGTTTTCAGGAGATCCTGGACGCAGGCAAACATGAGGGAATAGATTGTTGCCTGATTTTTCCAGGCAAGATCCCTGAGCTGTTTGGGGAGGGTGAAGGTGATCAGATAGTATTGAGCCGGTAAGCGCTTGCTCAACTGATTCTCGATCCACTGCCGGTTTTCATGGTTCTGGCAATGGGGACAGTTCCTGTGGCCACAGGAATGTGGAATATAGACCTGTTTTCCGCAGTTGTGATCCGTACATTTCGCCAGCATGTGCGGGCCATATTCTTGTCTGCATTGTGCCATGGTCTGCAGAGCCTTTGTATGGCTTGGCAGGACGGAATTCTCGTATCGGTCCAAAAAGCGGTCCCTGAATTCATTGATAATCGAGGAGAGCAGAATCATTTGACCCCTCCCCATGTTATATCAAAGGTGTTGGCCAGCGTATTGACGGCCTGGCTGGCATTGTTTCCGGTATTGGAAGTCAGATGGGTGTATCTGGTGGTGGTCAGGACACTGACATGGCCCAGGATCTGTTGTAATTCAATGAGATCAACGCCTGCTTCCAGCATATGCGTTGCATAGCTGTGCCGCAGGGAATGGCATGAAATTTTTTTTTATGCCGAGTTGTCTGACAACGGCTTTCATGGCGGTCTGGATGCCGCCTCTGTCCAGTGGCTGCTGAACCAGGTGGGCATTATTCAGACCTCTTTTCCGGCTTGGAAAAAGGAAATGGGGATGTTTGTGAACCTGCCAGAAATTTCTCAGCACGCGCAGAGTATTTTCAGGCAGCGGCACCAGCCGGTCTTTGTTGCCCTTGGCGTCGCGAATATGAACTCGCATATTGACGGAGTCGATATCACCGACAGTCAGCCTGATTCCTTCGCCAAGGCGCAGCCCCATGCTGTAGGTGGTAAAGAAAAAGACTTTGTAGCTCAACTTGTTGGTTTCGGCGAACAGCCGGTTGAGCTGCTCAATGGATAGAATATCCGGGATCCTGGATGTTCTTGGCGGTTTGATTAAGGGGATGTCTTCCCAGGTTTTGTCCAGTACCCTGGCGTAAAAGAACTTCAGACCATACAGATCGAGCTTGACCGTACTCCAGGAATGGCATTCCAGAAGCTCATTAAAATAGTCAAGCAACTGGTCGGATGTAAGATTGACGATCCTGCAATCGAAATAGTTTCCGATTCGCCTGATCGCCCTTGAGTACGCCTCAATGGTTTTTGGCCGTAATCCATTGAGTTTCAGGTATTTCTGGTGCTTCCGGTAATACTTGTTGAATTGCGAATTTTTTGGCATGGTGGTATCCATTGTAATCTCCTCCTTGTAATGATTGAAATGAAAGGCAAATGCGCCTTCCTTGATGATTTCTTTTTATTACAAAGTTGGAGGAGATTACAGCAGGTTAATCTGGGAGAAAAAAATCGCTGGAATTGTCTGCCGCGTAGCGGCTTCGTCCAACTAAACTTTCCATTTTGGTCAGTTATCCCAGAGCAATAGCTCTGATTCTGATGTATTCCGCATAAGACTCCTCCGCCAAAAAATGATAACAGCATAACGAATAAGGTTAGATTGTGAGAGCGGAGCGAACCACAATCTGAACCGTTTGTTGGACAAGCCCGGTTACTATATATAGAAAACAGCTTTTTTGAAAGAGGCAGCTTGATCAGGACAGAAGTGAGACAGGGATTTTCTGCTTCTGCCCATATGCTCTTTGAAATAGATTTGCCTGAAGAACAAGGCTTTCAGAAGCGGAATATGCAGTTTTTTTGCGCATAGGTGTCCATTACCGGGGAAACCGGGCTTTTTCATAAACCGGTGATGTTGGCTCTGGGTTACATAACGATTTCTCCGTGTTCGCTCATGTAAGGCAGGTGGACCTGCTTCGCCGGCGGTTTTGCTATTTTTGTCAGGACAATTTTCATGGCCGCTCCGCATACCGGGCAGGTAATTGTTGGCCGTTCTTTCAATTTCTTGGCAAACATATTGAGCGGATTAACCCGGAGCACCATCTGCAAAAAACAGATGAGCTTTTTGCTGCATGGATGGAGAAAACCGTAACACCTGGCCCTTCGAAAGCCCTTGGGCAGCACATGGAGCATGAGCAGATAGAGGAAATATTCCCCGGTGACGGTCCTGCTTCTGTATTGCCCGGTTTTGGCATGGAGATACCTGAAGGTGACCATGCCGTTTTCGCATTGCAGAATATCCTGTTCCCGGATGACGCCCCGGTAGAGATATCTGCCAAGATAAATGATTGCCTTGTCGCCGTTGCCGACGTCTTTGCAGTCAACGACCCACTGTTTCGGGCAATCTTCTGGCACGCTCAGCCCGTGGTCAACAATGGCCTGGAGGATCTTTGCTCTGAAGACTTGCGCCAGAGCCTTGTGGCTGAAAAGATACCCGGAAGATTTGACCCGCCATAATGCTGTTTTTGTATTGATGCTTGCCCCCGGCATGACAACATGAATGTGGGGATGATAGTCGAGTGCTCTTGAATGGGTATGGAGTATGGTGGTAAAGCCGGCTGCTCCACCGAGTTTTTTGTCTTTTTGGGTAAATGTTTTCAGGAGATCCTGGACGCAGGCAAACATGAGGGAATAGATTGTTGCCTGATTTTTCCAGGCAAGATCCCTGAGCTGTTTGGGGAGGGTGAAGGTGATCAGATAGTATTGAGCCGGTAAGCGCTTGCTCAACTGATTCTCGATCCACTGCCGGTTTTCATGGTTCTGGCAATGGGGACAGTTCCTGTGGCCACAGGAATGTGGAATATAGACCTGTTTTCCGCAGTTGTGATCCGTACATTTCGCCAGCATGTGCGGGCCATATTCTTGTCTGCATTGTGCCATGGTCTGCAGAGCCTTTGTATGGCTTGGCAGGACGGAATTCTCGTATCGGTCCAAAAAGCGGTCCCTGAATTCATTGATAATCGAGGAGAGCAGAATCATTTGACCCCTCCCCATGTTATATCAAAGGTGTTGGCCAGCGTATTGACGGCCTGGCTGGCATTGTTTCCGGTATTGGAAGTCAGATGGGTGTATCTGGTGGTGGTCAGGACACTGACATGGCCCAGGATCTGTTGTAATTCAATGAGATCAACGCCTGCTTCCAGCATATGCGTTGCATAGCTGTGCCGCAGGGAATGGCATGAAATTTTTTTTTATGCCGAGTTGTCTGACAACGGCTTTCATGGCGGTCTGGATGCCGCCTCTGTCCAGTGGCTGCTGAACCAGGTGGGCATTATTCAGACCTCTTTTCCGGCTTGGAAAAAGGAAATGGGGATGTTTGTGAACCTGCCAGAAATTTCTCAGCACGCGCAGAGTATTTTCAGGCAGCGGCACCAGCCGGTCTTTGTTGCCCTTGACGTCGCGAATATGAACTCGCATATTGACGGAGTCGATATCACCGACAGTCAGCCTGATTCCTTCGCCAAGGCGCAGCCCCATGCTGTAGGTGGTAAAGAAAAAGACTTTGTAGCTCAACTTGTTGGTTTCGGCGAACAGCCGGTTGAGCTGCTCAATGGATAGAATATCCGGGATCCTGGATGTTCTTGGCGGTTTGATTAAGGGGATGTCTTCCCAGGTTTTGTTCAGTACCCTGGCGTAAAAGAACTTCAGACCATACAGATCGAGTTTGACCGTACTCCAGGAATGGCATTCCAGAAGCTCATTAAAATAGTCAAGCAACTGGTCGGATGTAAGATTGACGATCCTGCAATCGAAATAGTTTCCGATTCGCCTGATCGCCCTTGAGTACGCCTCAATGGTTTTTGGCCGTAATCCATTGAGTTTCAGGTATTTCTGGTGCTTCCGGTAATACTTGTTGAATTGCGAATTTTTTGGCATGGTGGTATCCATTGTAATCTCCTCCTTGTAATGATTGAAATGAAAGGCAAATGCGCCTTCCTTGATGATTTCTTTTTATTACAAAGTTGGAGGAGATTACAGCAGGTTAATCTGGGAGAAAAAAATCGCTGGAATTGTCTGCCGCGTAGCGGCTTCGTCCAACATGGGCATTTGTCAGATCCGGTCAAACCTCGGAACTTTTTCAGAAAAAACGTAAGTTCCACTGAAGCCAGGTATATTGATCCAGCACGGACACGTCGTAGAGGCGGCAGACTCGCAAAGTGTGGCCGGTACCGCTTGCTTAATCCGGCAGCCTTCGAGTTGCAACGTAACGGGCGGCCCAGGACATCAGGGGTTCGCCATGGATCGTGGGTTTCTGCTTCCTGATTTTTTTCTCGACCCATTTCCGTGTCTTCTTGACGGTCTTTTCCCAGCTCTTTCGATGCGTCGGAAAGCGATGCTCCAGAACGTGAAGAAGCACGGCGCTCCAGAGGAGACTGAGGCTCTCGTTTTCGGAGTAAGGCATTATCTCTCTGCTTCCGGAAACGATTTGCTGAAGATCAAGGCCCAATTCCTCAGCAAGCGTCTTATCCTCAGAAAACCCTCCCTTTGCTTTCTGTTGGCCCAGAATGGCCATCACCAAACTGTAATCAGAGTCGAAGGGGCTGGGAGGTTCGGCTGAAGCCATCCTAAGAAATGTAGGAGCATTGATGGAAGGCCTTCCCAAATACCGCGACTCCGATTCTGTTACAATGGAGAACCGCATTGTCCCCTCCATTGGCGTATGATCTATCTGTTCCTGACGCAGCCCCGGCAGACCGTGCCAGCCCATGGTGACTGGAACAGGGATCTTGCGAAGGCGTACCTCGCCGGTTGTGAGGTCTTTTTCCTCCCTTTCTTCAACGGCCACGAAACTGGTGTGACGGGAAAGGACGCAAAAGTTTTTGGAGAGGGCGGTAATTTCCCGGCTCAAGGCGACGCGTTTGCGATCCTCTTGCCGGGAGCCTTTCTGCTCGGGACAGGTTTCGGCATCTTCCAGTTCCCGGATTTTCTCTCTGGCCCATAAAAGGGGGATGCCGGGATGGTCTTCCTTTACAGTCAGAACCGGGACTGCCCACTTTCGGGTATGGCCCTGAACATCGGCCGTCACTTCTATCTCATTCGCGGGGCTGTGCTCCCCCTCAAAGCGGGCAAACAGGCTGGTTCGGGTACGGGTGTAGATTACGGGGTCAGCCGGGGTTTGATCCGCCTGTTTATGGCCCCAGTTGATGGCAGGTTCAATGCCATGTTCGGACATCCTACCGAAAAGAGAAAGGATCTTTGGCCCCAGGCGCTCTCCGGGATAAATGAACGCGGAATCGCCTTTTCCGGCCCTGGCCAGTCCCTTGATGAACGCCTCGTTGCATCCAGCCCCGATACCCACCGGAAATACGCGCGGGCCGGAACGGTTGCGGACCAGGTAGAAAATGTCATCTTCGTTGCCCACAGCTCCGTCCGTGAGAAGCAGGATGGAGCCGTACCGGCTATCGGAATCCCCTTGCACCTTATATATATGCTGCAAGGGTTGAAGTATCTCTGTGCCTCCCAGATCCGCCTGCATGTTTCGGGACCATGAAAGAGCTCTTTCCAGGGTTTTTTCGGAATAAGCTCGGGGTTCGGAAAAAAGGCTCTCAAAACGGGAACCGAACCGAATGATGTTAAACCGCCTTCCCTCCTCCAGGGCTTTGAGGCACACATCGAGGGCCTGGCGGGCCTCATAAATGGAATCCCCCTGCATGGAACCTGAGCAGTCCACCACAAACAAAAGGTCTTCATTCCCTGACTTATTCTGCTCTTCATGCTCCATATAGAAATCCATCTGCACGTAGGTAGCGCCGTTGTTCCTACACAGAAAAACCTGGCTGACACCGGGCTCGCTGAAAGTCAATGTCAGGATGAAGTCCCGGTCCATTAGAACGGATTCCTGGGAAAAAGAGATGACCGTTTGCCGCCCTGAGAGTTGTTCGATGCGGATAGGATGGCTCGGCGATTCGATGGCTGAAAATTTATCGGCGGCAGCGAGGGTGAGATGCATTTCCATGCCGTAGGGAACGCTCCGGGCGTAAGGGGGATGGATGCGATGATCCAAAGGGATATCTTCATCCTCCGCTTGGTGGTCGGGGATGTAGCGCGGGGTGATGGTGGTAGGAAGAAGGAAGCGGAGGGTATGCTCATCGCCGTCGATTAGTGTGACATATTCAATATTGATCACCGCCTCTGTACCTGCATTCAGATTTCCGGCAGAGAGCGTGAAGATATTGGGCCGTTCCTCATCCAGAAGATAGCCGCCCTTACCTTCCTGAAGCGCATCATCATAAAACTCGAAGGCCTTGTCCCGCTCTTCCACCTGCCCTGAAATTCGTGTGCCTTCTTTTTCGACGGAAAAACCACACACAGCGGCCCCTTCGGGGAGAGGGAACTTGTAGACGGCCTCGACCGCATGTTTTTCCTCGTTCCTGAAACGCTGGGACACGGTGATCCGGGCTCCCTGTCCGGCAATCGAACCTGTAACCCGTACCCCCGCCAAAGGAATGGGGGAACCTTCCTGAGAAAACAGCCCGCTGCCCATAGAATTCATTTCTTTTCTCTTTCTCCTTCAAAAAGGGATTTGCCAATGCGTAAAAGGGCTTCAACCGCTTTTCGTTTTCCCGCCTCCAGATCTTCCCGCACATGCAATTCGATACCGGAACAGATGGGAAGTCGTAGCCAAGTCTCGCGGGTCGGCGCCGGTTCCACTGAGGCCTGCACCTCGGGTTCTATTTTCTGGATTTCCGAAATCCGAACCCCCCTATCTTTCAAGGCCCTGATTTGCAGAAGACGTTTCAAATGACTGTCATAATAAAACCCGCCTCTGCCTCTGCCCGCTGGCGGTTCCAGAAGCCCTTCTGAAACATAATATCTTATAGTTCTCCGCGAATAACCGGTCAGTTTACAGAGATCGTCGATGGTGTAAGACGGCTGTTCCATAGAGAAATAAATAACAGTTTGCTGTCATAATTATAAGAAAAAAATGGCAGGGTAGACCATTATTTGACCCCAAACAACAACTTTGTCAAAAACTCTGGATTTATCCGCTTGGAATCCAGGCATGCCAAGGTCTCAGAAATTATGGTCCCCGGAATTCACCTGTGTGAGCGGCTTCCAGCCGTGAAAAATCGCGACGACACTCACACGGATTTTTTACTCAATCAGCGTCCATAATTAGAATTGCGTGCGCCTGGCCGGTGCGAGCCGTTCTGTCGGGAGGGGGTGGCCGTTTAGGCTACTTCCTACCCGGATTATCAGCGATATTGTGTCAATAAAGCAATAAATTTGCTTTCCATTATTGCCTGTGATAGACAAAGTTTTAACAGTTAGACAATGATTGTTCAATGTGTAACTGGTGGTACATGAGGACTGCCTCAAGGTTTCTCGAGGTGAAATTCAGAGGAGATGTCTTATGACCCCTGAAAATGTGGACCGGCATTTGGCAAGCAGCGATCAGATTGTCAAAACCCTGGTGGAGAGCGCTTCCAATTTTGCTATCTATCATCTCAGTTACGATGAGAGCTGTTTTTTGAACTTTAAAGTGAAATATGTCAGCCCTTCCATCAAGAATATCCTGGGGATCGAAAACACCATGTCTTTTGCGGCGTGGTTCGAGAACATTCTTTCCGATGATAGGAAGGAAGTCGAGGAGGGAAACGCCAAAGCCTTTGAGACTGGTACCTTTGACGAAACCTTCAGAATCTGGCATCCCCAAAAAGGGGAGCGCCGATGGGTGCGGGCGGTTTCGAGCTTTTCCGACACAAGCTCTTTTGAGAGAGGAAATAACTCTCAAGTAATCGGTCTGATGATTGATGTCACGAAATCAAAGAAGCTAGAGGCCGCTTTGGAGGAACGTGAGCATCACCGCCAAAGGCCTGAATTCGAAGTTGCTGAACGGGCCCGCAAATTGATAGAGAGTAAAGCGCGTTATCGCGGTATTGTAAAAGGCTCTCCGGATATGGTTTGTCGGTTTATGCCGGATGGTACCATTACCTTTGTGAACCAGGCCACGGCGGATTACCTGGGCATCCCTGTCGAAAATCTTATGGGCCGAAGCTTCTATGAATGGAATTCGACGAACGAAGAAGCTGATTCCTTGGAGAAAAAAATTAAATTCGCATTGCTCAATTCCAATTCCCCATCTTTCGATACAAGGTATGATCTGTCCGACGGATCCGTTCGATGGGTACACTGGATTGTTCTGAGACTTGGTACCCGGGAGGACTCGTTTTTCGAATACCAGGCGGTGGGTCAGGATATTACTCGTCAGAGAGCTCTTAGAATCGAAAGGGAAAAGGCGGATCAACTCCGAAAAAGGACTCAGAAGCTGGAGGCCCTTGGCACCCTGTCTGCGGGAATTGCACATGATTTTAATAACATACTGGCTGTGCTTCTTGGAAACGTTCAGCTTGTGATGGACGATGTTCCCGAAGGCAGCCGTGTACGTAACAACATTGATGAAATGACCAAAGCGATCCTGCTTGCTCGCGATATGATAAAACAAATACTCACTTTTTGCCGCCAGGGGGAACAGTCTCGAAGCCCTTTGAGTTTGACGCCCGTTGTCAAAGAGTCTGTCAAGTTTTTGAGATCGAGCATTCCAGCGACCATTGAAATCATCGATCATATAGAAGAGACTGATCTCGTCATGGCCGATCCCACACAAATCAGTCAGGTAATGATGAATTTGGGGAGCAACGCCGCCTATGCCATGGATAACAGGACGGGAATTCTTGAACTTACCCTTAAGAATGTCACTATCGATGAACACCACAAAGATCGTTTTCGGGTTCCCTTTGAGGGCCGATACGTCAAAATGAAGTTCAGAGACACGGGTTCAGGGATGCCTTCATATGTTCTTTCCCGTTTGTTTGATCCTTATTTTACGACGAAACCGGAGGGTAAAGGCTCCGGGATGGGTCTCGCCGTCGTCCACGGTATCGTGGAATCTCACGGTGGTGTCATCTGGGTTGAATCTGAGCCGGGAAAGGGAGCCGTCTTCAAAATGCTTTTTCCGGTTGCAGAGGGTGAAGTGATTACGGAGACAGAAAGAGCCGCTTCCTTGATGGGCGGTGATGAGCGCATACTGCTCGTAGACGACCGGGAAAACCTGCTCACCGTAGAGAAAGAACTTCTGGAACGGCTGGGTTATCAGGTGACGGCCGTGATGGACCCCGTTGAGGCACTGGAGATATTTCGAGAACATCCATACGAGTTCGATTTGGTCTATACGGACATGACCATGCCACACATGACAGGCCTTACTTTGTCAAAAGAAATATTGGAAATTCGTCCGGAGTTGCCCATCATCATCTACACAGGATTAGGAGACCTGGTCGATGCCGAGGAGATTAAACGGAGTGGTATCAGCGCGTTTTTGAAAAAACCGATTTTGTTGGAAGATCTGGCTTCAACCATCAGGGAAGTTTTGGAACATGGCAAAGCAGTGTTATGACGAGGCGTAAATTTTCCGTTTGACAATCCCATTGATCATTGTGAGCAAAAAGTGACGGCATATATTGCTTAGATTCGTCACTTCCTTTCTTTTAATCCTGCCAAAAACAGGTTCACAAACCCTTTTTTCGTTTATTTTAAATTGATTATTTCAATATGTTGTTGAATAATGGCGAGTGACATGGTCACTGGGATCCGTCTTTTGGCGCCGATCCTGCTTTTTCATAACCTGGTTCATGACTAAAAACTTAGTCATTTTTTATTGCAGTTCCGAACAAGTCATCAACAGGGCTTTCTGAAAACACCTTTATTTTCAAACGCCGCCTGTAACTCAAAGGGCGGAGCTGTATCTTGTGTTCCAAAATTGGGAGTTTTGAGGCGGATTCGTTTGACAAATGGTTATACTTCTGTGATTATAGAGTATAACCATGAGACCTTTGAAAAATGTTCAATTTTGTTCAAGGTCAAGGAAGGCGAAAATTTCAACCACAGGAATATATTAAATATTTCGAGGATTGAAATTCGAGCCTGACGCCGAGATTGGGCAAAAGGGGGCGTTTTGCAAAGGTCTCACCATTTGTATGAGGAGGAAATCATGGCGGCAACTTCAAAAGAGTCTGCAAAGATGAAAGTCTTTCCTAAAGGACAAATTGTCATTCCTGTTGCATTAAGAAAAAAGTATCGTATTGAGATTGGAGATCGTGTCGATGTCATTTCGAAAGCCGATGGCATTTTCCTAAAGCCTGTGTCAAAAGAGGAAAGGAAGAAGTCACTGACTGACTCCTTATTCGGAATGTTTGGAAAATACGCAAGAGGAAAGCCGGAACTTGAAGAAGTAGATATTAACGGGGCAACGGAAGCAGGCTTTGTCCGGGATTGGGGAAAATGATAGCCTTATTGGATACCAATGTTCTAATCCGGTTTTTGACCTCCGACGAAACAGAAAAGTTTCGAGGGGTATATACCTTTTTTGAATCTCTGGAGCGTGGAGATTTACGAGTTGAGTTGAAATTGATTGTTTTGTTCCAGGTAGTGTCTGTTTTAAAAAGCTTTTACTCTGTCCCCATACAAGACATCGCCAGCGGAATGCTGGACCTCCTGGAATATAAAGGGATTATTGTTAGGGACAAAAGAATTGTTCGCCGAACGCTAATACTCTGGCATGATAATAAATTGGACATTGTAGACTGTTATCTGCTTGCCTGCTTGGAAGAAGATAAACAGAATATCCTTTATAGCTACGATTGTGACTTTGATAACTTTGAAATTGATCGTAGGGAGCCTTAATTGTTGATTTTTGAATATTGAGGAAATTTTGAGGGCTTTCCGTTCCCGTAATGCCTGTTGACATGTTTTGGATATCGTTATACATTGTATTACGATTCCGGTTAAGGAGGTTTACGATGTTGGCCATAAGGTTGGACAAAGAGATTGAGCAGGAATTGGATATGTTGGCCAAAGTTCGAGGCAGCAACCGTAGCGCGGTGGTCCGTGAGGCGATCCTTCAATATTTGGAGGACAACGAAGATTTAGCCCTGGCAAAGCAGGCCGTATCTCAGATGAAAAGCACTAAGAGTTTGAAACAATTGAGAAAAGAACTTGGCTTGGACAGTTGAGATCAGTGACGTCGCTGAACGGCAGTTGCAAAAAATGGACCGCCAGGTCCAAAAACGTATTCTGGATTGGCTAAATGATCGAATTGAGGGATGCAAGAACCCACGGCATTTTGGAGGGCCTTTAAAGGGCGACATGGCTCGATTCTGGCGATATCGGATTGGGGATTTCAGAGTTCTCGCCGACATTCAAGATGAACAGGTGGTTGTGTTGATCTTGACTATCGGCCATCGCCGACAAATCTATCGACGCAGGTATTAATGACACCGGATCCTCGATCTTCAAACACGAGCCCAGGCGCTGATCTCGAATCAGGAATACTGATCCCGGCGCGGCCGGCAATCGCGCCGAAGGCGTCCTATGACTCCAAAGGCTTAAGAGATTTTTCAGGCAGGAGACAAAAATGAACGAAAAAGCCCAAACACCCCAGATATCCATGACCAACACCAAAAAGGAGATGATCGAGGCCTACGAAGCCATCAAAGGCGTGCTCAAAACTCGGGAAGGGGAGCTCCTGGACGCGGAAAAAAGTAGGAAAGAACTGGAGAAGAAGGCTGCTCTGGCCGCTGCCGAAGCGCAGGCCTCCCAGGACCCGGTCCAGCGAATCCATGAGTTACGCTCCGCGGTCGGCCGGGAGTTGTCAACGCTTGCCGAGCGGCTGGAAGAAGAAATCGGCACCTACAGGAAAATCAGTCTGGCCGTGGAAGAGAAACAAAAAGAACTCAAGACCATTTATGGTGTAGAAACCGCAGCAACAGATTTGGCCGCTCTGATCGAAGCCCAGCAGGTCCGAAAGAAAGACTTTGAAGGGAAAATAGAGGCCCAGAAGGCAGACTTTGATGAGGAAGTCCGGGAGGCCCGCGCCGTATGGCAAAAGGAAGAATCTGCTCATGCACGGGATGTCAAGGAGGAGACGGAGTCACTCAAGAAACAACGACAGCGGGAAAAGGAGGAGTTCGAATATGGTTTTGCCCGGGAAAAAGAACAGAAAACGAACGCCTTGGAAGATGAATTGAACGTCCTTCAGAAGGAGATTGCGGAGAAGCGTTTGGATTTTGAAAAGGGTATGGCGGAACAGGAGGCATTATTGCATGCCAGAGAGAAAAGCGTGTCTGAGCGTGAAAAGGAAATCGCGACCCTCGAAAAGGCGGTTGAGGGTTTTCAAAAGAAGCTGGATGATGCCGTTAAAGCAGCTGTGGGCGAAACCACAGAGCGCCTGAAAGCAGATTTTCAAAAACACGAGGCTCTTCTCAAGGCGACCTTTGATGGCGAAAAAAATGTGCTCGCAAGCAAAATTGAGACCCTTGAAAGGATGGTAAAAGCCCAGGAATCCCAGATCGAGTCGCTTTCCCAAAGACAGGATCAGGCCTACCAGAAGGTCCAGGAAATTGCAAACAGAGCGGTCGATTCCTCCAAACGGGAAATCATCATACCGACGAACTATCCACCTCCAGGCAGCAAACGCAATGAACATCAGGACACGTAATCACATCTTCGATTTCGAAGCCCATACCTCATACCGAGTTGATGCGGAAGCGACCGAAAGAAAATCCCATGGCCGAAGGCGCGCGTTACGTCGACACCATATAGTGTAATAGTGACAGCGTCCCCTTTATACTTATATTAGTCAGGAGGCCATCAATGGCAAAACGATCACTTAAAAGAAAAGGGGCATCTTCCCAAACGGTATTTGTTCGGCGAACCGTGCAAAGCAACCTACTGTAAGGCATCATTGAAATTTCGAACCCCATTAAGAATCGTCTGGTAGAACTAATTCGAAGGAATAAGACTTATAAAAAAGAGGTGAAGATATGTATGGTAAACCACTGTTTGTCCATGCTGAGTGGGACGAAGCTGCACGTGTCTGGGTGGCTACCAGTGATGATGTGCCGGGTTTAGCGACTGAAGGGGATAATTTGGAAGGCCTGATCGAAAAGTTGAAAGTCATGATTCCGGAACTTCTTGATGCTAATAATGCTAAAGGGGAAAGTGAGGTGCCTTTCGAGCTTTTAACTCGACGCTTTGAGATCGCCCAGCGCACGAATTGCTGATGGCCACTTTCACAGCCAGGTTAAAACAAATTCTGCGAGATGCAGGATGCTCTTTTGAGCGTCAGGGAAAGGGCGATCATGAGATCTGGTTTAGCCCGATAAACGGCATCAGATTTGTGCTTGATAATTCAATTAAGTCCCGGCATACGGCCAATGCCGTTCTCAAACAAGCAGGTTTACCTAAAAAGTTCTGATTCACATGCTGGATGCCCTGTGAAACTCGCTTCCTCTGTTTCACCGGGCCTTGAAAACACCAATAGTGCCACTCCGCATGAGAACCACCGCAACGCCAACCGGGAACCGTTAACCGTCAACTGGAAACCGATATCATTTCCCTGATGGAGCCAATTGAAGAGAGCGACGAAAAGGGCAAAATTTCCGCCGGCTGAGAACCCGGGCGGCAAATTTCGTAGCGAGACAAGTGGAAATTGATGAAAATCGGGAGCTTCGTGATAGGAAAAATGATCAGATTTTGCTCGGGCGAGAATTTGGAAAACAGAACCCTTTGTCCTGTTTGGACGTTTTTTGAGGCGGTTTGATTGTGGAAGTATTGCCTACTCCCTCTGAACAAGGTTGAGAATGAATTTTGGTACAAATGGCCCCGGGACAAAGAACTTTGGTGGAGATTTGTTTCCCTGATGATTTTTTCTTAATGACAACGTGACCTTGACGATAAAACAGGCGACCCTCTTCAACAACACAACAATAACAGCCATTTGTGAAAGGATTCCGGCATGCTTCAGGCCGCGTATTTTCGGTTTTGAAAGTATGGGAAAATCCTCTTTGGCCGTAGCATTGGTTCTCTCAGCCGCCGATCGAAGGGCCTTGAGCTTTTGATGACGTTCCGTACCCCGAATGACTTCCGTTATCAGCCTGGGAAACTCACGAGTGCTCATATGTTTCGTAAACCCGTGATAATTGATCCAGTGAGGACAGCGAGTGGCACATTTTCGAACTGAAGGATCTTTTGAATCCACACACTGCCGTCGGCAGCTGAAACTGGCTCTTTTGGAATGCGAATCAAAACCATTGGGACGAGTCAAAACCCCACAAGGCGCATATGGCCAGCCATTGCGGTCATACCCTCTTACTTTTAATGCCGCGGTAGAGACATTTTCACTTCGAGGATTGTAGTCAATAATGGGAATTGAACCATGGGACCTGGAGAAAGCAAAATTGTCATGCTCATCATATTTGGCATCCGCCAAATCAATTTTTGAGGATTTGCCGTGATGCTCAAGAATCTGTTCCCGGTTGATGATGTAATGCTTGCCCTCGTGAGCATTGCCCGCCAAGGTGCTGCAGGCAACGGGCAGTTCCAGCCCCAGATCCAACTCTACCGAGGTATCGATCACCGCATTGAACCCAAAAATCTTTTGCTTCCGGTTGGGATTTTGCGGGTCCCTTCGAACGCCAACACGAGCTTTCATGTCAGCGGGTAATTTGGGGCACTTGAAAAAGAAAGAATCAGAAGCAATGCTGTCGCCCATTACCGCCCTGGTAATGACACCTCTTTTGACCATGAGATCCAGGTGTGCCTCATTCAATTCGTCTTCCAGTTCAAAAATGCGGTTGAAAATGCTGGGATGTTCTGGATCCGCCTCTTTCAGGAACAGGCACAAAAGCTCAACTTTGGGTGGTGCCTTGTCCTCAGGAAACTTTTCAGATGGGCAGGGCAGTTTGATGCGAATCTCTTTTCCAGGAATGATCTTTTCAGGATTTTTGAGGCGGGTTAAAATTCTCCGGCGAACATTTTCAATGACGCCCTTAAATTTAATGAAATTGCACGCATCACAGAAATATGTACAACCTTTGTACCGGGCGTTCGTATGGAAAAGCGTCCCGTCGGTGGTCAGAATTTTGTATGAGATCATCCCCAGACGTTCAACGATTCCCACGAGGAAATGGAATATATCGTTATAGAGTTGCTCGCATGGGATATGGATATTGTTGATCCCGGCGTATAGGCGATAATGCTTCCTTTTTTCTTTATCATGGAGCGCTTTGACAAAATCTTTCAGATGAACGAACTTCTCAAAATATCGAAACATCTCCAGGAGAAAAATGCTGACAGGGTCATAAGCCTTGCCCCTGAAAGCGTATTTATGAGCGACAATGGACCTTACAAAGGAAAAATCGATGAGGGAAGTGACAAACCGGGAAAGGCCACCGGCAATACGCCCATTCGGATGGATTTTGACATAGCGACGTTTGAAGGAGTATCTGGAGAGCCAGAATTCCTCAGGTTTTGGAAAAGGGCGATGATGGGTTTTAATGCAAATACGATTGATCTTCCTGGCAGATTTTCCAAAGGCAAATGGCGCCAGGTTTCTCAAGGCAACTCCTTATGGTTCGAGGAGACCATAATGGCGTAAGATCCTTTCAACGGTTCTTTTATGAAGCTTGAGGTCGAATTTATTCACAATTTTCCTGGCAATAGCGGCACCGGAAAGATCGAATTTAGCTTTTTGGTAAATAACGTAACCAATGATTTCCGGGGTGACTTTATCGGGTTTCTTCTTGCCGGTGCGTTTAAGCGCAAGTCCCGAAAGGCCCTCCTCGCGGAAAGATTCCAAGGCCTTATAAAAAGATTCCCGGGAATATCCAAACTCTCTGCAAACCCTGGTGACAAAACGGCCCTCATATAAATGAGCCCTGAGCATTTCATATTTAACCTGGCCCTTATCCCGGGGGTTGAAAAAGTCAGATGTCTGAAGCACATTATCAGTGACACCTTTAGATTCTTTCTCCATGATGGCGCCCTCTATTAATAATAATTATTAGCACCATGCGACAATATTGTCAATACTTAAATGTCTCAATGTGGACCCACATCGACTATTAATATATCACTATACACTACGATATGAAATGGCTAACCTGGTTGGCGCTGAAAGCGTGAGGGTTTTAGGTGCGGCAAGTGAGAATGGTAGGTGTTCGGATGGGCAAAAAAACCTTCCAAAAGAATGGTGGGTGTTGGATTGTGGATGAAAAAACTGCCTTGAAGTGGGTTGAGTGCGCCAGGCCAAGCCTGGAAGGAGGGGAGACATAGCATCATATGTTGAAACTCTTTGTTGGGACCCTGTAGGTATCCAATCCTACCCGGCCAAGCGTGCTGGCAGCCGGAACCGAGTGTTGCGTGGTGCCGGGGTAACCCGGGCTGCGAAGCGTACACAGGGAACCTGTAGGCCGTGTGATAGAGCCTCGAAAGTTTTTGTAGCGGAAGCCGACGCCGTTCAACCAGCGGAAGGCAACATCCTGTTCACTTGTCAGCAAGGGGTGGCAGGGTTCCGCCGGGGTCAAAGAGCAGGGCATGCGGGTAGGGGGTCCTCCAGGAACCTGGGAGGCCCTGTCATCTCCGCTGGATATGATCGGGAAGGGAATCCCGGATATCAAGCCCCGGCCCGAAGTGGGAAGTGTATGACCCAGTTTGGGAGCAAAACAATCATGCACCGATGCGGTATCTGAAGGTGAAGGCAACGAAGCCTAAGGAGATGGATGTCAGGGAGTCGGAGTGTCCAGTATTACCGATGAAGCAGGGGAACCGGCCCGAGGGACCCTGTAGAGGGAAGGGGGCACCATGGTAGAGGAACCTTTGGAGGGAAAGATGCAAGGGACATCGAGACCTGAAAGCGTCTCAACGAGACTTCAAAGGATAGCGAAGTTGTCCAGGGAAGTGCCGGAGATGGTATGGACCACACTGGCACACCACATTGACATTGACTTACTCAGGGAGGCATATCGGCTGACGCGGAAAGACGGGGCTGTAGGGGTGGATGGACAAACGGCAAAGGCGTATAGTGAAAATCTTGAAGAAAATCTTCGAGACCTTTTGAACCGTTTCAAATCCGGTGATTACAAGGCACCGCCGGTCAGAAGAACGTATGTGCCAAAAGGGGATGGAAAGCGAACGAGGCCGATTGGGATACCGACATTTGAGGACAAAGTTCTTCAGCGGGCGGTGTCCATGGTTCTGAACGCAGTGTATGAGCAGGATTTTCTTGACTGCTCATATGGTTTTCGCCCCGGTCGATCGGCACATGATGCCCTTGAGGAGTTGAGGAAAGACGCCATGAGTTTGGGTGGCGGACATGTGCTTGAGCTGGATATCAAGAAATGTTTCGACGTCTTGGATCATGGTCATCTCAGAACCTTTCTGGACAAACGGGTACGTGACGGCGTGATACGAAAGGCCATTGATAAATGGCTGAAGGCGGGTGTACTGGAAGCGGGAACCATAAGCCATCCTGAGACCGGAACCCCTCAAGGAGGGGTCGTTTCGCCAATTTTGATGAACATCTATCTTCATGAGGTGTTGGATAAATGGTTCGTTCAGGAGGTAAGGCCGCGTCTCCATGAGGAAGCGTATCTGAAAAGGTACGCTGATGATGCTGTGATGGTATTCTGCAGCAAGGTGGATGCGGACAGAGTGATGGAAGTCCTACCCAAGAGGTTTGGCCGATTTGGTTTGACCCTTCACCCTGAAAAGACGGGGCTGATCAGGTTTACCCGGCCAGGTCCCGGTAACAGGGGGTCTGGCTCTTTTGATTTTTTGGGATTTACCCATTACTGGGCCAGATCCCGTAAAGGGAACTGGGTGGTGAAGCAGAAGACGGCCAAAGATCGATTTTCGCGGGCGCTGAAACGTATTGGGCAGTGGTGCCGGACGCATCGGCATTGGCCGGTATCCGAGCAGCACCGTTTATTGTCTCTTAAGTTACGAGGACATGCCCAGTACTACTACATTCGCGGTAATTCCTCGGCGGTCAGTCGGTTTTACCATGAAGTCCGTAGCATTTGGCGGAAATGGTTGAACCGTCGTTCTCAGCGGTCACGAATGACTTGGGAACGTTTTACCCGTCTTCGTAAAATGTATCCGTTTCCAGCACCGAAACTTGCACGCTCTTGATCACGTAGCGAGACCCTGTCATGAAGAGCCGGATGCGTTAATCGCGCACGTCCGGATCTGTGGGGGTTGGGGGAGAGAAATTTCCCCCTTCTACCCGACTCGACGTAGCGAGCGGCTCCGAAACCCTCGCCGGCAGAAGGTTTTGGACTCTTAAATTGGCTCAGCCTGAAGGCTTAAAAAGGCCAATAGCTCAAAACCAATCGCGGATCTTGGGTAGCACTTCCCGGTTGACAACCACTTCTTGATGTCATAATCTAACGTCAATACGCCATCATCAAATGACATTATCTTAGGGGGGGTCTATGAAAGCCGTTACTATCAGAGGCGTTGAGGAAGAAGTCGCCGACAAACTCAAATTAACTGCCGCAAAACAACGCAAAAGTATCAATCAGTTGGTACTTGAAATGGTCAAGGAAGGCCTTGGCCTCAAAAAAGAAAAGAAATTCTCGCGTGAATACGATGATCTGGACCACTTGTTTGGCAGGTGGAGTGACAACGAATTCAAAGAGATTGATACTAAGATAAATGAAGAGCGACACGTTGATGAGGAGCTCTGGAGATGAAAAAGGTATTGATCGACACCAACATATATTCATTTGCCATGAAGGGGGATGTTGATGTGGTGAATGCCTTGAGAAAGATGGATGTGATCGGCTTTTCAGCGATCAGTATTGGTGAACTATTTTCGGGGTTCAAAGGCGGGAACCGCGAATCAAAGAACAGGGAAGAGCTTAATCTCTTTTTGGATTCTCCAAGAGTCGTTGTTCACGCCATTGATGAGGGTACGGCTGATTTCTATGCTTCCATACTGAATAATCTGAGGATTGCGGGAACGCCTATACCCACAAACGATATCTGGATTGCGGCTATCGCATTCCAGTACGGATATCAGCTTTTTTCAAAGGATAATCATTTTAAATCAATCCCAGGGTTGGTGCAATTGCGCCAATCATAGAATCTCTCCCTCTCATGAAAACACAAAAAATAGACAAAGTTTTGGTTACTGGCGCCGCCGGCTTCATAGACTACCACCTGTCCAAAAAACTCCTTGACCCTGAAACAAACAGAAACTACCAACGTCCCCCTTTACGCCCATGTATATTTGATGAATACCAACCCCTGTAAGAGGGAGAACCATGATGGAACGAGAATTTTATGTACTTATCGAAAGAGATGAAGATGGCTTTTTTGTTGGAGAGGTCCCTTCATTAAAAGCCTGTTATGCCCAGGGTAAAACAATAGATGAGCTGTTAGAAAATATGCGAGAAGTCATAGAACTGTGCCTTGAAAGTCAAGAAGAAACGTCATCTGTTCTCGAATTTGTTGGGGTTCAAAAGATCTCGGTCCATGACAAATTGGCCAACGCTTAAATCAGCGGACATTGCCAAGGGGCTCAGAAGAGCAGGATTTGAACTTGTTCGCCAGAAAGGGAGTCATGCCAGATTCGAACATGAGGACGGACGTGTCACCACTTTATCTATTCACGCAGGCCAGGATATTGGGAAGGGGCTCTTCAGAAAAATCCTCCGTGACATCGAAATGGACATCGAAGAGTTCAGAAAACTGACCTGAGTCAATGACTTCATAGTCCAACGCGCCTTTTCAGTATAAAAGGCAACCGAAAAAGACGCTATCCAATGCTGATCAGTGTGGCTCTGGGCAAAAAAATGCTTGATAAAGATCTTTATTTGAGAGATTGACTGTCGTTAAACTAACTAAACTACCAACCCATTATGAAAGCCGTTTAATATCCCAATTTCTTTGGATGAATTGGCAAGGCGGGTGACGAAAGACAATGGAGTGGACCAGAAGGACCTTATATCATCACCCCCTCATGACAGCGTCCATTACTTTCATCCCATTTCATTTCCATCATATATATTCCAACAGGAGCGAGCCAGTCATGCAAGGCAAGAAAGCAGATAGAATAAAGATTAAAATAGGCGATATATGGGAGAGTCCGACACTTCATGTTCTTCTAACAAAAGAGGATAATGTCATTGTCGCCCGTTGCCTTGATTTTACAGTTTCTTCGCACGGAGAAGATGAGAAAAACGCTTTGGAGGCATTGGGCGAATCAATTAGGGAATATATTTTGACTGCCGTTGAAGACGATGCCGTTGAAAACATTCTTGATCCCGCTCATGGCAAATATTGGAGAATGTACAATGAATTAGAGGCAAAGCAGCTTAAAAGGGGGCTGAAAAAATCCTTAAAAAAAGTTGTCGAATCCGGCTCCAATGCTAATAGGGCTGAATTAGCGACAGAAATTCATTATGCCTAAACCGCTGGAATTGCGTAAGGTAATAAAAAGGCTTAGGAAATATGGAATAGTCTATGTTTCAGGTAAAGGTAGGCACCCTAAATTCTATGACCCTGAAACAAACAGAAACTACCCTCTTAAATCCCATGGAAAGAAGACCTTGATTTTGTCTTACGCGCTTGAGGACCTGATAAAAAAATTCGATTTGCCTGCTGACTTATTCGATCGTTAATACATGCCCCGCCAACCCAGATTAGACGCCCCCGGCCTTCTCCAACACGTCATGGCTAGAGGGATTGAGCGAAGACCGCTCTTCAGAGACGACATAGACCGTCAGTCCTTCGTCGACCGTCTGGCCATAATACTCGAAGAGACGCAAACCCAGTGCTACGCCTGGGCCTTGATACCCAATCACTTTCACCTCCTCTTGCGCACCGGGCCCACCCCCCTGAGCAAAGTAATGCGTCGCCTCATGACCGGTTACGCCGTCACCTTCAATAAACGCCACCAACGAACTGGCCATCTCTTCCGGAACCGCTACAAATCCGTCATTTGTGAAAAAGCTCCCTTGGCGTCCTTGCGGTTCAATTTTGGAATGGAGTTGAAAAACAGCGGTAAAAAAATAGCGGAACACTTGCATCTGAGTGAAAAAAGTGTAAGCAGATGCATGGATCGGGCGAAGAAACTGGTTGCCAACTATGAAAAACTAATGGATTGTGTCCAATAAAGTCACAAGGTAACAACGTCCACGATTCCACGGAGGTTATCGTTTATGAAAACAATGATGAAAATTCCCTTAGTTCTCGAACCACAGAAAGAAGGTGGCTGGACGATAACCAGTCCTTTGGTTCCTGAATTGGTGACAGAAATTGATGACCTCGACGATCTGAGTAAATACGTTCAAGATGCGCTTTCAGCGGTTATCGAACTCTACGAGGATATGGGAAAGCAA
Source organism: delta proteobacterium NaphS2 (assembly GCA_000179315.1). Taxonomy (GTDB): domain Bacteria; phylum Desulfobacterota; class DSM-4660; order Desulfatiglandales; family Desulfatiglandaceae; genus NaphS2. The sequence goes on from ADZZ01000278.1 coordinate 156,377, forward strand.
TTTCCAGCAAACTTACGAGCCGATCACGCCCAGGACCCCGTATGCTTTGAGTCTCTGGTCATGGCGGAAGGATGAATTACAGAGAATTGACCAAAAAGCTGCGTGCAACTGGGTGTCGCGAGATAGCCCGTCGTGGCGGTGGATCGCATCGAAAATGGTTTAACCCGGCTACAGGCAGAGGAACGACGATTCCTGATTGGGGCGAAAAGGACTTAAAAGCAGGCACTATTTCAGGTGTCCTCAAGCAGCTTGGTATTGACAAAAAAGGCCTGTGAACTGTGCTTTAAACTAACGAAACTACCAACGTCCCCCCGTTACTCGGATGTGAGTGATGCAAGGGGCATCATATGCTGTTTGGCGGTTAATGATTTTGGTTACAGCACAGCTGAGGTCGGACGTGCTTTGGGTATGAGAAGGGTCAGTGCTGGTCAGTGTGTGGCTCGGAGCAAAAAAATGCTCTTGTCCCGTGAAATTCATGTCAATGACAAGCGTAGCGTATTTCATTGGGATGCCAAAGAGCTGGAGTTGAGAGACAAACTGTCATTAAACTAACAAAACTACCAACGTCCCCCATAATCCGTCCCCCATAATCCCCCATAACGCCCCATAACGTCCCATAATTTCCTGACGATGGCCGTCAGCCACACAAAAGACCCACGAAAAAATATTGATCACAATACCGACTAACCCTTTAATCTCTCACCTGGCCCTGAGGACCAGGTTTTAAGCGGCAGAATAAAAAGATGCCCCGCCAACCCAGATTAGACGCCCCCGGCCTTCTACAACACGTCATGGCCCGGGGAATAGAACGACGAAAGATTTTCCTCGACGACAAAGACCGCAAATCTTTCCTGGAAAGGTGTGCCGGCATCCTGGAAGAGACGCAAACCCAGTGCTACGCCTGGGCCTTGATCCCCAACCACTTTCACCTCCTTCTGCGAACAGGGCCGACTCCCCTCAGCAAGGTCATGCGGAAACTCATGACCGGTTACGCTGTCACCTTCAACAAGCGGCACAAACGTTCAGGCCACCTCTTCCAGAACCGATACAAATCGGTTATCTGCGAAGAGGACCCGTATCTCTTGGAATTGATTCGCTACATTCATCTTAACCCTCTCCGCGCCAAACTGGTTCAGAGCTTCGACGAACTCGACAGATACCCCTGGACCGGCCATAGTGCCATTTTGGGCTACTCCAAAAATCCGCTCGTTCCATCCGAGGAACCCAAAGAGTACAAGAAACTCAAAGAACCCAAGGAACAGACGAAGACTTTGGCTGAAAAGACCATCGAAGACCTGCTTCTCCATTTCGGCGAAACTCAAAAAGTTGCTCGTCGCGTGTATCGCGACTTTGTCGAAAAAGGCATCGCCCAGGGCAGACGCCCCGAATTCCAAGGTGGCGGCCTTGTCCGCAGTGCTGGAGGAAACAAAACAGGCCTTTTGGGTAGGCCGAAAGAAGAAAGAGAGAAAGGGGACGCGCGGATTCTTGGCACCAGCGGTTTTGTGAATGAGGCTCTAATGCAAGCGGGTGAAGACTGGGAGAAGAGCTACAGGGCAAGGATGCCATTGGAAGAGCTGATCAAAAAAGTCGCATCCCAATTCAACGTACAGGAAAAGTCCATCCTTTCAGCCAGCCGAAAAAGGAATGTGAGTGATGCAAGGGGCATCATATGCTGTTTGGCGGTTAATGATTTTGGTTACAGCACAGCCGAAGTCGGACGTGCTTTGGGTATAAGAAGGGTCAGTGCTGCTCAGTGTGTGGCTCGGGGCAAAAAAATGCTCTTGTCCCGTGAAATTCATGTCAATGACAAGCGTAGCGTATTTCATTGGGATGACAAAGAGTTGGATTTGAGAGATTGACTGTCATTAAACTGACTAAACTACCAACGTCCCCACCAACGTCCCCTAAACTACCAACGTCCCCACCAACGTCCCCAGTTAACAGTTAATATTCCGAGGCGATTGAAGAGAGCGATATTGTTCCTGGTCCGACCCCACAGCGCAAAACTTGCTGAATACCAAAAAATAATATATATGAGGAAATTTAATAGTGTGGCCTGCCCGGGCCTGGGGCGGCCGGATTTGAGCATCTCCGGTGGGCAGGATATGTGATGCGCAGAAAAAAGCATTGGGCAGCCAAAAATATGAGCCAGACAGCCAAAAGGGAAAACACCAATCCCTGGGAAAGGGAATCAGCGTTTTCGTGAGGCCAGATTTATGCGGTTTATTCCCGAGCTACTCGAGTTGGATGATATTTTGAATGGATTTAGGAATGGGAGGCGGTCTCAGTTCCAGGGATTTTGCAAATTGGTTGGTGATCTTGACAATGAATGAAAGTGCACGTTTAAGCAACAACGTAATACCAGCCATCTGTCCGAGTATACTGGATCTGAACCCGCTTAAGACCCGTGGTTTCTCAAGAATCTTGATGTCTTCTTTAATGGTGCTGTTGGCTCGCTCAGCAGCGGAACGCAATTTTTTGATGGTGTCGTAACGTTTTGTCCCTCTCGGAATTTCATTGATCAGCCGCGGATACTCTTTGATAGACATGTGCTTGGCAAAACCGGTTCGGTTGAGAATATGAGTACATTGAGAGATATTGTAGCCGCTCTGAAGGTTTTTCAAAGCGGTTTCCCTGAGTTTCAGACACTGCTTGAAACAGCAAAAGGTCAAGCGCTGATGGGCTTGATCAAATCCATTGGGCCGTGTCAGAAGCCCACAGGGAGCAAAAGGCCAGCCGTTCTGATCATATCCCCGATTGAGAATGGCGTTTTTGGATAGATCTTCGTTTCTTCGATTGTAGTCAATGATAGGAATAGAGCCCTTTTCTCGAATATACTGGTAATTTTTGATAATGTCGTACTTTGCATCCGCAATATCAATTTTAACATCGGCGTCATGATGCCTATGCAACTGCTCTTTGTTTTCAATGATCTGGCTGCCCTCTTCGGCGTTTCCAGCGATGTTGGTAACCGCAACGGGCAGTTCAAGCTTAAGCTGGAGCTCGACAGATGTTGACAGAACCAGATTGTAACCGAAAATTTTCTCTTTCTTATCCGAGCCAATTGAAGAGAGCGACGAAGCGAGGAAAATTTTTGGCGGCCGAGGGGCCGGGTGGCAAATTTCGCTATGAAATAGGTCGAATTTGATGAAAATAAGAAGGTTTACGATAGGGAATTTGAGCAGATTTGGCTCGGCGAAGGATTTGGAAAACAGAAGCCCTTGTCCGATTTGGACGTTTTTTCAGGGCGGTGATTTTATCGGAACTGCCTACTCCCTCTGAACAAGGTTGAGAATGAATTTTGGTACCGATGGCCCAGGGACAAAGAATTTTGGTGGAGATTTGTTATCCTGAAGTTTTTTCCGTAACGACAGAGTGACCTTGACAATGAAACAGGCAACCCTTTTGAGCAGCACAACGATAACAGCCATTTGTGATAGGATTCCCGCGTGTTGCAAGCCCCTTATTTTTGGTTTGGAAAGAATGGAAAAATCCTCCTTGGCTGTGGCATTGGTTCGCTCAGCCGCTGATCGAAGGGCTTTGAGCTTGTGATGGCGGTCGGTACCCCGAATGACTTCGGTAATGAGCCTGGGAAATTCATGAATGGACATATGCTTCGTGAAGCCATGATAATTGATCCAGTGAGGACACTGATTGATATATTTACGGATTTCAGGATTTTTTGAATCCACACACTGCCTTCGACAGGAGAAAGCCGCTCTTTGACAATTGAAATCAAATCCATTGGGACGGGTCAAAACCCCGCAAGGCGCGTATGGCCAGCCATTGCGATCATAGCCTCTTTCCTTTAATGCAGCGGCGGAGATATTTTCACTTCGAGGATTATAATCAATGACAGGGATTGCACGATGTGATCTGGAAAAAGCAAAATTATCATGTTCGTCATATTTTGCGTCAGCAAGGTCTATCTTTGAGGTTTTGCCGTGATGTTCAAGGATCTGTTCTCTGTTGATAATGTAATGTTTCCCTTCATGGGCATTCCCCGCAAGAGTGCTGCAGGCCACGGGCAATTCCAACCCGAGATCCATTTCGACGGAGGTATCGATCACCGCATTGAATCCAAAAATCTTCTGTTTTCGGTTTGGGTTCTGGGGATCTCGGCGAACCCCTATTCGGGCTTCCATGTCAGCAGGTAATTTGGGACATCTGAAAAAGAAAGAATCGTTTGAAATACTTTCTCCCATTACAGCACCGGTAATGACGCCCCTTTTGACCATGAGATCCAGATGTGCTTCATGCAATTCCTTTTCAAGTTCAAAAATGCCATTGAATACGCTGGGCTTTTCTGGGTCTGCCTCTTTCAAGAAGAGGCTCAAAACCTCAATTTTGGGCCGCGGTTTATCCTGAGGGAATTTTTGAGATGGACAGGGCAGTTTGATGCGGATTTCTTTTCCCGGAATAATTTTTTCAGGGTTTTTTAGCCGAAAAAGAACTCTTTGACGCACATTTTTAATAACGCCCTTAAATTCGATGAAATTACAGTCGTTACAGAAATATGTGCACCCCTTGTACCTGGCATTGGTGTGAAAAAGCGTCCCGTCGGTGGTAAGAATTTTGTATGAGATCATCCCCAGGAGTTCAACGATTTCCACTAGAACATGGAATATCTCGTTATAGAGTTTCTCTCCCAGCCTGTCTTTAAAATGGGTGAATGTCCCTTCACATGGAATATGGTTTCGGTTAATGCCGGCATATAGACGATAATGCTTTCCCTTTTCCTGATCATGAAGCGTGTTGACAAAGTCCTTCATATGGGAAAATTTTTCGAGGTATCGAAAAAGTTCCAACAGAAAGATGCTGACAGGATCATAGGCAAGGCCTCTTAAAGAATATTTATGAGCGACAATGGCCCTTACAAAAGAAAAATCGATCAGGGAAGTGACAAACCTGGAAAGACCTCCGGCAATTCGGCCGTCCGGATGGATTTTGATATATCGAGGGTTATAGGTGTACCTTGATAGCCAAAAAAAATCCGGCTTTGGAAAAGGGCGATAATGTTTGTCTTGGACTGTAACGCGAATACGATTGAGCTTCTTGACGACATTGCCAACGGCAAATGGCGCCAGGTTTCTCAATCCGTGGTCCTTTCAAAATAAAGGATCATGAGGAGTTCTCTTTTGGACCGTCCAAAATATCGAATGTATTGGGTGCAACTCGCTTAAACATTCGACCGCTCTTAATTTTTTTGGTAATGGCTGAAACAACGCTTTCGCGCTCAAGAGTTAGACTGAAATCCTGCTTTGCGCGTGCAATGATATCTGTAACGTGTAGGGGCTTTTTAGCGGAAAGGAGTATGTCGTAAGTTACATTCATCTGGGATTTACGTTTTTTCCGTGGCTTGAATTTTGGCTCTTCGCCTTTCCTAAGGAACTCTCTTATAACCTTAAGCTGTGATTTAAGGAGCGACTCTTGAAGCTTAGCCCATTCTCTAGTATTCATGGCAACTCCTATGTATGAAATACAGCTATCATATTCTTATGGGTATGTCAATATAAAATGTGCATTATCTCAGGAAAATGGCTGCTTTTCAGAATAATTACACGGGTAGGCATAAGAATCAAGGTTGCGATGCGCAAGTGATAGGTCAACCTGATAGCTTCTGGATAAAATGGGAAAAAAATGATATCGGGAAGGGGGCTTACTATGGAAAAATGTGGTCTGACTGGGTTGATCGACTTATGAAAGAGCTCCAGAATCCCCGCCCACAACGGGTCTCGCACTCTTCAATTGGCTCTTATCCGGGTTTTGTGGATCGCGCCGAACCCCGATCCGGGCATCCGTATCTTTTGGCAGCTTTGGGCATCTGATGGTGATGAAATCGTCGACAGCATTGACATGGGTAACATTGGTCCGAAGGGTTTTGATACAAAGCCCCTGCTTTTCCAGTTCGTCATTTACACCGAACAAAATGGCTGTGTTTCTTTGCCCTACCGGTATGTCGTCATCTGAGAAAGCCAGCTTGCAGGCAAAGAGCTCAACTTTGGGCCGTTTGATTTCCTTTCCCTTTTTGTCTTTTTCAGGGAACCTTTCAGAAGGACAGGGGGCGTAGACTCTGATTTCAGTCCCCAAATTATTTTCGTTTATTTTGTTCAGGCGGTAAAGGATGCGTTTTTTGACCCTGTCGATAATATTTTCAACCGTGATGGCCTCACACTGATGACAGAAATACGTACATCCCTTGTAGCGTGCCCACGTGGGATAAAGGGTGCCATCATGTGCCAGGATGTTATAAGTGATCATCTGGAGTTTACGGAAAATATCAACCAGGACATGAAAGATCTCTATGTACAGGTTTTCTCCCAGCCTTGCCCTGAAATTGGAAAAGGTTCCTTCGCAGGGGATTCTTTCGGAAAATCCGGCATAGTCGCGATAGACCAGTCCCCGCTCCGGGTCTCGAACGACCTTCAAGAATTGACTCATATACTGAAAGCCATCCACATATCTGAACAAGTCGGTGAGAAAGATACTTGGGGGATCATAACAGGG
>ADZZ01000277.1 GCA_000179315.1 delta proteobacterium NaphS2
AGGCCCAGATTCAGAAAGAGATTGCCGCATCTGCAATTCCACAGTATGAGCGTGCGGCGGTCCAGACGGAGAATGCCCTCAATATTCTGATGGGAAAGCTCCCTGAGTCCATCAAAACGGGAGAAGGGTTGATGAAGGAATCGGCGCCCCCTGAAATTCCAACGGGATTACCGTCAACCCTGCTGGAGCGAAGGCCGGATATCTTGCAGGCTCAGTATCTTCTGGCATCCCAGACGGCCAATATCGGCGTGGCCGAAGCCATGCGGTTTCCGGCCATATCGCTGACCGGAATGGTGGGCCTTGCCAGTTCGGAACTGGCTTCAATAACCAGCAGCGGCGGCGCCTGGTCTGTGGGTGGTGGCCTGTTCGGACCGATTTTTGAGTTTTACAAGAACATCCGGCGTGTTCAAATCGAAGAGGCCAAAACCAAGGAAGTCCTTTACTTTTACGAGAATACGGTTCTGATCGCCTTTCAAGAAGTGGATGATGCCTTGGTGGAGATCGACACCTTTAGAAACCAGAAGTCGGCCGTGGAAAGAAAAGTGATAGCCGCCAAAAATGCCAACCGTTTGGCAAAACTTCGTTACGACAAAGGCGTCAGCAGTTACCTGGAGGTTCTCGATACGGAACGGTCGCTTTTTTCAGCGCAACTGGAACTGTCGGAATTGAAACAGCAATATTTGAACGGATATGTGAAGTTGTATAAAGCCTTGGGAGGCGGGTGGCTGGACAAAGAAGAAGACAGGGAAATGAAAAAGGTCTCCCGGAAGATGAAAAATGCGGAGAATTAGTGTCAGATGATGGCGCATGTTCATGAGCGACCCGGCCGTCCGTCCTCGTTTCTGGTTGATCACATTGATTTGCTTCGCAAAGGCCGCGTTCTGGATGTGGCCACGGGAAGGGGGCGGAACGCGGTTTATCTCGCCCGACAGGGCTTTGAGGTGGAGGGTGTCGATATTTCGAAGGAGGCATTGGATGCCGCACGGTTATTGGCCGAGACGTTCGGAGTTTCTTTGATCCTTCGGTTGATGGACCTTGAAAAAGACGTTTTGCTGCCTAAAGAAGCATATGATGTGGTGGTTTGTTTCAATTATCTTCATCGACCCTTGATTCCCCAGCTAAAGCAAACACTTCGTCCGGGTGGAACCATGGTCTACGAAACCTATATCGTGGATCAGGCCCGGTTTGGAAAACCGAAGAATCCGGAACATTTGCTGAAACACAATGAATTGCTGACATTATTTCAGGATTTCCGTTGTCTTCGCTACCACGAGGGAATTATGGAGCGTCGAAAGGCGATTGCCGGGTACATCGGCGTCAAGATCTAAAGTGAGCTTTACAGGTGGCGTCTTCGATGAAAATGGTTAGCTATAAATATTTAACGGCTTTTTGCAAATTAGGGATACAGGAGAAAGCAGGTAAATGCCGGATCGATCAGCACGCCATACCCCGGAACAGATAAAATGTCTTTATGAAATCACCAAGGCCATTCATGCCACCATGGATCTTCAGAAGGCCTTGTACAAAGTTCTGGAGTTACTATCCGAACATTTGGGGATGAAACGGGGTTCCATTACGCTTCTCAATCCGGAAACATCTGAAATCCATATTGAGGTGGCCCACGGCATTTCCGAAATGGAAAAGACCAAAGGCAAATACAAGCTTGGTGAAGGCATAACGGGCCGTGTCATCAAAGCCGGAAGGCCCATGGTGGTTCCTCAGATCAATGATGAACCGCTTTTTCTGGATAGAACCGGCGCCAGGAGTGGCATTGATCATTCCAGAATATCTTTTTTGTGTGTCCCCATAAAAGACCAGATTCGGGTTATCGGCGCCCTGAGCGTAGACTGTGCCTACGAAGGGAGCAGTTCCCTGGAAGAGGACGTAAGGCTCCTGACCGTTATCAGCACAATGATAGCCCAGAAAGTGGCGATGCTGGAAAGGATTCACCGTGAGAGACATCAGCTTGAGGAAGAAAATCTCAGACTCAGAAAAGAGCTCAACAAAAAGTACAGTTTCAGCAATATCGTGGGCAACAGTCGCAAAATGCAGGAGGTTTTTTACCTGATCAGCCAGGTGGCCAGAAGCAATGCCAATGTGCTGTTGCTGGGTGAGAGCGGAACGGGAAAAGAGTTGGCTGCAAACGCCATACACTACAACAGCCTACGCGGCAGCAAACCGCTAGTGAAGGTCAACTGTGCAGCGTTGCCGGCCAATCTGATCGAGGCGGAACTGTTCGGATATGAGAAGGGGGCGTTTACCGGGGCCAACCGGACCAAGTCAGGTAAATTTGAATTGGCGGACAAGGGAACGATCTTTCTGGACGAAATCGGTTCCCTGGCTCTGGAGAGTCAGGGCAAGCTGTTGCGCGTGCTTCAGGAAAGGGAATTTGAAAGACTGGGTGGGAACAGGACCCTCAAAGTGAATGTGCGTTTGGTAGCCGCTACCAACGGGAATCTGGCGCAGGCGGTGGAAGAAGGGTCTTTTCGAGAGGATCTGTTTTACCGTTTAAACGTTTACCCCATTTATCTGCCGGCGTTGAGGGAGAGGGAGGCGGATCTGCTTTTGCTGTCGGATTACTTCCTCGAAAAATATGCCGATGAATATGAAAAGAACATCAAACGCATTTCAACGCCGGCCATTGATGCCCTGACGCAGTATCATTGGCCCGGTAATGTGCGGGAATTGGAAAACTGTATCGAGCGGGCTGTTTTGCTGTGTGAAGATCAGGTCATTCACAGTTATCACCTGCCGCCGACGCTCCAGACCGCCAAAGAGACGGGCACCCAACAGTCTCAATCTTTGAAGGAGTCCGTGGAGCGCTTTGAAAGGGAATTGCTCGTCGAAGGTCTCAAGAACAGTCGCGGGAACATGCGAAAAGCTGCCATGGCGCTGAAGACAACGGAACGTATTTTCGGATACAAGGTGCAGAAATACAATATTGATCCGAGACGGTATCGATAAAGAAAAAATCACATGCACCCGGCATGAACGAACGATAACAAAAAGAATAAGCGAATGGAGGATGTCTGTTCATGAAAAAAGTAATGGTAATGGCCCTGATGTTTTTTGTGGCAAGTTTTGTTGTGTCGGTTCATGCCGAGGAATATGTCATCAAAGACTACACGTTTACCTGGCACATCATCAAGTACGGCGGAACCACAATGGAAATTCAAAAGACCCCGGCGGCCCTTGTGGTCATCTTTGGTCAGCCTACGATTCCCTTGTGTGCATTGACCATCTCCCCCGAACAGGCCAATGCGGTTGGAGAATTGCTCAATAAAACAGAAGATTATTACCAGATTCAAAGAGAAAGCGAGGATGTGTCCTCTTCAGATACGCTTTTTTCCCACAATTGCGAGGTCAATTTTTCATCCAAGCAAGGACGTGACTTCAAGGTGCGGGTGAAGCAAGACAAAATTTTTGGCTCTGTAGTGCTGATGACGAAGGATGAGGCCGTTGAGGTTGGCAAATATTTGCGGCAAGCGGAGCAAATGGCGGCTTTTGTTGATAAACGAATCAGGCCCTGATTCGAGCAATCCCCAATTCCTTATTTTCCCCTTTAAGGTGCGTTGAAATGCGGGTGTTGAGATTTGTCGGTATTTTACTGCTGTTAATGGGAGCAGTGGGTCTGATTGCCTGTGCTTTGGCGCTTTTTAAGACGGGAAGTGCCGGAACGGAATTAAGAAAGTTTGTCGTGAAAACATTTGATTCCGTCGAAAATGGTATTGAGGATATCCGAGATCAGGCGAATCAAATTGCGCTTTCGTTGGCCCATGCGCGCGGTGATTTGGAGATCGTACTTTCGAAGGTGAACAGCCTTCAAAAGGATGAAATTGAGAAAAAATCACTGCCGGATCAGGTTGTTATAGCGACGGATTCCGATATCAGAGACAAACTGGCAAGAGCGCGGAGGTCGATAAGTTCCGCTGAAAACGTAGCCTTTGTTTTGGGACGGTTATTGACGACGCTGGATGCCTCCGGGTTGTTTTACGATGAAGCGCATAGGGAGCGTACTTCTTTGCCGGTACGGTTTGAAAAGACCGCCGGTATTTTGAGGCAATTGTCCGATACCCTTGATGAAGCAACAGAGACCGTCCTGGATTTTCAAAATCATCCCGACGCAAAACCGGTCCACGAAAAATTGTCCCGTGAATTGGCGCGTATGGAAAAAGGTCTGTCGGAACTTCAGTCCGTTGAATCCGATTTTTCGGAAGCGGTTCAAAAGATTGAAAACCGTCTCCTGCAATATGAGGAGAGGGCCATCCGGTGGATACAACTGGGAAACATTCTCATACCGCTGATCATCATCTGGATAGGTGTCGGCGAGGCGGCATTGATCATCCTTGGCGGCCGTCTCTGTTTTAAGTAATGTGACGCCTGTTTTCAGCGCCGCGGAACGCGATTAAGTGAAGATTCGAAATCGATCTTCCGTGCACTCTATTTGGTCGCGTCCAAAAAATCAGGTTGTGCAAATTCCGGGTTCGGGTAGCCGTAAAAGCCCCGCCCGCTTTTGACTCCCAGTTCTCCCCGTTCAATTTTATCCAGCAGTGCCTGTGGCGGTTTGTCTTTGGGATCCTTGGATTCATTTTATGTCCCCATAGTGCCTGTTCCGACGATTGTTACGTTGTCAAAGGGCTTTTTCATGTGCTGTTTTCCTCCGTTTTCATTTGAGCGCTAAGACCATTTTCTATATTCATCGATGGCAGCTCCGATGCTTTTAAGGAGATCCAAATCTTTGACGCCACGAACCTTCATGCTCTCATGGTTTCCGATCCTGATGAGGTGAACCTTTTTCATCTTACGGAAACCGGTTGGTGCGGTTACGACTTTCCAGGGAGCGGTAATGGGAAGGTGATCGTTTCTTATTGAGAGAATCCCGTAATTGATTTCTATCCCTTCAGGGCTTACCGCAACCGTACTGAAACCAAAAAATGGACTGTTAAAAAACCACAACGCGATGGCAAGCCAGATGAGGGAAGCCACCAGGTGCCTGGGCTTTCTTTTCATAAGGGAATAACATATAAAAAATAATATCATCCCCAATACAAGAAGCATGATACTGTTTTGGACCCAAAGAGATTTTATAACAAAGACTTGAGCGTCCATGGCCTCAATAAATTTTGGTGTCATCCTTTAAACGAGGATTTGGCAACTGTGAATACGGGATCCCGACCT
>ADZZ01000276.1 GCA_000179315.1 delta proteobacterium NaphS2
TTACCCGAAAGATTACATCACCTGATAGAGACCATCGTCGCTTCGCCTACCTCAATGCCGGGGATTTGTTCATGAGTGATGTCATGTACGGTCCGGCGGTCAGGAAAAATGACGGCAGGAAACGAAAAACCTATCTCATCGCTTTTATTGATGATGCGACCCGGGTGATCCCCTATGCCGCTTTTGCCCATTCGGAAAATACCGCTGCCTTCATGGAGGTGTTGAAACAAGCCGTTTTAAGGCGAGGTATCCCCATGCGGCTTTTTGTGGATAACGGATCAGCTTTCCGGTCACAGCATTTATCCCTGGTCTGCGCAAAACTCGGCATAACCCTGATTCACGCCAGACCCTACCATGCAGCGGCCAAGGGAAAAATCGAGAGATGGTTCAGAACGGTACGATTGCAGTTTCTCCCGATGCTTTCGGAAAAACATATGTTGAATCTGAAAGCGATCAACAGAGCACTTTGGACCTATATCGAAACAGAGTACCACCGTTCGCCCCATCGGAGTCTCTGCGAAACGCCCCTTGATCGCTGGGCCAGAGTGGGTGAGAAGGTCCGATATCCCGAACCGGGCGATGACCTGGACGACCTTTTCCTTTTTGAATCAAAACGCAAAGTGCAGAAAGACCGTACCGTAAGTCTGAACGGTATGGCCTATGAAATTGACGCTTCCCTGGTGGGAGAGACCGTAACACTCCGCTACAACCCTTCCGAGCAGGGCAAAGAGATAAAGGTCTGTCACAACGGCCGTTTCGTCCAAAAGGCGAAACTGGTGGACACCTACGCCAATTGCTTTGTGAAACGTGATCGCCCGTCTAAAACCATTGAAGCACTTGATCCTGAAAAGGCCGTCGATCATAAGCGGGAAAGCAGACCCAAACAACCTGTTACTTCAGCAGATCTCCGAAGCCGAAAAGGGGATGGCTATGTATAAAAGTCTATGGGCTGACCACTACCTTTGAAAAGATCTGGACGGACAACTGTTGGTCAAAGCTGCTGATG
>ADZZ01000275.1 GCA_000179315.1 delta proteobacterium NaphS2
GTGTTAGCAACAAAGCACGGGTCAAATTCAAGGACAAAGTCCGAGAGCTGACCCGAAGAAACAACCCCCTATCCATGTTCGAAAACATCCGGGAACTCAATCAATATCTTCAAGGATGGGTCGCCTATTTTGGGATTCAGGAATTCAAGAAGATATTTTGGGAACTGGATGCATGGATCAGGAGTCGACTGAGGTCCATGCAATTAAAAAAGTGGAAGAACCCGCACAAATTCCAGCGGATAATGATCAAGTCAGGCTTCAAGCCCCAAGATGCGCATAGGGTTTGGGTCAGGATGAACAAATGGCAGTCGGTGCACCGCAGGGCAGTCCGCTTCACCTTGAACCTCAAATGGTTCAGAGAGCAGGGACTTCTATTTCTAAATGATTTCACGAAGCGACCTCTTGAACTACCATTGTTCAGTCGCTAATCGAGGAGCGGCTTACCTGGCCGGTACGAGCCGTTCTGCCGGGAGGGGGTGGCCGTTTAGGCCACTTCCTACCCCGAATTTATAAAGAATGAACGATCGCTTATTAAAAACAAGAGAGGTTCCTGTCCGTTTGAAAAAAGCAGGTTGATACCGAAAGGCAAGATTTTGGACTACAAGATGCCCAGTGCCAGGGATATGCCGGTTACCGAAGATGCCAATGTGGACACCTATGAGCCTGAAGGGCCCATGGGTGCTAAGAATGCGCAGAAGGTCCGGTAGCGGCCACTCCGCCTGCAATCGCTGAGGCGGTCTACCATGCCACCGGTTGTCGGTGTATGGATCCGCCCATTACGCCCGATAAGGTCCTGAAGGGCTTGGAGGAAAAGAGATGAGAATAAAGATCGGGGCCGTTAGCTATTCGTAAGGAGGTTGTATAATGGATTTTGGGTTAAGTGAAGAGTTGCAGATGCTTCGAGATATGGCGCGTGATTTTGCGGCCGAGAAAATCGCGCCTTTTGCCGACGAGTGGGATGAAAACCACTATTTCCCCTACGAAGAAGCCATTAAGCCCATGGGGGAGCTCGGTTTTTTCGGCACCGTTATCCCTGAGCAATACGGTGGAAACGAAATGGGCTGGTTGGCGGCCATCATTCTGACGGAAGAAATCGCAAGGGCTTCCAGCTCTTTAAGGGTGCAGATCAACATGCAGACCCTGGGTTGTGCTTTTACCATTTTTCGATACGCCACCGATGATATCAAGGAAAAATACATACCGAAACTGGTGAGCGCCGAATACATGGGCGGCTTCGGCATCACTGAACCCAACGCCGGTTCCGATGTCATGGCCATGAAATCAACGGCCCAGGACAAGGGTGATCATTGGCTCATCAACGGATCCAAAACCTGGATCTCCAACACCAGCGTGGCCGATGTTCTTATATTCTATGCGTATACGGATAGAGCCGCCAGAGGGAAAGGACTTTCGGCATTCGTCATTGAACCCAAGAATTTTAACGGCATTTCCACAACGGATCTGGACAAGATGGGTTCCCGCTCATCGCCGACCGGTGAAATTTACCTTGAGGACACCAAAGTCCCCAAGGAGAACATTCTGGGGAAACCGGGTGACGGTGCCAAGATCGTCTTTGGAAGCCTTAATCAGACCCGGCTCTCCGCCGCCGCCGGCGGCATCGGGTTGGCCCAGGCCTGTTTGGACGCGGCTACCAGCTACTGCCAGGAAAGAGAGCAGTTCGGAAAATCCATCGGACAGTTTCAGATGAATCAAGACATGGTGGGGCAAATCACTTCGGAACTTGAAGCGGCCCGACTGGTGGTTTACAAGGCGGCCTGGCAAAAAGATCAGGGGAACCTGGGGAACACCCTCGAAGTGGCCCAGGCGAAATATGTCGCAGGGGAAATTGCGGTCAAGGCATCCCAGGTGGCCATGAAAATCTTAGGTGCCTACGGTTACTCAACTGAATACCCCGTGGCCCGGTATTATCGCGACGCCCCCACCTATCAACTGGTTGAAGGTTCGACCAATATCTGTAAGATGATCGTTGCCCTCGATCAATTGGGCATTCGAAAAGCAAACAGATAGAGAATGACAAACGGAGGAAGGAATGAAACCTTATTTTGAAGAGATGACCCCTTTCGGCAAAGCCCTCACCGACAAACAGATCGAGGCGGCCAAAGAAAATGTTGATAGTATCAAAGGGGTT
>ADZZ01000274.1 GCA_000179315.1 delta proteobacterium NaphS2
ACCACAATATCATCTTCCACTAAATTTTCGTGAGGACTTATGGGACGTTATGTTGCGAGTCTGATTATGTTGTGTGCTTGAGGAGGTGTCTGTGTGGGTGGTACCCCGCCGACCCCGCCCCAAGGATTGATAAATCCGTACCCCGCTTGACCCCGCCCTTGGCTTAAACATTTATCGGGTGGGCCACCCTAATGCCGCCTGCCGGCACCCCGTCCGAGCAATCATTTCCCTGTTAGCCATTTGAATAAAGCAACCGTTTCTGGCAAAGACCTGTAGTTTCTGCTTAGGAGGGATCTTGTGAAACGGAGAAAATGCAAACATTGTGGCCGATCGTTTGTGGTCACGTCAAGACATCCTGACCAGACACACTGCAGTCAGAAAGGATGTCAGAGAGCACGGAAAAACGACTGGCAGCGCCGTAAGTTAGCCAGCGATGAAGATTACCGGATCAACCAGGCCAACTGTCAGGCAACCTGGGCCGCCCAACATCCGGGATACTGGAAACAATACAGGGAGAAGAACCCGGAATACACTCAACGAAACAGAGAAAAACAGCGAGAACGCAATCGAATCGCCAGAGGACAGCCTCCTGCCTCGCCCATGATATCAAGTGTTGCAAAAAGGGACCCGAATCATCAGGAAAAGCCTTTCATAGCAGGATATTATAAGCTCATTCCCGTAGCACATACACCGGTTGCAAACATGGCCCCGCTTCTCGTTAGAATCCATGCAGCGACGCATTCTGATCACGTGCTTCAGAATTAACCCCAAACTGCCCTTTCTTTAATGCCTTTGCCTGATCCTCAATCTTCCATTGAACGGCCTATCCTACCGATTTAGCTCATTATCTCATCTTCTACAAAAACCTGAGACACCCGAATGGATCATCCAAGAACGTCGTGTGCCATCTCCTCTAAATCCTGTTTCCGGCCATTTTGGAAGGTTCCCTCCTGGTAATGATGATTGCAAAATGGACGCATTAAATCTGTTTTACATGGGTATCATC
>ADZZ01000273.1 GCA_000179315.1 delta proteobacterium NaphS2
GGTTTGAATTAAGCCTCGAAATATGTTCTTTGAAAACTGAATACAGAGTACAGCAATTTCAAAGGTGCCTAGGAAATAAACGTTTCAAACTAGTAGCATAAATGGAAGTATTTTATGGCCAAGCTACTAAGAGCAGACGGTGGATGCCTTGGCGTCGGATGGCGATGAAAGACGTGGCTAACTGCGATAAGCTTCGGCGAGCCGTTAAACAGGCTTTGACCCGGAGATTTCTGAATGGGAAAACCCATCCCGGGTAATTCCGGGATATCTATTGCTGAATACATAGGCAATAGAAGCGAACGAGGGGAACTGAAACATCTAAGTACCCTTAGGAAGAGAAAGCAAATGCGATTCCCAAAGTAGCGGCGAGCGAAATGGGAACAGCCCAAACCGTACATATGTTAAAGCCTGCAAGCGTTGTATGTGCGGTGTTGCGGGGCCTTGTCGGAGGCGGTTGCAGTCGCTTCGACAAGTCAGAAATGCATTGTATAGCTGAAGAGCCTGGAAAGGCTTGCCACAGAAGGTGATAGCCCTGTAAGCGAAATACAGATGCACTTGTTGGACAAGGTTCCCAAGTACCGCGGGACACGAGAAACCCTGCGGGAATCCAGGAGGACCATCTCCTAAGGCTAAATACACGCCGGCGACCGATAGTGAACCAGTACCGTGAGGGAAAGGTGAAAAGTACCCCTGCTAGGGGAGTGAAATAGTACCTGAAACCGTCTGTTTACAAGCAGTGGAAGAACTATTGAAATTTTGTTGGATTCGTCCGACTGGTTTCAAGTTCGACTGCGTACCTTTTGCATAATGGGTCAGCGACTTACGCTGTGTTGCAAGGTTAAGCCGTCAGGTGTAGCCGTAGCGAAAGCGAGTCTTAATAGGGCGAATGAGTAGCATGGCGTAGACCCGAAACCAGGTGATCTATCCATGGGCAGGGTAAAGTCCCGGTAACACGGGATGGAGGCCCGAACCGTAGAAGGTTGAAAACTTCCCGGATGAACTGTGGATAGGAGTGAAAGGCTAATCAAACCTGGAGATAGCTGGTACTCCCCGAAATATATTTAGGTATAGCCTCACAAATTGAGTAACGGGGGTAGAGCCCTGGAAGGGCTAGGGGTCTCACCGGATTACCAAACCTTACCAAACTTCGAATACCGTTAACTTTTATTGTGGGAGTCAGACTATGGGAGATAAGTTTCATGGTCGAGAGGGAAAAAGCCCAGACCGCCGGCTAAGGTCCCTAAATATGTGCTAAGTGGAGAAGGAGGTGGGAATGCTGAGACAGCCAGGAGGTTGGCTTAGAAGCAGCCATCCTTTAAAGAAAGCGTAACAGCTCACTGGTCAAGTGATTCTGCGCCGAAAATTTAACGGGGCTCAAGCACATTACCGAAGCCGCGGATTGTATGAATCTTCGGATTCATATGATGGTAGGGGAGCATTGTGTACCGGGTTGAAGGTCGACCGTAAGGACGGCTGGACTGTACACAAGAGACTATGCTGACATGAGTAACGATAAAGCAGGTGAGAAACCTGCTCGCCGTAAGCCTAAGGTTTCCTGAGTAAAGTTAATCTGCTCAGGGTTAGTCGACCCCTAAGCCGAGGCCGAAAGGCGTAGGCGATGGGAAACGGGTTAATATTCCCGTACCACCAAGTTGGCATTTGAGTGATGGGGGGACGCAGAAGGGTAGGTCATCCACCTGTTGGATGGTGGTTTAAGCTGGTAGGCGGAAAGGATAGGCAAATCCGTTCTTTCATTCCAAACGCCGAGAAGCGAATACGAGAGACTATGTCTCATAAAGTGATTGATCCCATACTGCCAAGAAAAGCCTCTAGCAAGTCAACCGGGTGATCGTACTGCAAACCGACACAGGTAGGCGGGGTGAGAATCCCAAGGCGCTCGAGAGAACTCTGGTTAAGGAACTCGGCAAATTGACACCGTAACTTAGGGATAAGGTGTGCCTCCGTTAGGTGAAGAAATTTACTTTTGGAGCTGAAGGAGGTTGCAGAGAAATGGGGGTGGCGACTGTTTACTAAAAACATAGGACTCTGCCAAGTCGCAAGACGATGTATAGGGTCTGACGCCTGCCCGGTGCTGGAAGGTTAAGGGGACTTGTTATCCATTTTGTGGAGAAGCATTGAACCGAAGCCCCAGTAAACGGCGGCCGTAACTATAACGGTCCTAAGGTAGCGAAATTCCTTGTCGGGTAAGTTCCGACCTGCACGAATGGCGTAACGACTTCCCCACTGTCTCAACCAGGGACTCGGTGAAATTGAATTCGCGGTGAAGATGCCGCGTACCCGCGAAAAGACGGAAAGACCCCGTGAACCTTTACTACAGCTTGACATTGGATTTTGGGCTAGTATGTGTAGGATAGGTGGGAGACTTTGAAACCTCGACGCCAGTCGGGGTGGAGTCATCCTTGAAATACCACCCTTACTAGTTTAGGGTTCTAACCTTGGTCCGTAATCCGGATCGGGGACAGTGTCTGGTGGGTAGTTTGACTGGGGCGGTCGCCTCCCAAAGAGTAACGGAGGCGCGCGAAGGTTCCCTCAGGCTGATTGGAAACCAGCCGAAGAGTGTAAAGGCATAAGGGAGCTTGACTGTGAGAGAGACATCTCGAACAGGTACGAAAGTAGGTCTTAGTGATCCGGCGGTTCCGCATGGAAGGGCCGTCGCTCAACGGATAAAAGGTACTCCGGGGATAACAGGCTTATCGCGCCCAAGAGTTCACATCGACGGCGCGGTTTGGCACCTCGATGTCGGCTCATCGCATCCTGGGGCTGGAGCAGGTCCCAAGGGTTTGGCTGTTCGCCAATTAAAGCGGTACGTGAGCTGGGTTTAGAACGTCGTGAGACAGTTCGGTCCCTATCTTTCGTGGGCGCAGGATATTTGAGAGGATCTTTCCCTAGTACGAGAGGACCGGGATGGACGAACCTCTGGTGTTCCAGTTGTCGCGCCAGCGGCATAGCTGGGTAGCTACGTTCGGAATGGATAACCGCTGAAAGCATCTAAGTGGGAAGCCAACCTCAAGATAAGATATCCCCATTTTGTGGAGACACAAGATCTGAAGACCCCTTGTAGACGACAAGGTTGATAGGCCAGGTGTGTAAGTACAGTAATGTATTTAGCTAACTGGTACTAATCGGTCGTGAGGCTTGGCCATAAACTTCTTCTATTTATGTTCCTTTGAAATTTTTACTTTGTATTCAGTGAGCCAGTTTCAAAATGCTCAATTTTGTGTTTAG
>ADZZ01000272.1 GCA_000179315.1 delta proteobacterium NaphS2
CATTAAAAGCCTGTTATGCCCAGGGTAAAACAATAGATGAGCTGTTAGAAAATATGCGAGAAGTCATAGAACTGTGCCTTGAAAGTCAAGAAGAAACGTCATCTGTTCTCGAATTTGTTGGGGTTCAAAAGGTCTCGGTCCATGACAAATTGGCCAACGCTTAAATCAGCGGACATTGCCAAGGGGCTCAGAAGAGCAGGATTTGAACTTGTTCGCCAGAAAGGGAGTCATGCCAGATTCGAACATGAGGACGGACGTGTCACCACTTTACCTATTCACGCAGGCCAGGATATTGGGAAGGGGCTCTTCAGAAAAATCCTACGTGACATCAAAATGGACATCGAAGAGTTCAGAAAACTGATCTGAGTCAATGACTTCATAGTCCAAAGCGCCTTTTCGCAATCGATCACGGGGTATGACTACCCCTGTGAAATCCAGGCTAAATCCGGTGTCTGTTCTTTGAAATATGCACGCATCGCATCTACCAAGACCGGATATGTCGTTTTACATCGCAGGCGGCATGTTTGTCTGAGAGACAGGATACGCTCCACCCACCGGTCGCCCTTTTCGCTACGCGTGCCATAGCTTCTTTTTCTCCAAAGAACCGCGAACCTCAGCATGCGCTCAGCGTGATTGTTTGTTGGTGCCACGCCCTCTTCCACAAGAAATGTCCACAACGATTCGATTTCTCGCAGCAATCGGCGGGCAAACCTCCCCGCATCATCTTTGCGGTCCTCGTAAGTGGAGATCAGCCGGATGAGTCGAGCATAAAATGCATTCCACTGACCCGAAGTGGGCGGTGAATGTGCCATATGGCAGAGGCGCTGCAACTCGGCTTTGGACCATTTGCCGCACTTGGCGATCTCCGGATTTTTGCTCTCAGAAAGCTCCGTGGCCTTTCGAATAAGATGGGCAAGGCAGGTTTGTCTTTGCCCTACCCATTTTCGATAAACCCCGTAGCCGTCACTGACCAGGATGCCCATCCAGTCTTTTATGAGCGCCTCAAAGGCCTTTTTGGATCGTTTCGGATGGATCATAAAGAAGGCAACCGCCGTATTGGCCATCACCCAGATCCATTCCAGTTTTCCTTTTTGGCGATGAGATGTTTCGTCGATATAGTTGACAGAGGATTGTCTCGCCTCATTACCGATGTTTGAGGAAATTTAATAGTGTGGCCTGCGGGGGCCTGGGGTGGCCGAATTTGAGAATCTCCGACGGGCAGGAGATGTGATGTGCAGAAAAAAACATTGGCCAGCCAAAAATATGAGCCAGACAGCCAAAAAAGGAAACAGCAATCCCTGGGAAAGGGAATCAGCGTTTTTTAGGCCGGACTTATGCGGTTTATTCCCGAGCTACTCGAGTTGGATGATATTTTGAATGGATTTAGGAATGGGAGGCGGTCTCAGTTCCAGGGATTTTGCAAATTGGTTGGTGATTTTGACAATGAATGAAAGTGCACGTTTAAGCAACAACGTAATACCAGCCATCTGGCCGAGTATATTGGACCTGAACCCGCTTAAGACCCGTGGTTTTTCAAGGATCTTGATGTCTTCTTTAATGGTGCTGTTGGCCCGTTCCGCAGCAGACCGCAATTTTTTTGATGGTGTCGTAACGCTTTGTGCCTCTCGGAATTTCATTGATCAGGCGGGGATACTCTTTGATAGACATGTGCTTGGCAAAACCGGTTCGGTTGAGAATATGAGGACATTGAGAGATATTGTAGCTGCCCTGCAGGTTTTTCAAAGCGGTTTCCCTGAGTTTCAGACACTGCTTGAAACAGCAAAAGGTCAAGCGCTGATGGGCTTGATCAAATCCATTGGGCCGTGTCAGAAGCCCACAAGGAGCAAAAGGCCAGCCGTTCTGATCATATCCCCGGTTGAGAATGGCGCTTTTGGATAAATCTTCATTTCTTCGATTGTAGTCAATGATAGGAATAGAGCCCTTTTCTCGAATATACTGGTAATTTTTGATAATGTCGTACTTTGCATCCGCGATATCAATTTTAACATCGGCCTCATGATGACTGTGCAGTTGCTCGTTGTTTGCAATGATTTGACTTCCCTCTTCGGCGTTTCCAGCGATGTTGGTAACCGCCACAGGCAGTTCAAGCTTAAGCTGGAGTTCAACAGATGTTGACAGCACCAGATTATAGCCGAATATTT
Organism: delta proteobacterium NaphS2; assembly: GCA_000179315.1. Taxonomy (GTDB): domain Bacteria; phylum Desulfobacterota; class DSM-4660; order Desulfatiglandales; family Desulfatiglandaceae; genus NaphS2. Next base: position 2,163 of record ADZZ01000272.1, read on the forward strand.
TCTCTTTCTTATCCGGGTTTTTGGGATCGCGCCGAACCCCGATCCGAGCATCAGTATCCTTTGGCAACTTTGGGCATCTGATGGTGATGGCGTCGTCGACAGCATTGACATGGGTAACATTGTTCCGAAGGGTTTTGATACAAAGTCCCTGTTTTTCCAGTTCCTCATTTACCCCAAACAAAATGGCTGTGTTTTTTTGCCCTACCGGTATGTCCCCATCTGAGAAAGCCAGCTTGCAGGAAAATAGCTCAACTTTGGGTCGTTTGATTTCCTTTCCTTTTTTGTCTTTTTCAGGGAACCTTTCAGAAGGACAGGGAGCGTAGACTCTGATTTCAGACCCCAAATTATTTTCGTTTACTTTGTTCAGTCGATAAAGGATGCGGTTTTTGACCTTTTCAATAATATTTTCAACCGTGATGGTCTCACACTGATGACAAAAATACGTACACCCTTTATAGCGTGCCCAGGTAGGATAAAGGGTTCCGTCGTGTGCCAGGATGTTATAAGTGATCATCTGGAGTTTACGGAAAATATCAACCAGGACATGAAAGATCTCTATGTACAGGTTTTCTCCCAGCCTTGCCCTGAAATTGGAAAAGGTTCCTTCGCAGGGGATTCTTTCGGAAAATCCGGCATAGTCGCGATAGACCAGTCCCCGCTCCGGGTCTCGAACGACCTTCAAGAATTGACTCATATACTGAAAGCCATCCACATATCGGAACAAGTCGGTGAGAAAGATACTTGGGGGATCATAACAGGGGGGCGCCTTAATTGAATAACAATGAGCGACCAGAGAGCGAATGAAAGAGAAATCGATCAAAGAGGCGATCATTTTGGCGTAGCCGCCCTCTATATCTCCGTTTGGCAGTATGTTAAGAGGACGTTTTTTGAACGCGTAATGTGACAGGAGGTGTAAATTCGGAAAAAGCCTTTGGTGAGACAATGAAATTTTAGAGTTGATTTCATTGAGTTTCTGGGTGACACTGTCCATGGTGAATTTTTTAAGGGGGTTCACCATAAACCTCATGGTCCGGGTGGAAGTTGCCGCTTCTACCCGGACTAGCCCATCAGTTTTTTCCTGAAGTCTTTCCGCAACGGATACAAATAAACGTCCTTAATTTTTCCGTGGAACAAATGGTCATGACCTCGCTTGGCAGTCCCTTTGGTTTGGCCCACCCGGATCCAGTTGGCGGCTTTATAACAAATACCCTGGAATCGATTTTTCTGAACAAAGGTCTCAAGTAAATAAACGTGATGGTTATAAATATTGAACCAGTCCTCCGAAATTCTCTTGGCAGTCATCGCCAGAATTTTTGAAGCCAGGAACTTTATGTTGACCCAGGGCAGAATGAGAAATCGCGTGTTATTAATCACCAGGTGGAGGTTGTTTTCCTTAGTTGTCTTGTCCCAGCCGATCAAAGAATCCCGGGACTTGACGGACCATGCAGGGGAGCCCCATCCCAGACAGGCAACGGGTTGTTCGTCGATGAAGGCTATGTATTTGAGATGATTTCCAACAATCTGACGATAGGCAAGATAATGGTGCTCTTGGATCAGACTGTTATAGAGAGGTTCAAGGGAGGTATTGCGGACCGGCTTAAGTTGAACAGGAGGGAATTGTGAAGGTTTTCCGCGCAGTGACGTTTTATGGGTTTCAACAAGTGGGATGGAGCGATTTCGCTTCTCATTGTTAGCTCCTTTTTTTCTGGGAGGAAGCTTGATGAAACCTTTTCGTTCCAGGGTGAGCAAAACCTCTCTACAGGCCATGTCTTTGAGGCGACCGTTGGACTGTCTCCAGTCCCATTTCCTGCAGAGGATCTCAGAAATTTGTGTGCGCCCTTTATGCCAATGCTCAGAAATGACTGCTTGAATAAACGCAACGTCGGGCTCATTGATCGTTCTTTTTCTGACAGTAATGGGGAACATTCCCATTATATATCAGAGATGAATTTGCGACGCCAGCAAAAAATGCATGGCCCTCAAAAAAAATAACGGTAGAGTGTATCGAGAAAATTGCACGGATTTTTGGGTTGAAATGAAAAATGATGGGTTGAAAACCGGCCTGATGCCGGGGAGTTCGCAGTATTAAATTACCTCATGTTTTCGTAATGGGGTTTGATGGCTTCTGACGCACGGTCAATAACTTTCTGGATGGCTCCCAGGCTGATATGAAATCCCACAACCGAGGAACAGAAGTCCTGAATGATTGTGCGACTATCCCCCATATTGCCGGCCATTTGCGCAATCATTGCTGAAAGTCTCGGGCCGAAACCCGTCCGATGTTCCTTTGGAACCACCGCTTTGTTTAGCTTTCCACAGCAGGGACATGCTCCTTTATGAAGAACGAAATGCGTGACCTCCATTTCAATTTCCGGCAGTTCAATGACTTGATGGGTATAATAAGGCGACGTGTTGTCAAAATGGGTATTGCCACAGACACATGCCTTCGGGACGATGTTCTCAACATCCGTAGGTTCAAGCATTTCTTGTCGGTGCCCTTTTCGTCGCTTCTTCTTTTTACCCTTGCCCTTCTTGTTCTTCTTCGGTTTTTCCTTATAAGGGCTGTCCGAGGAGGGTGGTTTGCTTGAATTGCTCGAATTCTTGTTCAGTTTCTTTTCAAGCACTTCAATCCGCTTTTCCAACTCAGCATTTTTTTTGAGCAAAAATAGAACAAAATTCTTAACAGGTTCCGGAGTCTCGGCCCAGTCCTTATCGGAAAAGGGAAAAGGTTGCTCACTTTTCTGGATGAGATCCGCAATGTTTTGCTTGACTTCGGTCATGGGAATTTCTGATTTCTCGCCTCTTTCCCATCATCCTATACCCCAAAACATATGAAGTGTCCAGCGAAAAGTGCTCTTATGATTTCTTCTTGCTACCCCCGTGATCGATTACGCCTTTTCAGTATAAAAGGCAACCGAAAAAGACGCTATCCAATGCTGGTCAGTGTGTGTCGGGGTAAAAAAATGCTTGACAATACTACCGTTTGATTACAACTTGAATTACAAACTTGTAATAACAGCCTCAATCCCGTCATAGAAATCCACAGGGACGGACTGTCGTAACACTGAAATGAGGGTTTCACGTTCAACCCAGCCGCAGCCGGCGGCTTTGTTGACGCCTCCAGCCTCCCTCTCTCGCTTGAATCCTCATTTCCCTCTGTTTGGCACCGATATTGCTTTCACTTATTGAGCCAATTGAAGAGAGCGACGAACCGAGGGGAATTCCCGGCGGTCGGAGGACTGGCTGACAAAAATCGCTACGAAATCGGATTCAACAAAGAGGTTCGCCCTTTCGTCAGGAATACCGAGTCGAAGACATCTTAATTACATCATAAAAGGACATTATTCAATTCGTTAGGGAGGTCCCCCAGACTGCCACATTCTTGAATAACCACGCGAAATCAGGAATCCTGAAGATGCTTCTAATTCTGTCTGAAACAGAAATCAGGTGTGCCTCTGGCCTGCGAAGTGGGAACCAAAAAAGATGGGTAAACTTACTTTTTTACCAGCGTCCCCCATTCCACATTCCATCGCTGTCAGATACGAGAAGGCAAGTACGATCATCACCTCAAGCAAAGCCTTCTCTGATTGGGAAGAATTGTTTCACGATCCCGTAATCGTTTCTGCATTCTTGGACCGGCTGCTACATCACAGCACGGTTATCAATATCAAAGGAAACAGTTATCGGCTGAAAGGAAAACTAGCTGAAAAGGAGCTGAAAGAGATCATAAAATAAATGGTTGTGGCTCAATTTTAAACGACCGTTGACAGTCCCTTAATGCACAATCCGAATAAAAGTCACAGAAATTTATTCTATAGGAGGTGGACAAAATGTTCTCCAAAAATGAAATTGCAAATTGCAGTCATCTGTGGGTAGCAATACTTCGAGTCGTTGCAATTTGTTGTATAGTATTCGCTTTCAGCTCCAATGCAACCGCAGCAACATATTTTTTAAGAGCCGATGGAAAAGCTTCAAATAAATCCAGCGCAATGGGTTCTTGCTCAGATCCCACTGCGTGCATGTCGCCCACTGTTCACAACGCTCAGAGTTTTGATGCGGGTGATAATATCATCCTCTGTGATGATGGAGGTGAATACTCATCACCCTTGATTCTCCCGTCATCTGGAAGCAGTTGGGAATTACCTATTACTTACCGAAATGAAACGAACGGGAAGGCAACGCTGAACGGCCTTTCATCAATCACTTCCTGGCAAAATTCTGGCAATGGAATATATACCAGACAAGGAATTGAGAAAGCCTGGATGCTTCTTGAAAACGGTATGTTAATTCGTCATGCCAGTGACACATCTCTATCGGATGGGTACTGGTATTTTGATGAACCATCGTCAACTCTCTATTACAAGCCTACGCAAGGAGTTGCTGAAGAAAACAACGTAAGTATTGTGAGTAATCTAAACTGTATCAATATCAACAACAAAAGCTTTATCGTTGTTGATGGTTTAACCTTCAAGTACTTCTATTGGGCTGTTCATGCCGATAACCGGCAAGCAAATTCAGGCACCGCCGGTACCCGACATGGCCCAAGAGTGCTCAATTGCACAGCTCAGTTTGGACGGGGGCTTTTATCTTCCATAGCTACAGCGGGATATGATGTATACGATCTATCTGCTGTGGCAAACACTGTCATAAATTGTGGTCAACCCCTGCGTGCCGCACCGGCGGCAGAGGGTCCCATGGTTCATATCAATTTGAATTTTTCTAAAAATTCAGTTATCGATACCAATAGAACGGGACTCGATACTGAGAAATGGGAAGATCTTTGGGGTGCGATAGACGCAGAAGGAATTGCCTTTTACAATGCAAATTCAGCGTTGATTTCGGAGAACTTACTAGAAGGGGGATGCGACAATGCGGGTATTGTGATGTTTGTCGGGCCCGGCGGATCAATGAGAAACAACATAACAACCCGAAATAAATTAACAAATCTAGTGTCTCAAGGCATTTCTTTGGCGGGTGACGCTCCCGACGAGCCAAATGCATCTGGCAATATGATATCCGCAAACGTAATAGAGCGGGTTGGAACAAGGGATGGGATTGACGGGGCTATTCTGGTTCACAGGATCGATAACGAAAACAACATAAACTATATTTTTAACAACACAATCGTCGAATGTGATGTTTCATTTCGCATAGGCACACGTGGAAACAGATATATTTTCAAAAACAACATATCTGTCAACCCAACGCTGTTTCATGTTTGCATGGGTATCCCGATTGCTGAAAACAAATTCGACCACAATTTGTATTATCCTGACGGGAATCTTTTTCGGACCTTAGAAGCGGGAGATATACAATTTACTCAATGGCAGGGGAGAATTAGCCAAGATCTTCAAGGCAGTTCCACCAATCCAAATTTTGCTTCAGGTTACAGCCTGGATGCGGACTCACCAGCGATCGACAGCGGAGAGCGGTTGGCTGTTTCTGAAACAAAAGGGTTGGCGCCTGGAACATATTGGCCAAGTGCGGTTGCAACGTTGGACCAAGGAACGCAAGGTTTATCATGGGAAATCGGAGCCTACGTTTTCCCAAGCTCAATCAGTCCACCCAACAATCTACAGATAAGGCAATAATTTTCCACACCAACTTCCGTTTGGGCAAAGAGAAACGCAATTTTAGAAAGACCGCTGCTTCGGGTGTTACTTGGATGTTGGGCAGTTCGGTTTGCCTAAAGGTTACCAGTCTTGCCGTGAACATTGTTTTGGCTAGATTGTTGGTTCCATCTGATTTTGGCGCTGTTGCTTTAGCACTGGGATTTACAGGTATATTGCAGACTTTCGCTGAAATGGGTACTTCTGTGGCAATCGTACAGATGGATTCCGTCACGCCGAGTACATTAGACAGCGCGTTTACAACAACCTTGGTCACGACCTTAATCATTGGCACGTCGCTTTGGGTGTCAGCGTCCTTTATTGCCGACTTTTTCTCGATGCCTGTTGTCAAAAATCTTCTAAGAATTGCGGCTGTTGCCTATTTTTTCCGAGGGCTTTTTGCTTTGCAACGGTGCCTTTTGCTGAGGGAATTCCATTATAAGAAGATAGCCTTTCTCGACTTCCTCGGATATGCACTTTACGGCTTTACTGCAACAGTATTGGCAATATATGGATTTGGGGCATACAGCATGGCATGGGCTCAGCTTGTTTGGACAATGGGGCTTTTAACCGCAGGCTCAGTCGTTACCGGTTATTTTCCAAAAGGTTTGGGAAACTGGAAAGAGATGCGCTATTTGGTCCGATTTGGCAGTTGGGTATCGCTTTCGAGAATCATTAGGAACTTAGGAGGCAATGTTGATCGCTTTGTTATTGGAAAGGCCATAGACGCAAATGCATTAGGCGTCTATAGTTTGGCGCAACGTTTTGTAACCATTGCACCGGACTCTTTCAGCCGTATAATTGATCAGGTCATGCTGCCGGTTTACTCCAAGTTCAAGAATGATCCGAACCGGATTGAGAATGGTTATTGGGAAGCCCTTAGCTATAGCTCGATTATCCTTTTGCCGCCAATATTCTTGCTATTTCTATTGGCGAAACCGATAGTATTGCTTGTCCTTGGGGAAAAATGGCATATGGTCGTCCCGGTTATCCGTATCATGTCCTTGTATGCCATGACACGTGCTCTTGGAGAGGGCATTTTTGATTCGGTTGTTTTTGCGAGTGGTCGCCCTCACATTGTAACGGTAGTAAGTATCTTCAGGCTGATCGTCTTCCCGTTTTGCTTAATCGTGGGTGCCTATTGGGGTCTCATTGGTATAACATGGGGTTTTGCTGTTTTTGGAGTCTTGGCGCGGTTATTCTCACAATTTCTTTTGCATAAGTTTTTCAATTTTTCTTTTTTTCGTTTCTTTCGGGAAATCAGCCCGGCATTCTTGTGCGCCATGGTTGCGGCTATTCCATGTTTGGTTATTTCCTCAAATTATAATTTCACAAACAATATTTGGCTAACCCTATTTATAATTATTTCCAATTCCTTCCTTTGGTTAGGCCTCTACGGTCTATGTGGCCAATTTTTCATGTCAGAGAAGATAAATTTTTTGTTCGAACAATCGAAACACTTCCTTCTTGCCAGGAAGCCAACGTAAAAGCCAAATTATTTAAATTTTTGTCCAAACAGAAAAAGATCATTTTATGGAATCAGACAATCGAACTAACGTTTTTCAGATTAAGATTTTTGATGACATAGACAATGACGAGCTTGTTTCTAACTGGAGACGCATTGAAAAAGCCTATGACTATTTTCCGCAAAGCCGATATGGTTGGTGTGCACCGTGGTGGAAAACCTTTGGTGGCAAACGAGTATTGCATGTAATCACTGCTATCGACCAAAACAAAAAGATTGTTGGGATAGCCCCATGTTGCATTGAAAGGGCGTTCGGCTGTAAGCTACTGCGGTCTTTTCCAATCCATTTCGGCGATTTCTATACATTTATCGTCGAAAATGAAAGCTACTATGAAGATATTGTAAATGTAGTAATCGAATATATGAAATCATTTTCCGGGTGGAATGCTGTCAAGCTGGATCAGGTTAATCAGGAGGACAGAATCCATGGCTTATTGATTAATATGAGATTTGGCAAGAAGGAAATGACCCAAATCATCACAGCCAGATTCGAAAATAATTCAATCAATGAATTCATTTCAAAATTATCAAAAAACACACGCAAAAAAATTAAAAACAAGAAAAAAAGATTAAATAACGACTATATTTTGACTGTTCATGAATATGATAATTATAAAGGATATTTGGAGATTTTTCATGATTTGAGAATGATTTATAAGAAAAGATGGTCAAGAGATATGCGCGAAATGCAATATCAATGTAGGAATAAGGCACTTAATAATTGTTTTGGCCAAAAAAAGGTGATCATATTTGTGTTAAAGGCAAACGATAAGATTATAGCTTTTCTAATTGGCTTTTTGCATAAATTAACATTTTATGCTTGGAAGATTTCTCATGACCCTGATTTTAATCAATATTCACCTGGTTTCTTAATGATCTATTACACTATGCAGACCCTAATGGCTAAGAACATTTTTAGAATGAATTTTATGGGCGGAGGGCATGAACACGACAAAGTTTGGGCAAAAGACGGTTTTATAACAATGAACTATTTTATGTTATTTTCAGATGGGTCTCTTCGAGGAAAATTTTTAAGAAACTATTTTCTTCAGTGGAGAGATATTCTAACGCATTTCTACTACAGAATTAGCCACACAAAACCATTCTATGAAAAATTAAGATTTCTTACATTCAGCACCCAGGTTTGGAATATGAAATCTCTGGCCCCATTAAAGGATTTTGTTGAGAAAAAAGTTATTCTTCGTATACGACAATTTGGCTGGCGAACATCAGTGATTCAAGGTCTAAAGTCAGTGATACGACCTATTTATCAAAATGATACCGATCTAATTTTTATATGTCCAAAACGGCCTGAAATTCCGAAGGAAAGTTATCGTGAAGTTCAACTACTTACATTAGAGAAACTGGAAGAGAGAAAAACTGCTTGGGGACTTTTAAGAATTGACGAACAGAGGCTCAGGAATTTTCTTAATCAAGGCTGTATGGGTTTTCTGATCGAAAAGGGCGAACAACTGGCGGGCTATGCATTCATTCAGACGAGCGGTACATATCCATTCGGAAAAAACGGACAATTTATCGTACCCGATAAGGTTGCTGTTTTTAAAAACCAGTTTGTGTTCCCGGCATTTCGTGGTCAACGCCTGACCTTTCAACTCAATGCGGCCAGGTCCTCATCAATCCCAACAGAAAAAGTACCCATAGTTTTTGTCCTTCCCGAAAACAAGTATGCGATTAGGAGCCTAAAGAAACGAGGATTCTTCGCAACACTTAAAGTCGTTCGCTCCATTTGGTTTAAAAGACATACTAAACAGCGTATCTACGTCATTAAAGAAAATGATTTGAACCAGGTCATGATAGGTGGCTTCGAACCCGATAAGAATAGAAGAACAGATTTGAGGCAAAATGGTTGATATCATAGTAGGAGGAGATGTTTGTCCCATCGGTAGGGCTTTGCCTGCCTTCATGAATGGAAATGCAATTTCTATTTTTAATGACACTCTTCAAGCATTTAGAGATTCTGACTTAGCCATTGTTAATCTCGAGTGTGCTTTACTTCCAGATTCACCAAGACCCATTTTAAAAGATGGGCCCGCTCTTGGGGTTCCCCAAGATTGTATATATGGTATCAAGAACGCGGACATCAACTTTGTCAATATGGCGAACAATCACTGTATGGATTTTGGAACCGAGGGCATCAAAATCACAATTGAAACCTGCCAAAAAGGGGGCATTGGTTATTTCGGCGCTGGAAGAAACCTTGCTGAGGCGGGCAAACTGCTGATCAAAGAGATTAAGGGAAAAAGAATCGCGTTCTTGGGAATTGCGGAGCATGAATTTTCTATCGCGGGCCCCAATTCCTGGGGAGCCAACCCGCTTGACCTGATAACTCTCGTGCGACATATCAAATCCATTCGTAATACTTATGATTTTCTATTAGTGCTTTTTCACGGTGGTAAAGAACACTACCCGTTTCCGACCCCAAAACAGATGGAAACCTGTCGATTCATGGCGGAACTGGGCGCAAACGCTATAATATGTCAGCATTCCCACTGCCCAGGTTGCTATGAAATACATAACGGCGCACCAATATTTTACGGTCAGGGAAACCTGATTTTTGACAAAAAAAACTCCCCTCTATCCTGGCGGGAAGGTTTCTTGATTAGACTCAACATCAAGAGTTATGGCCAGTGTGATTTCGATCTAATTCCATATACCCAATTTGGAGAAAGATTTGGTGTCAACAGGCTTTCAGGAAGGGAACTTGAGAGATTTAATGAACAGTTTGATTCAAGGTCTAGAACTATTTTGGAACCAAATTTTGTTACTGACAATTGGGAAGCGTACTGCCGGGAACAGAAGTACACATATTTGAGTCGCCTTCATGGGCACAGCCGTTTTTTCCGTGTTTTGAACAGAAAGTCCCATTTTACTGATTGGCTATATTCCAGCAAAAAGAGAACCATGCTGCGAAATGTCGTCGAGTGTGAAACCCATCGAGAGGTTTTGGAAACTCTTTGGAGGCGTTTGGAAGCATGAGCCGAATAAGAATGACTTTACCCATTTTTCATTCAAAATTTCTTAGCTATGCAAAGGGATGGAAAACAAAAAACAAGATTATTGTAATAGAAAGCGATGATTGGGGGGCTATTCGAACCTCCTCCCGCGAGGCCTACGAAAGATTGAAGTCCGATGGGTACGCATTGGATAAATCCCCCTACGCCCTCGACTCACTTGAAACAGAATCCGACCTGACGGAATTGTATTCTGTTTTAGATAATATAAAGGACTACCGAGGTAGATCAGCTTGCTTTACGGCCAATATGATACTCGCCAACCCGGATTTCGCGGCTATAAAGGCGTCGGGTTTCAAAGACTATTTTTACGAACCGGCGGAACTGGCTCTGAAAAGAGATCGCCAAAGGAGGAACGTGTTGGCTTTGTGGAAAGAGGGCCGAAATCGCAATATATTCATACCACAATTTCACGGGCGTGAACACATCCGTTATTGGGAATGGCTGGAGGCGCTTAAGAATGGATCGCCGGAAGCCCATGAGACCTTCACGCTCAACATGTGCGGTGTTCCACTTCGCGCATCGAAAGAAACACAGAGCTTTTACCTGCCGATGTATCTCGACGACCACGAATTAAAATCCAAGTCAGTAAACATAAAGGAAGTAATTACTGAAGGTGTAAAACTTTTTGAGAAAACCTTTGGTTACCGCTCTCTTAGCACTGTAGCCCCCAATGTCACGTGGACACCGACTGTCGAGAAGATTTGGTATGACAACAACATAAATTATATTCAGGGGGGACTCACACAAATTATACCGAATGGGAATGGTGGTAAGCGCGTTGCACATTATACGGGCGAAAGGAGCCTCTTTGGCGGATTGTATCTGAGCAGAAACTGCACTTTCGAGCCTTCTAAATCGAGTGATTCCGGTTATTGGCAAATTAGTCTAAAGCAAATTAGGAGGGCTTTCGCGTTTAAAGAGCCCGCAATCTTATCTACACATCGGGTCAATTACATTGGCAACATTAAGAGTGAAAATAGGGATAGGGGCCTCAACCAACTGAAAAGTTTACTTGATGCTGTTCTCGATAAATGGCCAGACACCATCTTCCTTTCGACACCGGAGCTTGGTTTTATGATTGAAAATAACATTCAGAGTATCGACGCACTTGAAATAAGAGGAGAACAAATATTCCCGTTAGTATCATAGCGGCTAAGCCAGATCCAGTTCTCTTCGGTTAACCGCCAATCTAAGTCTATGGAAGGGAAGTTTCGAATGGAGGAGTTAGAAACGAGCCTGCATCTCTACCAACCCCCATTATATAGTGGACAGGATGGAAACTGGTATTCAAGTTTCGAGAAAGCAGCCAGCACTTGTTCGGCGTTGACGGTGGATTCAGCCGCCGTTTTATCAATTTTGAATTTTGGTTGGGTTTGCGGAGACTTGACCCTTTTCCATGAGGTCCGCAGAAGGCCGTGGCTTTCGAGAGTCGGTGAAGATCACAGACCAATACTTAGAATTGTTCCGAAACACGGGTGGAAATTTGATTCAGCTTCAAATATCGCGTCTGATCTTCTAAAACTACTTGAGAGAGAGGCTCAAAGAGTCTGTGAAAAAGCAGACCAGGTTTGTGTCTTGTTAAGCGGCGGACTCGACAGCCGAATTGTAGCCGGCGTTCTTTCCAGGCTATATCGGGCCGGTGATCTAAAATGCAAGCCGTTCGCATTGACATGGGGCTTCAGTCAATCCAGAGATGCGTATTATGCCCATAACGTGGCGAAAACACTTGGATTTGACTGGGAAAATGTCGAGTTTGGACCTGACACGGTCATGGAAAATATTGATGTAGCCGCAAAAGAACTGGGCTGTCTTCACTCCCCGGAAATGCTTCATTATATGACTTGGTTCAAAAACATGCCCGAAAAAACCATTGTTCTGGCTGGGAGTTATGGTGACTCCATAGGGCGCGCTGAATTCGCGGGAAAGCATCTGCTGGAACTATCACCTTTCAGAGCAAAAAACCCTTTCCAACTTTTCAAGATCAATTCCCATCCATCAGCGATAGCACGTATACGTGATGAATTTAGCTCGCTGGACGACAGAATTCCAGGATCCCCTGTCTACGCACAGTGCGAAGCTGCAATGCAGGGGCATCGGATGCGAGGAGGTCTTTCGCATGCTTTATCCATAATTAACAAGTACTGCAAAGTCTACCAGATGTTCACTGACCCTGCTGTTTATAGTTACATGTGGTCTATTCATCCTAGCTACCGGAACGATGAAATCTATTTGGAAACACTCAGGAAACTGGATGGGCGTCTTGCCAATATGCCTTGGGCGCGGACCAATCGCGCTATCAAAGGCAAAACGGTTGGAGCAAAATCGGGGCTGAAGGAGCAATACCATGACTATACGAAATGGTCTCAAGGGCCCTTATATATGCCTCTCAATAATATCATCGATCCCGAATGGTTTGCGCATACAGGTCTTTTTGTTCCCGAAAATATTGCAAAACTAAGCAGATCAGTTAAACAGGCCAAGGTGCGCGTAGGAAGGTTGAATGATATCTGGCTTTGGTTGGCAGCTTTCCGCAGATTTATTGAATTCATGGAGAGTTCAGGTCTGAAAATAGACTTTTCTCCTCAAGAGGAACAACACCCTGAACTGTTTAGCGAATTTGTTTCTGATAAACCTGTTCAATTAATGTATCTTCTTCAATATCTTCCTAGCAGGTTCGAACAGATTAATAGAATGCTTAAATCTATTCGTGGAAATGCAAGAAATGCTAAAAGAGCCTATTTGCGAAAAAAGGCCATTAACAAATACCCTCCTTCGTAACAATGTTCTGACTGCGTTTCAATACAAATAATATTACTCTTTTTTTTGTATATATAGAATTGTGACAATCATATGTTATATATTTTATGTGTGTTATTTTCCGCTCTTGTACGCCGCCACTCCCAGTATACAGGGCGTTAGTTATCTTTGGATTTCTCTCTTTTTGTTAATTTTTGTTTTTTTTATCAGAAGCATCTCAAAGGCGGAAATTGAAGTTCGAAACATCTGGATTATTTCTCTTTTCTTTTTTACTGTCATTGTGTTTACATCCTTAATGTGGTCGAGCAACTATTCCTATGATCTTTTCAATATTCAAAGATTATTTGCCAGATATATAGTACCTTTTCTGATAAGCGTCATGGCAGTGGTACTTTTTAAAAAGCGAGCAAATGTAAGGCACTATGTTCGTCATATTTCAATTGTTGCGCTGCTAATGTCTGCTTTAAGTTTTTATCAAGCCTTTTTTGGGAGATTCGCAGCCGAAACAGATTTTCGTTCATCGGGAACATTTCAAAATCCTAATGTCCTAGCCGTGTTTTTGGTGCTGACAATTCCTTGTTTGATCTACAGTATTCAAGAAAGAATCTGCTGGAGATGGCTGTCGTTGACTGCATTAGCCTCTGTTGTTGGGGGAATTATCTGTACTGTTTCCAGAAAAGGCATGATTACAATGCTTTTCAGCTTTTTTTTGTTTTTTCTATTGAGAAAGCAATACAAAGCCTTTTTTTTCGTCTCTTTTGGTTTCCTGGTTTTGGCTACATTAGTCCTCAGGAGCGGGGGATTTGTCTCACACAGGTTTTTCGAGGATCATTTCGTTCGAAATATAGAAGGAAGAGGGAATGCAATACACAACGGCCTTATCATGATGGCCAATGAACCAATCAAATTATTTATGGGATTCGGATATGGCGGGTATACAACAAATCTAAGAAGAATGTTTAAAATACCAAGTTACGAGAGAGTATTGACCGCTCATAATGTCTATATTACTATTCTTGTAAATTACGGCATTGTCGGTTTTTTTGCATTCATCATGATTTTTCTGTTTCCTTTGAAAAGGGCATTCCAATTTTTTTGGCAAGCGCCGGAAGCAAATTTAAAGCATGCATTTCTTAAGGATATGGCAATCATATGCATCGTAACGATATTGCCATTTATGTTTAACATCTATTTCACCGGTGGTGAATATGGCGATTACTTTTCAAACACAGTCTGCTACACCCAGATTTCCCTTTTTCTAGCGTCACTTAAAAGCGAAGAGAATTTTGGAGGCAACGAAAGCCTGCAATCGGGTGACAGCAATTGAAATCAAAAATACTCATTGCTGCCAAAGATGAAAAAAACAAGGGAGGTGTCGCAAATTATTTTAATCTCTTTTTCAACAAATTCGAGGACGAGCAAATTGAGATTGAGAGATTTGATATAGGATCCAGGTCAGAAGATTTCTACTTACGGGAAAAGGGAAAGTTACTATACCTATCGAGATTTCTAAAAGATGTATTTCGGTTGTTTAAAATTCTCACCGAAGATGAAAATAGAAAAGTCTTTCAAATCAATCCTTCACTGATCCCTTTACCTCTCGTAAGAGACGGGATAGCGATGATAATCGCCAAATTTCTCCGGAAAAAGACTATTGTTTTTATTCGAGGATGGGATCATAACGTCGCAGGCTTTATCGGCAACCACACTTGGGCTAGAACCTTATTTATACGCTTTTACAATCTTTCCGATTGCATAATTGTTTTGGCGAACCGTTTCAAAAAAGAACTTGTAAACTGGGGTCTCGATAAAAGGAAAATCTTCGTTTCGAGAACGATGTTTGACGGGGCGCGCGTTCAGAAACCATTAGGAAGAAACAAAATCCCCGTTTTTCTTTTTCTCAGCAGAATATCAGAACTTAAAGGAGTCTATGAAATAATCGATGCTTTGGAAATGCTCATCAGAGAAGGTGATGATTGCCGAGTTATCTTCGTGGGATTTGGTAGAGATCCAGACAGCATTCCGAAACTCAAAGCCTATGCAGAGAAAAAAGCTGTCCTTACCCGTGTAGAGTTCAGAGGTTACCTGGAGGGGTACGAAAAATACAAAGCTTATGCTTCTGCAGATGTCTTTTTGCTGCCTTCTTACAAAGAAGGTTGCCCAAATTCAGTTCTGGAGGCCATGGCTTCAGGTTTGTTCATTATCTGTTCAGATGTTGGTGCGCTAAGCGAGGTTGTGAAGGATAAAAGAAATGGCATTATTGTGAAGCCAAAAGATGCAGCCGATCTTCATGGAAAAATGAAATATGTTATTGATAACATGAAAGAAATTAAGGTTCTTGGAAGAAAAAACATGGCCTATGCACAAAAGAATTTTGAATCACAAATGGTTATAGATCAAATAAGAAGGATCTACTCTTCTTTGTTAGAAAATCATTGAAGATGCATTAGGGAAAATTTTTCGTCGTCGCTTATTTCTTTCGAATCTTACGACGAGTAATAGGAAATGAACCGACCTAGAAAAAAGATATTTGTTGTCGCACCCACTGAATCAGTCCTTACCAAAAGAGGAAACCGTCATCCTGCACTTGCGCTTTTCTTGGCAACTTACGGTTATGAATTGGAATATGTTTCTTCCGACTTCTATCATGCCGAAAAGAGACATTTTTCCGCCGAGGAAATTTCACGGGCCAAACTGGATGTGCCATATTCATTGGTGATTTTACATTGCCTGGGTTATACGAAAAATATTTCTTCCCGGCGAGTCGTTTCGAATATTCTATTTTCAGCAAAGGTATTCTTTTATCTTTGGAGCAGATTAAATAGAAAGGCCATTCTGCTGCTACCTTCGAGACCTGTTGAAATGATCTTTGCTGCAGCTATGCTTCGTCTGACTAGGGGGACTTCCGTTGCCTTGGACATTCAAGACATCTGGCCCGATATGCTGATCGTAAAAAACCGCTTAAAAAAGCTTGCTTTTACAATTTACTGCAATATGTATCTCTACTCTTCCTTGCGATCTATCGACAAGTTCTTTCATGTAGCGCCATCTTTTGTGGAGTGGCTTCACCGCTATGCACCAAAAGCAAGATCAATTTTTATCCCTTTAGGTTTCGATGAAGAACGGTGGCCAATTGTAGCATCGAAGCAGCACGCGTCCGCTAAAACACCTAGTCGAATTTCTTTGGTATGTGTGGCCCAGTTGACATTTCAGTTTGATGTGCTACCAATTGTCAAAGCCATACTAAACAACGAATTATTCATGCTGACCATAATCGGGGAAGACGGAAAAAGTGAAAGATATCCAGAAGTAATAAATTTTATCAAAGAAAAAGCTATGAAAAATGTTCGAATTATAGGGCATGTAGACCGAATGGTGTTAGTTGATCACCTGGTGAGTGCTGATATTGGCATCGTCCCTATGATTTCGACTTCTTTGCCGAACAAGGTATTCGACTACATAGCAAGTAATCTTCCAATACTAGCATTGGGCCAAAACGACATTTCCGATTTTGTTCGCCAATACGACATCGGTTGGTGTACTTCATTCGATCATAAAGAAATCAGATCACTCCTCAGAACTCTAACAAGGGGTCAAATATTGGAAAAGAGAAAAAACGTCCAGAAAATCAGGCCGAATTTCTCCAGAGACAGGTTGCACCAGCAACTGCTCAAATTGATCGAATCGTAAAATATTATTTTTTTATGGTGCTCAAACGATGAAGCAAATTGTCCAAAAACTTAAAGACGGTACAATGAAGGTTTTAAAGGTGCCCCTGCCTCAAGTGTCAAAAGGTCAACTTGCCGTAAACACCCATTACTCCTTGATCAGTGCTGGCACTGAAGGAAGCACTGTCAAAACCGCCCGCAAAGGATTCATCGGCAAGGCTAAAGAGCGACCTCAGCAAGTTAAACAGGTTGTGGATACTTTTAAGACTCAAGGGCCGTTGCAGACTTATCGGGCGGTGATGAGAAAACTTGATGCCTATTCACCTTTGGGTTACTCAGCCGTTGGAGAAGTGATTGAGGTTGGTAGTGGTGTTGTCGATTTCAGTATCGGCGACCTTGTGGCTTGTGGCGGTCTAACTGCTTCACATGCCCAAGTAATAACAGTTCCAGCCAATCTGTGTGTCAAACTCAATCCGTCAACAGACCTCCGACAGGCCGTCTACAACACACTAGGGGCTATTGCGCTACAGGGCGTTCGGCAAGCGGATCTACGATTGGGAGAGTCCTGTATGGTCATCGGGTTAGGCCTTCTCGGACAATTGACTTGCCTTCTACTTCGGGCCGCTGGTATCAGTGTAATTGCGATGGACATTGATGCTCACATGGTCGGTATCGCTGCCAGGAACTGTGCGGATTTGGCATTTGCACGCAACACCCCCGGCATCGAATCGAAGGTTTTTGATTTCACTGGGGGGTTAGGTTGCGACGCAGTCATCATCACGGCAGCAACCCATTCCCTGGATCCCATCAATTTTGCAGGCGCGGTCGCCAGAAAACGGGGAACAATTGTGGTGGTAGGCGCCGTGCCTACGGGCTTTGACAGGGAACCGCATTTTTATAAAAAGGAATTACAGGTCCGTATGTCGTGTTCATACGGGCCGGGCCGCTATGA
Source organism: delta proteobacterium NaphS2 (assembly GCA_000179315.1). Taxonomy (GTDB): domain Bacteria; phylum Desulfobacterota; class DSM-4660; order Desulfatiglandales; family Desulfatiglandaceae; genus NaphS2. The sequence goes on from ADZZ01000272.1 coordinate 19,709, forward strand.
TCCTCAGTATGAAGAGAAGGGCATCGATTACCCGGCAGCCTATGTCCGTTGGACCGAGAACCGGAACATGCAGGCCTTTCAAGAGCTGATCTATTCCGGAAAAATTGACGTCAGTTATCTCACCACCCACACCTTCAAGCTCGAAGATGCACCCAAGGCTTACGATATGATGATGGATAAGTCTGAACCCTTTATCGGAATTCTTATCGAATACGATACAAGCAAAGAAATTGTAAGAGATCGAGTTTCTTTGCAGAGATCAGAAGTCAGAAGTCAGAGGTCAGATAGAGGCAAGCAACAGGTGGGAATAGGATTTATTGGTGCTGGGAGTTATGCCCAGAGTCATTTGCTTCCAAACATTCCGAAGGGCGGAAAGGTTATTCTGAAAGGCGTGATGACGTCCACCGGTACCGGTTCCAGGTCGGCAGGAGAGCGCTTCGGGTTTGAGTTTTGCACCGGAGATGCTGAGGATATTCTGTGTAATCATGAGCTCAATACCGTATTTATCGCAACAAGGCATGACACCCATGCCAATTACGTTCTGGAAGCTTTGAAGGCCGGGAAACACGTTTTTGTGGAAAAACCCCTTTGTTTGACTCTTGAGGATTTAAACGAAATATTTCGTTACCAATCCGCAATCCGCAGTCCTCAGTCCACAATGCCCCTACTGATGGTTGGTTATAATAGAAGATTTTCGCCTCTCGCGGTAAGAATTGAGAATGCATTTGGTGGTGGGGCTATGGCAATGACCTACAGAGTAAATGCCGGTGCAATTCCGCCGGATTCCTGGATACAGGACCCTGAAGTGGGGGGTGGGAGAATTATTGGAGAGGTTTGCCATTTCGTGGATTTTTTGACATTCATGAACGGTTCCCTGCCTGTCTCGGTGTATGGGACAGTGATGGATGGTCCAAGAAATTTGAATGACGTTTTGAATATCTCGCTGAAATATGAAAACGGGTCGATCGGGACCATTTCTTATTTTGCAAACGGTGATAAGAGCCTTTCCAAGGAAAGGGTGGAGATTTATGCAAATGGGTGTACGGCAATTCTGGATGATTTTAGAGAATTGACGATGTATTCAAGAGGCAGAAAGAAAACCAAGAAATTGATGAGTCAGGATAAAGGACAGAAACTGGAGGTCGCCGCCTTCATTGATGCTACATTGCATGGAAAGGAAGCACCGATTTCGGTTGAGGAGATTCACAGCGCTTCATTGGTGACGTTCAGAATACTGGAGTCGCTTCGGACCGGTCAGGTTGTAAAGGTTTTTGGCACGGATTTCACGGATGATGCTGTTGATTTTGGGAAGGCAGTGTAACCCGTGTGTTAAGGAAGACTTTTGGTTGTCGGCCGAAATTGGTGAAGGTCTTTTTCGTAGTTCTTATCATTGGGATTTTTATCGGGACTTTATTTTGTGCGCCACATTATCTGGCCTATTCCGACAGAGCGAAGAAAGCAGATGTGGTTGTTCTTTTTGTAGGTCCTGATTTTGAGGCAAGGAAAAAGGGGACACATCTTTTAATCAACGAGGGCATCGCAGACTACCTTCTTATTCCGGCGCATAGAAGAGTATCAAAAGTTATAGCGGATGATAATGGTGGGATTGCAAGAAATGAGATCCCTTCGGAAATGGATGGATATTTCCAGGATGGTTGGGTGAATCCCTTTGAGAAGGATTATTCGATGGTGAGGATGAAAGGGCAGAAAGAGAGGAAGGATGTAGAAACTAAAGTCTTAAAGATAAAGCATAGTCACCCAAAATTGTTCGGAAATCGGGCTAACCTCGAAGATACACACTCGGAAGTGTTGCGTGCCAAGGAAATGATGGACGCTTACGGTCTGAAATCTGCCATTTTTGTAAGTTCCCCATACCACATGCGAAGAATCAAAATCATAGCGGCAAAGGTTTTCGGTCAAAAAAATTATGACCTGTCGTTTGTCCCAACACCCTACGAAAAAACCTGTGGCCCACTTTGGTGGACGGATTCCTATTGTCTCAAATGGGTAATGGGCGAATATGTCAAGATTCCGTGGTTTCTGAGCTATGAGCCTTTTTTAGGCCCTTCAGGTGAAAGAACGGAAGGGTCCCTCAGAACGTTGCCATGTGCTGAAATGCAGGGGGCAAAAGCCAGGGGATAGGGATCAGGGATCAGGGGGCAGAGGTCGGTAGCCAAGGCATGCATCATACTCTTTAGGCCAATTCGAGCTTCAGGGTTCGGCCGACGGCATGAGCTGCTTTCTTGAGAGTGTGTAACGTAACCGATTCATTGACCGGATCCAAAAGCCTATCGAGAGAGGATCGGCTCGTATTCATTTTCTTCGCCATTTCTGATTTGGACAAGTTATTTTTTTTCATCTCCTGCTCTATTTGCCATGACAGGACCCTTTTGATAGCTATCTCTGTGCATTCTTCAAATATTCCCTCCTCTTTGAGGAAGTCATTGAAGCTGCCACCCAAATTCTTGTGTTTCTCCTTCATTATATTACTCCTGTATAAAATGAGACATACGCTGCCTGGCTTTTTTCAAATCATTTAGGGGTGTTTTTGAGCTCTTCTTGATGAAGCCATGCAGAAGTATCATCATGTGGCCGCTTACCGTGAAGAGCACTCTTGAAATTCGATTATCCGATAGATTAGAACGGACTTCCCACAAGCCAGTATCGAGCTTTCTCACAAGTGGCATGCCGATTGGCCAACCCAGTTCAACCGTCCGGATATCGTCACCGATTTTCTTTCTGTCTGCGGGAGTCAATTCTTTGAGCCATTTCTTGACCGGTATCCTCCCTTGATCAGTCATATAAAACTGAACATCGATAATCTTTCGCGACTCTTTCATGACTAAAATGTACCTATTGTGGGGCATTTTGTCAAGAAAAAGGGCGGATGCTTGGAGTACCATTTCAAGACACAGAAGTCAGCCAAGCCGCCGGCGGGGCCGGTTTGAACGAGAATGAAACTTATGACTTGCGCCATCAACTGGATTGTTCAACAATCGTCTCAATTGAACGGCAGCAGTCAAGGTCCTTTCTTCACCGGAGCATATTGCCCCTAAGTCAGCATGACCCCGGAGAGCTTTTGAACAATGATGAGGCTTATGCACTCTCCCATAGGAGAATTTTCACAGAAGCCATTCCGGGCTGCCGTTCCTAAGACACACGGATGAGGATCGGTGACGATGGCTCGAAAGAAGAAAGATTCTAAAAACAACATGCGGAAATCAGAACCTTTGAAAACTGTTCAACCCAATGCTGCCGGCATTGACCTTGGCTCCCGCGAACACTGGGTTGCCGGGCCACCTTTATCGGACGGTTCCCCAAATGTAGAGCGTTTTGGCACAACCACCACGGAATTGTTGCGTCTTGCCGATTGGCTCTCGGAACAAAAGGTTTCCACTGTTGCCATGGAAAGTACCGGCGTATACTGGATACCACTATTTGAGATTCTGGACAACCATGGTTTTGAAGTCAATCTGGTCAATGCACGCCAGATCAGCCATGTTCCTGGCCGAAAGACTGATATTATAGATTGCCAATGGCTTCAATTGCTGCATTCGTGCGGATTGCTCCGCGGTTCATTTAGGCCCGGTGATGACATTTGTCGTTTGCGTTCACTCATTCGTGAACGGAATACCATCGTGGCTGAGCGTTCGGATTGGGTCCGTCGTATGCAGAAAAGCCTCGATCAAATGAATGTTTGCGTGCATCATGCTGTTTCCGACATTACTGGTGTTACCGGCATGGCCATTATTCGTGCCATCGTTGATGGCGAGCGTGATCCCAAAGTTCTAGCGGGTCTTCGTGATCCGCGTTGTCGAAAATCAGAAGAGGAAATTGCCGATGAGTTGACTGGCAATTGGATGTCAGAGGGCAGAATTCATCCTTGAAAAATGTGTACCTTCTCAAACTTTTCCGCCAGGACACTTAGGCTACAGCCGTCTTCATATCTTCCTGAATCCGAATTGATTTCACTTGTCAAACAATTTTTGTTTTCCACATGCGAGCCCGAATTTCAAATCGATTGCGGTTCTTTGTTCTGAGAATTCGGCATGCCTCTTTGGCCGAAATTTTGATGCGGAGTGTCCAAGCCGGGCAACGTTTTCGCATGCTAATAATTCCCCCTGCTCTTGGTGAAAAACGATTCAAAGACATCAATTCTTTGTCCCATCTGAAGATTCCGGACTGCCAAATCACAGAGTTTCTACCGAATTTGGACGACATCTTAAAGGGAAAACAGTTTCATCTGGGAGATATGCGTGAACCTTGAACAAGAGGATATCCGCGCGCGGTGGGAGCCTGAAAGACTCCAGCATATATCTGCCGTGGCCCATGCCGCTGCCAAGGGAAGAACAGAAGGCTTTTCATCCGAGAACGCGGGCGAATTCGCCAAAAAAGCCGTTCTGGAATGGATCCAAGAGAACCCTTTTCCCCGCAGCCCCAATTTTCATTCGGCCATGGAGTGCGCACTTCGCATCCCCGTGTTTTTTTCATGCATCAAAACGTTCCCAATGGAAAAAGACGAGTTGGAGGCGGTTCTAGAAAGCGCTTACCAGCATGCGTGGTTCGTCTCAAAGAATCTTTCCCTTTATTCGTCTCTTGGAAACCACACTATTGCGGAGGCGGTGGGTTTGGTGTTTGCCGGTGTCATTTTCCGCGATCTTTCTGAAGGGATTCCCTGGTTGAGAACGGGTGTGGAACTTCTGAAGCGTGAAGCCACCCATCAAATATTGGATGATGGCGGTCCGTGCGAGCAGTCTTTCAGCTACCACCGATTCGTGTTGGATCTTTACTGGATGGCAATTGATTTTCTTAAAAAGAACCGAGTCGAAAGCTGTGAAGAAATAGAAGAAATAAACGATCGGTTGATGAAAGGTGAACGGTTTCTGGCAGTTTGCAGTGAACAAGACGGCATGCTTCCCAGAATCGGCGACGGCGATAATGGGCATGCCGTGGCCCCGGGTGTTCATCCCAAACGACCAGTTGTTCAAAGAACAACAAATCGGCTGCAGATATTTGAGCAAAGCGGTTACAGTGTCGTTCATTTTAAAGTGGGGACAAAGGTTATATTCGATCACGGGCCTCTTGGAATGGCACCGTTTTACAACCACGGACATGCGGACGCCCTGTCCATCATATTGAGCAAGAATGGAAAGGAGCTTCTGGTAGACCCGGGTACCTACCGGTATAATGGTGTACCTGAATACAGACGATATTTCAAGGGCACCCGGGCTCACAATACAGTTACCATTGACGGGTTGGATCAGGCGGTACAGGAAACCAGTTTCATCTGGAGTAGACCTTATAGAGCTGTTTTGGAAAAAGCCGAAGAAAGTGATGGAGAAATTTTGCTCAAGGCCTCTCATGACGGTTATTCAAGACTCAAACAGCCTGTCATACATAAGCGAGCCCTGATGACCGTCGGGGAAGAAGGACTGATTGTGAAGGACGTTTTCCTAGGGACAGGTGTTCATACCTTTGAATTGAACTTCCATCTACATCCCGAGGCCAGTTTTAAAGATGAAGACGGGTGGCTTGCCCTTGAAGACCACGGGGAAAAGATCTTTCTGAAGCTTATGGGAAAACATGAGTTCAGGTTCGCTGAAGGTGAAGAGGCTCCGATCTTTGGGTGGTATTCGCCTACCTACGGAATCAAGTTCAAGAGTGGCGTTTTAAGCTGCCAAGTTGAAGGGGCTCCGTCCGATGTTTCGTTTTTGACAGCTATTGGCGTCACACACCCATTGGATAGTGCGTTGATTCGAAGGAAAGGGAATCTCCTTTGAAAAAACGACTGAATATCCTCAATATTTGGGTTGACTCCGTGAGCAAGACGGAAGCACTGGACAGGGTTGAATACTTTCTTACCCATGGCGATAGGCCCCATTGTGTATTCGCCGCAAATCCCGAGAAAAACTTTTCAGTGCCGCGTGATCCGGCTCTATATAAAGCATACAGGGAGGCAGATCTACTGTTGCCCGACGGCATCGGGATTGTGGCAGCCGCAAGAATCCTTCACGGCGCAAAAATTGACCGTGTACCCGGCTCGGAACTTATTTTTGATATCTGTAACCTGGCAGCCGATAAGGGGTATGGCGTTTTTCTTTACGGCGCAAGTGAAAAGGTCAACAGCGTATCAGCGGAAAAACTGAAGGAAAGGCATCCGGGTCTTCAGATTGTCGGCCGTTCCAACGGTTATGTAAATGAGCAAGAAATGGAAGGGTTGATTGAAAAGATCAACGCATCAGAAGCCGAAATCCTTTTTCTGGCACTGGGATCTCCTAAACAGGAGCTTTGGTTTGCTAACCATAAAGACCGCCTTCGGAATGTGAAAGTCTGCCAGGGGGTAGGGGGGACGTTAGATACCATTGCGGGAACCGTTAAGCGGGCGCCCGAGTTTTGGCAGCGATTCTCTCTTGAGTGGTTTTACAGACTGATTTCGGAACCGAAGCGGATCAGGCGTCAGAAGGTTTTGCCTCTGTTTGTGGCGATGGTGTTGCTTGAAAAACTCAGATCCCGCAACCATTAAATCGCAAGGGCGCAAGGACTCCTAAGAAGTCTCAGACAGGATCCATCCCAGTACCAGCTATTAGAGCTACAGGGCGGGATTTATCCCGCTGGAGCGGGACGCTTTGCTCGAACCTTCGAAACCCTGAACCTTTGAACCTGTTATGCAACTGATCCATTTGGGGGGCGAGAAGACCGTGACCGGGTCTTGCCACCTCTTGCGGGCCAGGGGGGTGAATATCCTGGTGGACTGCGGTACGTGTCAGGGGAGAGACACGGCCGTAGCCATGGACCGGTGGCCGGTGCGGCCGGCCGACATGGATTTCCTTTTCCTTACCCACGCCCACATCGACCATATCGGCCGGGTTCCGGAACTTATTCAAAAGGGCTTTCAGGGCGAGATCATCACCACCCATCCCACCCGGGCCCTGGTCATCCCGATGCTCACGGATGCCATGGGGTTCGCCCATATGGGGCCTGATGCCGTGGACCGGATGGCGGCCCGCATCGATGATCTATGACAGGGACCGGTTGGCCGAAGCGGAGAAATTTAACGCCCCGGTGTTCGTGGACACGCCCCTGGGCCTGGAGATCACGGAGATCTATTCGAGACTTTCCGAATACTGGGACCAGGAGGCCCGGGATCTGGCGGCCCGCGGCGACCATCCCATTGATTTCAAGGGGCTGGTGGCGGTTCGCGGGCACGCGGACCACCTGACCCTGTGCGAGGCGGATGGCCCCATGGTGATCCTGGCCGGGAGCGGTATGTGCACCGGGGGCCGGATCGTGGATCATATCCGGATGGGGATCCAGGATTCCAAAAACGATCTGCTCTTTGTGGGGTATCAGGCCGAAGGGACCCCGGGCCGTGAGATCGTGACTTATGCGGGACGACCGGACGGGTATGTGACGCTGGACGGCGAGATATTGGAGATCCGGGCCCGGGTCCACCAGATGACCGGCTATTCGGCCCATGCAGACGCGCGGGGACTGGCGGAGTGGGTCAGGGCCATGGCAGAGAGGCCGGCGGAGATCCGGCTGGTACATGGGGAAAGAAAGGCGCGTGATGCTTTGGCGAAGATGTTGAAATGTTGAGATGCTGGGATGACCCGCGATCTGATCCGAATGTCGCGGCGAGACGCCGCTCTCACGGAAGTCAAGCCGGTGAAGTTTCATGGGAGAGGTCAGAGATCAGAGGTCGGACCTCGGAGATCAGAAGTCGGAGGTCAGTTCCGGAAAAATCACCATTTTTCAAATCTTTTTCAAGGCTTCACGAAACGTATCCAGGGTTTCGGATAGAATTGCCTGACGGAGCAGAGCCCGGAGGGTTTCGCGGTCTTCGATCCTTTTAACTTTCTCGAAAATATCCTTGGGCACGGCTCCGAATTTCGATGAGATCGCTTCATAAACCATCTCCCGGATTCCCTGCCGGATCCCTTTCTGCATTCCCTGCCGGATCCCTTGCTGAATCCCTTGCTGAATCCCTTGCTGAATTCCTTGCTGCATTCCCTCTTCGATCCATTGTTCCGCCAAAGTGGCCATGACATTACCTCCCTGCTCTTCAAATATCTGCTCAATGTTTCGGCCCATTTCCTCAGGCGTGATGGTGTCCGCGCCTGAAGCAACATATCTCAGTATGGTTTCCAGATACTCAAGCCCGCTTTGTTTATTGGAAAATCCACTGAACAACCGCAGGATTTCCGGAAATTTCTTCGGAAAATCCTCCATGAAGATGTATTTGAGTAACAATAGGAAAACGCGCAGTGAAACGGCGCCTTTGATCTCTTCATCGCTGTACCGTGTCAAATCACATAACAGGAACTGGAATTTTGGAACCATCTTCCGAAAACTTTCCGGCAGATGAAACAGGTCTTCAAATGCCAGGCTCACCTTCCACCGCTCCCTGCCATGATAAACAACCATAGGCACGATAGGCGGAAAGGGTTTTTGCTCTCCACGCTTTGTAAAGCGTTCCCAGATCCGTACCATATAGCGCAAAACCTGAAAACCTGTCAGGGGATCCGAAAAACTTTTGTGTTCAAAAAGCAGATAAACATAAGCCGGGCCGCCCTGTTTCAAGTTTATCCGGTACAGAAGATCAGAAAAATGCTCGCGTAGCGTCTTGTCAATGAACGTATCCTTGCTGACTCGTAAACTCGATATATCCAGAACATCCCGAATTTCTTCAGGAAGATAGTGAGAAACAAAATCCCGCGCAACTTCTTCTTTGCTCAGCGTCTCTTTGAAGAATTTGTCATGGGGATTGGTTATCTGCTCCATAGGACAATTATAGTTGTCGGAGGTCGGGCGGTCAAGGGAATCGAAAGACAATTCCGTGACACAGGAGTCGGAGGCCGGAGATCAGATGAACCTGTTATGCAACTGATCCATTTGGGGGGCGAGAAGACGGTGACCGGGTCTTGCCACCTCTTGCGGGCGAGGGGGGTGAATATCCTGGTGGACTGCGGCGCGTGTCAGGGGAGAGACACGGCCGTAGCCATGGACCGGTGGTCGGTGCGGCCGGCCGACATGGATTTCCTTAAACGATCTGCTCTTTGTGGGGTATCAGGCCGAAGGGACCCCGGGTCGTGAGATCGTGACTTATGCGGGACGACCGGACGGGTATGTGACGCTGGACGGCGAGATAGTGGAGATCCGGGCCCGGGTTCACCAGATGACCGGCTATTCGGCCCATGCGGACGCGCGGGGACTGGCGGAGTGGGTCAGGGCCATGGCAGAGAGACCGGCGGAGATCCGGCTGGTACATGGGGAAAGAAAGGCGCGTGATGCTTTGGCGAAGATGCTGGGATGAAACGAATGCTGGAATGCTGAAATGCTGAAATGCGGAGATTCCGTCTTTTGCGGGACTGGAAAATATCAGGGGGTAGGGATTAGGGGGCGGGGAAAGAGTGCGGATGTCGTAAGGGGAGCATCAGCGTGCGCTGAGTTGCTCTATGGCTAACTCGGCAATTGCCCGTGTGACAAAAAGGCTGCTCACTCGTGCAAATTTCCTGTGTAACGTTCAGCCTCCTTTAGCGAAATCCGCCAAAAAGGCATTCCAGTTCACCGGCGTGCAGCCGGGATAGGTTATTCCGACGAACAAAGCGTTCGACTTCCTCTTCAGGAAATGAGTGTCGCTGCATGTTCTTAAGACTTGACAGTTCTGTTTCAAAGACGCGGTCTTGGCCAACTGTTTCGAGCCAGACTGCTTCAGGGACATGGAGCTCGTCAAAGCTGTTGAGGAAATGAAGGCAGCCGATTTCAGACAAGTGAATCAATGGGCCCGCATCTATGACGGCTTTTAGGCCTTTAACGCCCACTCCAGATCCTCCAACATTGCTTCATGCTGACGTTCAGCCAGTTCCACCCAGTCGATACCGGCCAGTTCCATGGCCTTGTCTCGGGTGATTTGGCCGCGAAGATATCGGCCAAGGACCTGTTCGCGCCATAACTGTTTCAATCCGGTCTGAAAAGCACGGGCAACAATTTCCGCCTCGGGCTTGTGCATTTCATGGATGAGCTTTTCGAGGTATTTTACCGTTTCCGCCATGGCTTTTGTCTCCACGAAAGGTTTTGTTAAAAGGCGTCTATACCTATAAGAGCGATTTTTATCATTTACATTAAATGCTTTTATCGCTTTCATCAAGAAGAATTCCATTAGGAATTAAAAAGTGGGGGGCAGGGGAAAGTGTATAGACGAGGGAAGACAGACGACGGAGGGATAAAAACGAATTCTGGAATAAAATGAATTCTGGAATGCTGGGATAAAAGACAATTCTGAGATGTCGGAGATCCCGTTTTCAGGGGGCCTGGGATAAAAAACAAATGCTGGGATGCTGGAATTCTGGAATGCTGGGATTATCACTGCTGATGATGGAAAATATGTGGGGGTTCCGTTAGATGAAATATTCTTGATTTGAGGATTTGCCTTGTTGGCAGAAAGCGAGAGAATTGTGCGGGGGTGTTTTCCACGTCACCAGTAAGGGACCGTTCTCGAAAGATTTTGGCCTGAAAGATCAGATTTGGAGGGCGGCGGGTTCTGCGATGGATAACACGGCTGAGGGATTCGATGACACATCCTCGAAAGAGTTTATTAAGTTTTTGGGATATTCGTTGCGATCTTGCAGCGAAGTTCAGTCGCAACTTTACCGCGCCTTGGACTGCCAATATGTAACAAATGAAGAATTTTCAAGGCCCTATGAGCTGGCTGGAGATTGCAGAGGACAGATCAAGGCTTTTAGGGGGTATTTGCGGAAAAGGGATAAGGGATAATGCTGGAATTGTGAATGCCGGAATGAAAACAAATGCTGGAATTTTGGGATGCTGGAATTCTGGGATGTCGGAGATCGCGATTTCAGGGGGACTGGAAAATATCAGGGAGCAGGGGTCAGAGGCCGGAAGTCTGATGCCAGAGATCAGAGGGCAGGGATCAGCAGTCGGAAGTCAGAGAACAGACGTCGGAGCCAGAGTTTGGGTCATGGGGGAACGCATAAATTCCGGCAAGGATTTGAAGATTTATCAGAAGGCCTACGCACTTGCATTGGAGATATTCAGGATCAGAAAACTTTGGCCGCCCGAAGAAAAATTCTCGTTGATGGATCAAATCAGACGGTCATCCAGGTCCGTATGCGCGAATTTAAGGGAGGCCGGGGCAAAAAGGAAGTATCCGGCTCATTTTGTCAGCAAGCTGACCGACGCAGATGGGGAAAACGCTGGAACGGATACCCGGCTTGATTTTGCAAAAGACTGTGGATACATTTCGTTGGAAGAACACATACGTCTGACCTCGGATTGTAAAGAAATCGGGGCGATGCTGGGAACAATGCTTGCTAAGCCAGGAGTGTTTTTGTTGAAAGGAAGAGATAGAGGTTGGAAGGCGGAGAGCAGAGGTCAGAAGATGTCAGAGCTCTGAGTTGAGGGGATTCAGGACATTGAGGTCTTTGAAATATGTTCGATAAAAGCCCCTATCGCGGGTTATCAGGCTGGTTGTTTGCATTTTAGCGTGAGCCCCAATGAGAAAATCAGCCAAGATATGCTGACGTCGTGGAATAATTTCTTTACAGAAATCACATGTTGCTTTTTGTCGTTTCCCGCAAGCAGGGCAGACAATGAATTCTTTTTTTCGCAAGGCGTACTTTTTCCAGGCAATGCCGGCCTCGAAGAGCGTTTTTTCATTGGAAGAAAGCAGTCTGATTGACGTATCTTTCAAAAAGTGATTGAGCTTATGTTGAGACAAGAATTGTGATCCTAATTCGGCGTATACCGACTCACAAATGACAATTTCGTCATCTTTCCCCATCTTCAATAAGAAATTTAGAGAAGATTCGAGGAATGCTGCGTTCGGGATTAGGATGTCGAGTAGTATATTCGTATCAACCGATAGAATCATCAGCCTCTCCACGCAGCGCATCAATGATGTCGTCGCTTTTCTCTCCCTCCAGGTGGGCAAGAAAACCAACGTATTTTTTCAGGTTTTCCATGGAAGCGGTTTTTCTTTTGAGAAATACTTTTGGCCCATCAATTTCGAAACTGATTTCATCCCCGGATTTAATGCAGAGAATTGACCGGATCCGCTGGGGAATTGTTACCTGGCCCTTACTGGTCACCTTTGGCATGGCGCTTACCTCCAAAAAGTCTTACCTAAAGTAATACCTGCTTTTGTTCTAATTGTCAAAATTATTTCTGGAAATACAATTCGATGTAACATCAATGGGGCTGGGACAGATGGGTCAGGGGGCAGGGGGTAGAGAACGGATGTCGGCGGAGGGCAGAGGGATAAAAAAGGATTCTGGAATAAAATGAATGCTGGAATTGTGGAATGCTGGAATGCTGGGATAAAAACAAATGCTGGAATGTCGTAGATCCTGACTTTGGCCGGACTGGAAAATATCAGGGGGTAGGGGCTAGGGGTCAGGGAGAGACGGCGGATGATCGAGAGCGTGAGGACAAGTACGAAAAATGCGTTTAACCCTCGGGGACGGATGAGACATATTCTCCGGGAATAACTTGAATTTCTTGTCAAACGCTTCCTGGATTTCTTTGGGCAGCCGTTTATATTCTTTCTTGAACCGATTGGTGAATTGAAAGGCGCTTATTTCTTGAGCCATTTCAATCCATCCTCAGCAGAGCGGAATTTTTCGGACAGTTGTTTTTCTTCTATTTCACGGTCAACGTCGGTTTCCATCTCCTGCCATTCTTTCGTCCAATACCATCCCTGAGTGGGATCGATGAGCTTTCTGGGTTTTAGAACAATCTGATGGTTTTCCATGACGACTTCGATATAATCGCCTTTCTCAATCCCAAGGGCGATCATGATTTTTTTGGGTATTCGAATCTGCCCCTGTGAACTGATTTTCATAATACCGTTCATGGCGTCTCCTTACATTAAGCGGTTAAACATATAAACAAAAGTACACGATGCTGGTGTTTTTGTCAAAAGAATGCCGGAAAGGGGCCAGAGATCAGGGGCTAGGGATCAGAGGACAGGGATCAGGGGGCAGGGGGTAGTCGTAGGGCGTAGGGCGCTTAAAAAATGATAAGGCCAAGCGAGAGATGGTGGATATAGGTTTGGCCAAGGTCCTTAAATCTTTTTCAAGGCTTCACGAAACGTATCCAGAGTTTCGGACAGAATTGCCTGGCGGAGCAGATCCCGAAGGGTTTCGCGGTTTTCAATCTTTTTTATTTCCTCGGAAATATCCCCGGGAACGGCGCCGAATTTAGATGAGATCGCTTCATAAAGCATCTCCCGGATTCCCTGCTGGATTCCCTCTTCTATCCATTTTTCCGCCAAAGTGGCCATGACATTACCTGCCTGTTCTTTAAATATCTGTTCAATGTTTTGGAAAATGAGGAATTGGGGGCCGGGGCGATACATTCAGGAGGAAAAAGCGTTTAGGCTATTCAATACATCTTCGGCGCGAATGTTCCCTTTTACCCCCATGTCGGACAGAAGGTCTAACGTCTCAGAGAGCGTGAGATTTAAGAGTTCGGAAGCCTCCCTGAGCGTTATTTTTCCGGATTTGTATTCTTTGGAGATATAAGATTCAAACCCCATTCTCGCCAGTTTCCTCAAGGAATGCGCATTTTCGATTTTTTCCAACCGGGATACGTAAGCAATAGCTGTCTCAATATCCTCCGGAATTCGCATCGATTTTACCTTCATTTTATTTCCTCCAGAAGTAATTTTGTTATACTGAACTCATCTTCACTAATGAAAGCAGCAAGTTGGTCCAATGCCCAAAGTGTTGTGGTCAAGTCTATTCGACCTTTTTCCTGTAGTCGGTACAAAATGAGCCCTGGCAAAATAAACCGAATTCCTTGGGCCTGCAGATCGCGGATCAGTTTTTTGTCATCTGTGGCAACCGCATCGAACTTAGCTTTTTCAAACAATTCCATCAAAGCATAATCTCCTTTTTTGTGAGCAGAGGGAGATTTAATGATATCAATCAGTCCGAATGAAATGTTTTTCTCCACTGCAAAGGCATCTGAACATCCCTTATCCTTGCCCGCATCAACCACTTCATATTTTACTATTCCGGGGATGGAGATGGTCGTATTCCCAGCGATAAGCTCTTTCAGCCCCGCTTTGGTCAATTTGATCAGGCAGTCGGCATCCATTAAAAGTCTCATGTATTCCATTGTACTTGATGGGTTACATGCGCGTCAACTTTAAAATCAGGTGCGAAATATCCAGAGGCGGGACCAAAATTGCAAGTCGCATGAACGAGATGCACCGAACAAAGGACACAGATCGTTTCTCTATGCTTTTCCTGAGATGGCCTGCAATTCAAGGTACTCTTTCCCTTTGCTTTCCCCACTAAAGAATCGATTGTGCTTTTTGAAACTGCGCATGCGGCATGCGACTTTGGACGAATGGGTGACCCGGAGTGTGCAGACCCTCCAATATTTTCGAATGAGTGGCGTTTTAAGCTGCTAAGTTGAAGGGGCTCCGTCCGATGTTTCGTTTTTGACAGCTATTGGCGTCACACACCCATTGGATAGTGCGTTGATTCGAAGGAAAGGGAATCTCCTTTGAAAAACGACTGAATATCCTAAATATTTGGGTTGACTCCGTGAGCAAGACGGAAGCACTGGACAGGGTTGAATACTTTCTTACCCATGGCGATAGGCCCCAGGCCCCATTGTGTATTCGCTGCAAATCCGGAGAAAAACTTTTCAGTGCCGCGTGATCCGGCTCTATATAAAGCATACAGGGAGGCAGATCTACTGTTGCCCGACGGCATTGGGATTGTGGCAGCCGCAAGAATCCTTCACGGCGCAAAAATTGACCGTGTACCCGGCTCGGAATTTATTTTTGATATCTGTAACCTGGCAGCCAATAAGGGGTATGGCGTTTTTCTTTACGGCGCAAGCGAAAAGGTCAACAGCGGATCGGCGGAAAAACTGAAGGAAAGGCATCCGGGTCTTCAGATTGTTGGCCGGTCCAACGGGTATGTGAAGGAAGAAGAAATGGATGGGTTGATTGAAAAGATCAACGCATCAGAAGCTGAAATTCTTTTTCTGGCACTGGGATCTCCTAAACAGGAGCTTTGGTTTGCTACCCATAAAGACCGCCTTCGGAATGTGAAAGTCTGCCAGGGGGTAGGGGGGACGCTGGATACCATTGCCGGAACCGTCAGAAGGGCGCCCGAGTTTTGGCAGCGGCTTTCTATGGAATGGTTTTACAGGCTGATCTCAGACCCCAAGCGGATTAAACGGCAGAAGGTGCTGCCGCTTTTTGCGGCGAAAGTGTTACTTGCTAAATTTACGAGAAATGGCAAACGGAAGGGGGAGGTCAGAGATCGGACGTAAAAGGTCGATGGGCTGACTACTTGTGAGCGAGAGGAGTAGTACAAAATCCGATATTCGGAAAACAACGAAGAATCAGGGGATGGGGAGGTTGGGTGTAGGAAATTATTTGCATTTGGTACATCTGCCGGCTCGGAAGTCCGTTTTCACCTGTTTCAACAGCGGCATTCCTGGACCGTTCTCAGAAAAATCTTCCTGCAATTTTTGATCCCAATCGCGCCTGTCCATTTCAATAAGCCATTGAAGCAATTGACCTCGTCTGCCTGGCGGCAAGGACATAATTTCTTTTCGTATGTGGTGCTCTGTGACCTGAGGATCCTTCATTGCTCTTAGTCCTCCGTCCTTAAGTGAAAATCAACACTTTCTAAGATACGGCTAGTATTGAGAGATGTCAACGTCTGTGAAAGGAAGGAGGACAGAGGTCGGAGGGCGGAAAGCTGGTCAGAGAGAGGAGAAGCCCAAATTCCAAACAATAACAAAAAATGTCATGACTGAAAATAAACCATTGAGAGTTCTGCTGGTAGCAGGGGCGCGGCCCAATTTCATGAAGATTGCTCCCATATATCGGGCGTCTTTGTATTGGGAGAAAGTGGATTGCAGGATTGTCCATACGGGACAACACTACGACCATGAGATGAGCCAGGCCTTTTTTGATGAGCTTGAAATTCCGGCGCCAGCCTATCATCTGGAAGCCGGATCGGGATCCCACGCCGAACAAACCGCAAAGATCATGGTGGCCTTCGAAAAGGTCTGCGAGGCGGAGAGACCGGATCTGGTGATGGTGGTGGGGGATGTCAACTCAACCCTGGCGTGCAGCATCGTGGCAAAAAAGATGTGCATTCACGCAGCCCATGTTGAGGCCGGTCTTCGCAGCTTTGACCTGTCCATGCCCGAAGAGATCAACCGTATGGTGACCGATGCGATTTCCGACCTGTTTTTTGTGACCGAAGAAAGCGGTGTGGAGAACTTGCTTCGGGAAGGGAAACCCCGGGATAAGATATTTTACGTCGGGCACGTGAT
This sequence comes from delta proteobacterium NaphS2, assembly GCA_000179315.1. Classification (GTDB taxonomy): domain Bacteria; phylum Desulfobacterota; class DSM-4660; order Desulfatiglandales; family Desulfatiglandaceae; genus NaphS2. The sequence continues at coordinate 36,038 of ADZZ01000272.1, forward strand.
GATCGACAATCTTCTGTACCAAAAGGACAAGCTTGACAGGGACGGCGGCAGGGCATTTTCCGTCTATGCGCTGAAGCAAAGCCACCCGGAATATGCGTTTTTGACCCTACACAGGCCCTCCAATGTGGATAGTCGGCCGGTCTTTCTTGGAATTGTCGGGGCGCTGAATGAAATAGCCGAGAAAAGGCCCATCTTTTTTCCGGTGCATCCAAGGACGAAAAAGATGATCGAACAGATGAATATCGGGCTTTCGGAAAAGATTTTTATGCTCCCGCCGCTCTCGTTTACCGAATCCCTCTTTCTCTGGAAAGATGCCCATGTGGTGTTGACTGACAGCGGAGGCCTGCAGGAAGAAACAACGGTGCTCAAAAAACCGTGTGTCACCATCCGGGATAACACGGAACGTCCGATCACTGTTCAGATTGGGACCAATGTTCTGGCGGGGACAACAAAAGAGGGGATTCTTCGGGCCTATGAAGAGAGTCTTGAAAAAGTAGCCGGAGCGCGGGTGCCGGAGAAGTGGGATGGGAAGGCGGCGGAGAGGATTTGGGATGTGGTTGCTGGATAGAAATAAATGCTGGGATTGTTTTATCTCATGATAAGTAGGATCGTGATCGGAAAGAGATTTGTCCGTCAAGAAACCAGGTCTACGTATTTCAAATTTCACACAAGAAGGTAGATGGAAGCTGTTGAAAGCGGGAACTGGATGCTAGGACAAAATGCGATTGGCTGTCAGTGATAGGCAGAGTCGTGATCCGGATGCAATGACAAGAGGCGCAGCCATGAACCATGGCGATATCCGACGTCTCGAAAACCTTTCCCGATTCGAAAGGTATATAGTCTCTTTCCATTGGGACCTTTTTTGGATAGAATGGCTTCCCATTTCAGTCCCGCATCCATGTAGAGCTCTTCCCATGTCATCTTCGCCAATCTGCGGAGAGTATTCAACACGTTATGCTGCTCATTCCTGGAAAGGCTGAAAAGCTGTCGTTGAAATACAGGGTTGTTTAGATCCAATCGGAGAAGAACTGGTTTTTGTGGCTTCATTTTCTGCCTTGGTTTTCTAAATCTTCAAGAGAGGTCTCCCTGGGTGGGTTTTCTTCAGCCCAGGAGATCGCTTCATTCAGATCCTCTTGCACGTTTGAAACAAAAAGCCACTTCTCGCTTTCCGGGATGAATTGACCCGCTTTAACAATCCAAACGCCCGCATGAACCTCATCAATCATGACAGTCTGACCTGCGAATTTCTTTCCCAGTGAGATTTGTCCGCTTCTGCCTACTGTTTTGATAATGCTCATAGTATCACACCTCCTTGTATTCATTGGTTATGATAGCATGAATGCATGAAATGTCAAGGGTGGGAAAAAGCTGCGAATGCTGGAGGTCAGAGGTCGGAAGAATGCAGAGGTCGGATGTCGTGTTTCTTCACTCCTGCTTATATTACACGACAGGTTAGAAAGGGAAAAGGAGAAATTGTTTCTTTCAGACCGGTTGGATGATTAGGATGACTGAACGTCGAAATGCGAACTTGCGGGTTATTTTGATTAATTTTTACCAAACGGCTCTTACATGCGGGTAATTTATGATTTTTTTGTCCTTGGTCAAAAGTGTCAAAAGGATGAATACAAATAAATAATGAGAGGGCATTCAGGCTGAAGATCATGAAAAATATATCGGTTGGGTCTTTTTTAAGAGCGGCGGTTTATGCATTGCTTCTGCTGGGCATGTATTTCTCGACCATGACATACCTGGTCGTTCACGACTGGATGCGCGAAGATTACTCCTACGGGTATATGATTCCCTTTGTAGTGCTTTATCTCATTTGGGACAAACGGATGCGCCTGACGGGTATTCCATCGAGGCCTTCATGGTTGGGGTTGATTTCGGTATGTCTGGCTCTCTGTCTTTTCTGGGTGGGGGAACTGGCGGGCGAATACTTCAGCCTTTATATGTCCTTTTGGCTCATGATCGTCGGTCTTTGCTGGCTCCATCTGGGATGGAGCAAAGTGAAGGAGATGGGTTTTGCTTTCGTCATGATGCTTACGATGTTTCCTTTTCCCAATTTTCTGTACACCAAAGTATCGTGGCAACTGAAACTCGTTTCATCTCAACTGGGCGTGGCCATGATGCAGGCTCTCGGAATGTCTGCCTTTCGGGAAGGGAACGTCATTGATCTGGGATTTACCCAGCTGCAGGTGGTGGATGCCTGCAGCGGACTTCGGTATCTGATACCCCTCATCGTGCTGGGGTTGCTTTTGGCCTATTTCTATAAGGCGACATTCTGGAAGCGGGCAGCGGTGGTGATTTCAACGGTGCCTCTCTCCATTATAACCAACAGCATGCGAATTGCGCTGACGGGTGTGGTCTACGAACAGTGGGGCGCTGAGCTGGCGGAAGGATTTTTTCATGATTTTTCCGGCTGGTTTATTTTTCTGGTCTCCTTGGGTGCGTTGCTTTTGGAAATGTGGGCGCTTAATGGGTTCAAAGGGATAGGGTTCAGGGGACAGGGATCAGGGATCAGGGATCAGGGATTAGGGTTTAGGGGGCAGGGGACGGAGGGCGGAGGGCGGAGGGGCCGGTTGCAGTTGCAGTTTTGGATCGTGGTGGTGTTGCTGGGGGCGACGCTGGGGTTTTCCCATGGGGTCGAGTTTCGGGAGAAGGTGCCCATCAGCCGCTCTCTTGAGCTGTTTCCCATGCAGGTTGGTGGGTGGACCGGCACACGGGAAATAATGGAAAAGCGTTTCATCGATGCGCTGGATCTGAGTGACTATGTCATTGTCAATTACCGGGACCCGTCCGGCCGGGAAGTGAATTTATATGTGGCCTATTATGAGAGTCAACGAAAAGGGGAATCCATCCATACACCCGGCACGTGTCTCCCCGGAAGCGGCTGGCTGTTCAGAAAGGCGGGGCGGCGGAATGTGAATGTTAAGGGAAAACCGGGCGGATTTCCGGTGAATCAGGCCGTGATGCAGAAGGGGGAGCATCAGCAGGTGGTCTATTACTGGTTTCCCCAGCGGGGAAGAATCCTGACCAATGCCTACGAATTGAAGTTCTATGCCTTCTGGGATGCGATGACGCGGCAGCGGACGGACGGTGCGCTCGTGCGGTTGATCACACCGGTATATGCGGGAGAGGGGCCTGAAAAAGCGGAAGCGCGGTTGCAGGAATTCATGGGAGAGGTTTTGCCCGTTTTAACCAGGTTTATTCCACAATGATTTTTCTTTCCACCTTACTGCTCTCCACCCTTCTGACCATCGCATTGGTTCCCCTCTTTAGAAGGCTGGCCATACGTTTCAGTGTCGTGGATCAGCCGAGTCCCCGAAAAGTCCACAGTGTCCCCATACCCCGGGCGGGAGGTGTGGCCATGGCGCTGGGGGCGTTTATTCCGGTTCTGTTTCAGACTGAAATTGATCCGTTTTTGCGGGCCCTGGTTGTCAGTGCGACGGTCATTGTCGTCTTTGGCGTGATGGACGACATGAAAGGGCTGAATTTCAAGATAAAGATGGCGGCCCAGACCGTGGCGGCGCTGATCATGATTTTCTATGGCGGTGTTAAAATAGCCAGCCTTGGCATGCTCCTGCCCGATGGGTTTCTGCTGCCCGACTGGATTGCGGTTCCCTTGACGCTTGTTTTTATGGTGGGGGTGATCAACGCCATCAATTTATCCGATGGACTGGATGGGCTGGCCGGCGGCATTTGTCTTCTTATTTTTCTTTGTATCGGATATCTTGGGTACCGTTCCGAAGATATGATCATCGCACTGGTGGCCATTGGGGTTGTGGGGTCCATTTTCGGGTTCCTCAGGTTCAACACCTATCCCGCCACCCTTTTCATGGGCGACGCCGGGAGTCAGTTTCTGGGATTGGTGGCCGTTTCTCTTTCCATCAAACTGACCCAGGGAAACACACCCCTTTCCCGGCTGTTGCCGCTGATCCTGCTGGGGTTCCCCATTCTGGATACCATGTCCGTGATGCTGGAGCGCATTGCACACGGAAGATCCCCGTTTATGGCGGACAAAAACCATTTTCATCATAAACTCATGCTGCGGGGGCTCTATCACAGCGAAGCGGTAATGCTGATTTATTTTATCCAGGCGATTCTGGTGGTTTCGGCATTTTTCTTACGATTTTATTCGGAGTGGGTTCTCCTCCTGTCCTATCTGATTTTCAGCAGTCTGATCCTGCTAGGGTTCTTCCTGACGGAAAAGAGCGGCTGGCAGTTAAAGCGCTTTTCGTTCATTGATAAGAGCATCAAGGGAAGACTGAGTTTCCTTAAGGAAAGGCAGCTTCTCATCGTATTTTCTTTCAGACTCTTGCAAATGGCGCTACCGGCCATTCTGTTTACCGGCTGTTTTCTGGCGGTGGACATCCCTTCTTATCTTGCCTGGTTTGCGGTCGGCGCTTCCCTGATACTCTTGCTGACGCTGATCTTTTACAGGAAAAAAGTGGGTGCGGTACTGCGTGTGGCGCTCTATCTATTGATCCCCTTTGTGGTTTACTTAAGCAGCGAAAACGGTGCAACTTTGATTGGTATAACGGTGGAGCAGATTTACAATTTTTCTTTCGGGGCCATCGCTTTTCTGGCCATTCTCACCCTTAAATTCACCAGAAGAACCAGCGGGTTTCGGGTGACGCCCATGGATTTTCTGATCCTCTTTTTCGCGCTGGTGGTTCCCAATATTCCGGATCCGCACTTTGTCGGCTACCATATGGGCCTGGTGGCCGCAAAAATCATTGTGCTTTTTTTTACGTTTGATGTTCTAATGGGTGAATTGCGAAACAATCACACGTGGCTCTGTCTCAATACCATGGGTGCGTTGATGGTGGTGGGTGTCAAGGGATTTTGTGGGTTATGAAAGGATGAGGGAAAGTGGGCATTGTGTTAAGATAGCGGCGATAGAGGACGTTTTGCATGTGGAGATGAACGAAAGCCAAGAAAGGACCGAAGATGCTTAAGAAGAAAGAAGACATTTTAAGAAGGATTCTCGTTTTCGTGGTGATTGTTGCCGTGGCCGCTTGTGGTAGTGTTGAAGAGAAAAAGATGAAGTTTTTCGACAAAGGGAAAGCCCTGTTTGAAAAGGGGGAGTACATTAAGGCCAGGCTGGAGTTTAAAAACGCCCTTCAGATTGATCCCAAATTCGCCGAAGCCTATTACATGCTGGGCCGCGTGGAGATGAAGACGGAAAATCCCAAGGGAGCATTCGGCGCTTTTTCAAAGGCCGTCTCGCTCAATCCGGATCTGCTGGAGGCGCAGATTTCATTGGGACGAATATTGTTTGCTGCAAAACAAATTGAAAAGGCAAAGGAAAAAGCGGAGCTGGTGCTGGAAAAAAAGCCGGGTGATACGGATGCGCTGCTTCTAAAAGCGGCCTGCCTGATCGCGTCCGAGAAAACCAAGGAAGGGGAAGCGATTTTGAATGCCGTTATTGCGGATCATCCTAAAATGCCTGAACCCCTTATGATGCTGGCAAAGGTGTATCTGGACAGGGGTGATCCGGCCAAATCGTCAAAATTGCTGGAATCGGTTCTGGTGAAGGATCCCAAAAACATCCGGGCCCGGATGCTGCTGGCGGAACTGGCCGAAAAACAAAAGGATCTGAAAGCGGCTGAAAAGCAATACCAAAAATTGGTGGAGACCGGGGGCGAGCCGTTCAAGCTGTTGCTCTCCCAATTCTACGCGCGCAACAACGAGGATGCCAAGGCCGAAGACATTCTGACGGAACTCATTAAAGCGCATCCGGAAAAGATATCGTACCGGTTGGCGCTGGCCGCCTTTCTGAAATCCAAAGGACAGCGGCAGGCCATGCTGGAAGTTCTTGAGCGGTGTATCAAGGAAAATCCGGAAGCCTACAAGCCTTGTGAAATGCTCTCCCTTGCCTATCTGGAAGAGGGACATTATGACGAGGCACTGCAGGTGATGGATGGATTTATGGAACGAGTGAAAACGGGCCCTGAATTTCTGCAGGCAAAACTCGTCAAGGCCACCATCTATTTCAAGGAAAAGAAAATGGATGAGGCACTCAAATTGGTGCGGGAAGTTCTGGATGAGAACCCGCGGGATGTTAAAGCCCACGCCTTGAAAGCCGATATAAAAGCTACAAATGGCGATTATGCCGAGGCCATTTCCGATTACCGGTACGTTCTGGATGAAGAACCCGGAAACCTGCGGGCGGCCATGAACCTTGCAAAGGCCCACATGAGAAATAGCGAACCCATGCTGGCGGAGCAGACCTATAAGCGCATCGTAGAGCAGGATCCCTCTGCGGTGGAGGCGCGCCTTGACCTGGCGGACTATTACGCCGGTAAGGGAAAACCGGATCTGGCAAAAGAGATGCTGGAGGCGGTTCTGACAATAGATCCCGACAATCGCAGGGCCCTTTCCGGTATGGGGAATCTGGCCATGCGTCAAAAAGACCTGCCGGCTGCGCAAAGTTACGTGGATCGGCTCTCTAAGACCGAACCGGATGCAGCCAATACCTATTACCAGAAAGGGTTGCTGAAACTGGCGGAAAACAAGCCCGATGAAGCGGCGGACCTTTTTGAAAAAGCGTTGAATTTGAATCCCGATTTTGAAGGGGCGCTTTTCAGGCTGTTGACCATCCGGATGAACAAAGACGGGATCGAGAGCGCCATTGAAAGATGCCGGCAGCAGATCCGGCAAAGACCCGATAACTACCGGTACTACGTTTTTTTGGGGCGTCTTTACGGTACCCAAAAGGATTATGCGCAAGCGACCCAAAGTTTTGAAAAAGCCCTTGAGATCAATCCGGACAGCCAGGATGCGCTGTTCGGTCTGGCCCGGGTGGAACAGGCCATGGGGTCCATCGACGGGGCCATTTCGAAATATGAGACGCTGCTTGCAAAAAATCCCGAAAATCTGGTTTTTGCAACCATTATCGGGATACTGTATGAGGAAAAAGGGAATTTAAAAAAAGCGGTGAAGATGTATGAAAGGGTCCTCACCCAAAAGCCCGATTCTCCGGTGGCGGGAAACAATCTGGCCTTTTATTATGTGGAACACGAACCCAGCGAAGAAGGCATCAACAAAGCGGAACGGATTATCACGCCGCTGCTTAAGGAGTACAAGGACAGTCCGCAGATTGTGGACACGCAGGCTTGGCTCTATTACCGGAAAGGGGAATTTGAAAAGGGGAGGGACCTGTTGCTGAACTTGGATGAGAAAACGCGCCAGGTGCCGGTG
>ADZZ01000271.1 GCA_000179315.1 delta proteobacterium NaphS2
GTCCTGCTTATTGATGATGAAGAAACCCTTGTGGAGTATCTCTCGAAGCGTCTTTTGAGGGAGGGGTACACTGTGAAAGCCACTTTTTCGGGCGAAGAAGCGGTTGAAGTTTCCGGCAAGGAGGATTTTGACGTAGCTGTTGTAGACCTGAAGATGCCGGGGATGGATGGCGTTGAGACGCAGAAAAGGCTAAAAAAAATACAGCCTTTTCTTCAGAGTATTGTTCTAACGGCTCATGGCACCATCGATACGGCGTTGGAAAGTGGAAAAGAAGACGCCTTTAAATATTTGCTGAAGCCCATTGAATATGATAATTTGTTGGATACTATAAATGAGGCATATGAGCACAAGACACAGTTGCAAAATGCCAAATTCAAGGAGGAAGTGGAGGAAATCTATCGCTCGGGGCTTGGTGCCAGAGGTATCAAAAAAGCCATGAACAAACTGCGCAGGATTTATGGAATCGAATGAGGTAATTCAAGCAAAACTGAAAGAAACAACTGAAGCCCTTTCGAAACAAAAAGAGGTGCTTCATCAGACCAGTGGTTTTCTGGAAAGCGTTCTGGAAAATTCGAAGGACATAATTTTCCGAACAAATCTAGATGGCGCACTGGTTTTTTTTGGCAAAGGGGGAGAATCGGCGTTGGGCTATACATGGGAGGAATTGTCCGGTAGCGCCGTCAAGGATCTGGCCGAGAAACCTCCTGATTTGGAGCGCCTGGTTTACAGCTGCCTTAAAGATAAAGCGGTTATTCACAGGGAAATTACGTTTCGGCACAAAAACGGCAGCGCCGTTCATTGTCGCATGGCCCTTGTGCCGTTGTTCAATACCCGTGAAGAGGTGATCGGTATGGCGGGCGTGTGTCGGGATGTCACCGCCTGGCGGAAGTTCAAAGAGGATCTCATTCGGGTGGATCGTCTGGCGGAGGTAGGCCGAATCGCTTCGGGAGTCGTCCATGAACTGAACAATCCCGTGGCAGTGATCGGCGAAATTGCAGGCTGGATCGGGGCGGTTGCCAGCGATGCGGAAGGGCTCGATGAGGGAGATCGTGAAGAACTCAAGACCTCGGTGCGTCATATCGGCGAGCAGACCAAGAGATGTCGCAATATTACCGGGCAGCTGCTCAGTTTTGTGAGAGAATCCAAACTGACCACCACTTCACTGGATGCCCATGAGCTTTTGAAGGAGACGGTCAATTTGTTGACCCCCGAATTGAAATTTACGGATGTTGAAATTGTTTTCAATTTCGTCCAAGGACCTGTTTTTATCGATTCCGACAAGCAACTGCTGGAACAGGTCTTTGTGAATTTCATATCCAATGCGGTTTATGCCGTGAAGGATAAAGGAGACAAGAGAGGCCGCATAACCCTTGCAACCTCTTTGAACAATAGCGGAGAATCCCCCACGGTGGAAATCAAAATTTCCGACACAGGTGTCGGTATCTCAAAGGCTGATCAGGAAAAAATCTATAAATACTTTTTTACAACCAAACCACCCGGAAAAGGAACGGGCTTGGGCCTGCCCATCAGCCGGAATATCATCAAGAACTTGGGAGGAAGCCTCTCGTTTGAGAGTGAGCCGGGGAAGGGTACGACCTTTAACATCCGACTCCCGATTTCCCGAGCATTGCATGTAAGCCAGACAGGATCATAATATTCGCTTGTTAATTGTGACCATCGCTTGATGTTTTTTATAGAAGGGGTCATTTTTGAAGGAGCATCCGGCAGAAAAAAGATCTTCCCAACCTGTCAACGCCTTTGGCGATAGACCCGGCAACCCTTCCGAACATCACATCCCAAGACCTATCTTTTCACGCATCATGACGTTTATCGCCCTGTTATGCCTTTGGGTGATTTTGTCCGGAAGATTCGATCCGTTTCACCTGAGCCTGGGTGTCATTTCCTGTGCGCTTGTGAGTATCCTTTCGGGTGATCTCCTGTTTCCCGAATCGAGAACCGGAGGGCTGTTTCGGCATACAATGCAGGTGATCAACTATGCACCATGGCTCCTGTATCAGGTGATTCTGGCGAACCTTCATGTCCTGTATCTGGTGTTTCATCCACGAATGATGGATTTGATCGATCCTCGGATCATTCGATTCGACAGCAAGCTTAAAAAGGAGATCTCACTGGTGACCTTTGCCAATTCAATCACCCTGACCCCCGGCACCATCACCATGTATGTGTCGGTGGAAGGTGCCTTTCAGGTGCATGCCATTGACAAGGCTTCCGGAGAACCCCTTCCAGGTGAAATGGAAAGAAGGATTGCGAGGGCTTTTGAGGACGAATAATGGTGAATGTTTTTCTATATACGGGCCTTTTTTTGTGTTTGCTCATGGTTGCTTCCCTGTACCGGGCGGTGTTCGGGCCTACCGTCCTGGACCGTTTGATCGGCGTCAATGCCATCGGCAGCAAGACCGTTATTCTCCTCCTTTTAATCGGGCTTCTTTATGATCGCCTGGATATGTTTGTAGACATTGCCCTGGCCTACGCGCTGCTCAATTTTGTGGCCGTCCTGGCGGCGTCCCGGTATTTCCAGAAACGCAAAGGGTTGTATGAAGAGCCGCCCTACAAATGATCCGGATATAAGAGGACCGTTGCGAGCGGTTCGTGCACAGTGAGGATGATAAAACGATGGATGTAATTGTGATATTGCTGCTCATCTGCGGGCTGGTCTTTTTTACCGGCGGCGCCGTTGGAATTCTCCGTTTCCCGGATTTTTATACAAGACTCCATCCCGCCGGCAAGATGGATACACTGGGGTCTTTTCTCATGGTGCTGGCCGTGGCGCTTTACAATATCCATGATTTTTCATGGGCGGCCCTTCTCACCAGCCTCAAGATTCTTCTAATTGTGCTTTTCATTTTCATTCTGAATCCCACAGCCACCCATGCCATTGTTGATGCGGGGTTCCGGGCGGGAATGCGGCCCTGGACGAAAGAAGACAGGGGGAAATAGCTTATGATCTGGGAATTGGACCTGGTAATCCTGATTCTGGTGATTATTGCGGCCATCGGTGCAATCCAGGTGAAAGACCTGCTTGGGTGTGCGATTTTGTTCGGGGCCTACAGCTTTCTCATGTGTTTGCTCTGGGCCATCATGGGGGCGGTGGATGTATCGTTTACGGAGGCATCGGTCGGTGCGGGCGTGAGCACGGTTTTTTTCGTGGCCGCCGTATTTCGAACCACTCGGAGGACGAAGGATTGAAGGCAATTGGTTTGATCATCGTTGTTCTTGTGGGGGCGCTTCTGTTGTATTCCACAGAGGACTTTCCCTCCTGGGGCGATCCCGCATCGCCTGCAAGTGTCCATGTGGCTGCCCATCATCTGAAAAAGGCCATTCCGGAGACTTCGGTTCCCAATGTGGTGACGGCGGTTCTGGCCGACTACCGCGGTTATGATACCATGTTTGAAACCAGTGTTATTTTCTGCGCGGGCCTGGGATGTTTTGTTCTGCTGCGGTTGTTCAAAAAACGGGATGATGACAGTTATTATCGCCATGTGGCCACCGGTATCACTTTGCACATAAAGAAGGACAAAATCCCTGACGCCTCCAGCGAGTTTGAACGGATCGATACCCTCTGGACACCCTACGATCTGATCGTTAAGAATGTCTGCAGGATCCTGGCGCCTTTTGTTCAACTTTTTGCGCTTTATGTGATCGCGCACGGGCACCACAGTCCCGGCGGCGGTTTTCAGGGAGGGGTGATTCTGGGGGCCAGTGTGATCCTCATCGCCATCAGCCACGACATGCGCACTGCCCTTGGGCGCATCAGTGAAAAGACCGTTCATATCCTCATGGCCGTGGGAGTATTGATCTATTCGGGGATCGGCGCGTTGTGCATTCTTATGGGACGAAATTTCCTGGATTACGCGGCCCTCAGCCGGATCCTGTTCACCGATAAGATCGAAGCCCGTTCCCTGGGCATATTTGGTGTTGAAGTGGGTGTGGGGATTACGGTGATGGCGGTCATGATTTCCATTTATAACAACCTGAGTTCGGAAGGCAGGCAGGATGAGGGATTATAAAAGATGAGCGATTTGGTGGTGGCCGTTCTGGGGAAATACAATTACTGGTTGTATATCATTTTAATGATGATCGGCATTTACGCCATGATTGCCAAGAAGAATCTTATCAAAAAACTGGTGGGGATGAATATCTTTCAAACCTCCATTATCCTTTTTTATGTGTCCATCGGGTGCAAAAAGGGGGGGACCATTCCCATTCTGGAGCACAGTCCCGGACATCACATGGTGGAACCGGCCCACTATATCAATCCATTGCCGCACGTGCTGATGCTGACGGCCATTGTGGTTTCCGTATCCACCTTCGGAGTGGCCCTGGCACTGGCCCTTAAAATTTATCGCAAGCACAAAACCCTTGAGGAAGATGAAATCCTCATGCAGTTGAGGCCGGAATGAACCACCACTATCCCGTACTGATTGTCACTCTGCCGCTGCTGTTTGCCTTTGTGGTGAGCGGAACGGCCTGGGTGAAAAAATCGCTTTGCTTTCCTCTGACGGTGGCGGGTATGGGACTATCAGCCTGGTTTTCAATATGTCTGCTGGGACAGGTGGCCACAACGGGTCCGGTGGAATACCGGCTGGGGGGGTGGGCCATGCCCTGGGGCATCGGTTATCGGGTGGATACCTTAAACGGTATGGTGATCGCGGTGGTGACGGTCCTGGCGTTTATCAACCTGATTGCCACCCGGAAAACCGTTGTCCAGGAAACGCCTGATAAGACGGGTGCTTTCTACAGCCTCTACCTTCTTTTCGTGGTGGGGCTTACCGGCATTCTGGTGACGGGAGACCTGTTTAATCTCTATGTGTTGCTGGAAGTTGCTTCCCTCACCAGCTACGCCCTCATCGGCATGGGAAATGGGCGTGCCCCCATGTCGGCGCTGAATTATCTCTTCTTGGGCACCCTGGGCGGATGTTTCTATCTGTTGGGGGTGGGTTACCTGTATATCATGACGGGCTCCCTCAACATGGCGGATGTGGCGACCCTTCTGCCGCCTCTCTTTAAGAGCAGCGCCATTGTCATGGCGTTCATCTTCTGTATGGCGGGGGTGAGTATCAAGATGGCTTTTTTCCCTCTCCACATGTGGCTTCCCAATGCCTACGGAAATGCACCGACGGCCGCTGGCAGTCTGATTGCCCCGCTGATGACAAAGGTCATGGTCTATGTGCTCATCCGGCTCATGCTCACGATTTTTTCTGTGGATTTTGTATTCGTGATTCTCAAAATGGGACCCCCCATGGTGTGGATGTCGAGTCTGGCCATCGCGGCGGGAGCCGTGTTTGCCCTGGCTCAGAAAAACCTCAAAAGGATGCTCTGTTATATTATCGTGTCTGAAATCGGTTACATGATGGGTGGCGCCTGGCTGGGGAACAATGCCGGCATGACCGGTGCCGTTTTGCATATTTTTAATGACGCCATCATGACCCTGTGTCTTTTCCTGTGTGCCGGTAGTATCTATTACCGGACCCAAGGATTGGAAATGGAGCGTCTTAAAGGATTGTTCCGGAAGATGCCGGTGACCATGGCCTGTTTTGTGGCTGGCGCATTGAGCATCATCGGCGTACCGCCGACCTGTGGTTTTTTCAGCAAATGGTACCTCATCTCCGGCGGTCTCGCAGCGGGACAATACGCGTTTGTGGCGGCACTGATATTCAGCTCCCTGGTAAATGCCATTCTTTTTTTCAGAGTCATTGAAATCAGTTATTACGGGGATTTTGAAACGCACAACGCTCATGGTTCATCCGGTGCCGCAGTCATGGAATCGCCCGCAAGCATGCTGGTGCCGTTGATTATTGTTTCCACGGGTCTGGTGGTAGTGGGGCTCTACACCGGCGGTATTGTGAACCATCTGATTCATCCCATTGTTCTAAAAGCAGGGTTTTCAGGCTGACTCATGGAAACCATTCAATCCATAAAGCCTCTCATCGCGGTTCTGGTCTCCATCTGCGTCGTGCCGTTCCTGGTGTTAAGCAAGCGTCCCAATATGCGGGAAACCTGGACCTTTGCCGCCGCCATTGTGAAACTGCTGCTGGTTCTCTCTATGTTGCCGGTGATTCTCAAGGGCAATCAGATCGCCTATACCCTGCTGGAGGTGGTGCCGGGGGTGGCCATCCGTTTCAGGGTGGATTCGCTGGGAATGCTTTTCGCGTGCGTGGCGTCAACCCTTTGGATTGTGACCAGCGCCTATTCCATCGGTTATATGCGGGGACTGGATGAACACAGTCAGACCCGGTATTTTGTTTTTTTTGCCCTGGCCCTTTCCGCCACCATCGGTGTGGCTTTTTCCGCAAATCTGTTGACCCTTTATCTTTTTTACGAAATGTTGTCACTGGCCACCTATCCGCTGGTAACGCACCACCAGGACCTGGAAGCGCGGGCCTCGGGCCGAAAATATCTGACCTACATTCTGGGGACTTCCATCGGCCTGGTGCTTCCGGCAATGCTTACGTGTTATTATCTGACGGGCACCCTGGAATTTTCAAGCCAGGGTTTTTTGGCCGGTGCCTGCAACAAAGGGCTTGCGGGAGTACTCCTGATTTTTTTCATTTTCGGCTTTGCCAAGGCGGGCGTTATGCCCTTTCACGGATGGCTGCCGGCGGCAATGGTGGCGCCGACCCCGGTGAGTGCGCTTCTGCATGCCGTGGCCGTCGTGAAGGTGGGGGTCTTCAGTATTGTCCGTATTTTGACGGGTGTTTTCGGAACGGACCTGTTGAGTCAATTCAATTTTGGCGTCATGGTCTGCGCCATTGCATCGGTAACCGTCATCGTAGCGTCCCTCATCGCGCTGAGCCAGGACAATCTCAAACGAATGCTGGCCTTTTCAACCATCGGCCAGTTGTCATACATCATTCTGGGGGTCGGCCTTCTTTCACCCAAAGGGATCACCGGCGGTATGCTGCATATTGCCATGCACGCCTTTGGAAAAATTACGCTCTTTTTCTGTGCCGGCGCCATATTTGTGGCCACCGGCAAAAGAAATATCAGCGAAATGGTGGGGATCGGCAGACGGATGCCCTGGACCATGGGGGCTTTTTTTGTGGGGTCCTTGAGTATTATCGGACTTCCGCCCACCGGCGGATTCCTGAGCAAATGGTATCTGGTGCTGGGAACACTGGAAGCCGACCGGATCACGTTTTTGTTCGTTCTGCTGGGCAGTTCCCTGCTGAATGCCGCCTATTTCATGCCGGTGGTCTACCGGGCGTTTTTTCCGGCGCCCGGAACGGCCATGTTTGAAAACAAGGTCCGGGAAGCCCCGTTTTTCTGCTTTGTTCCACCGGTGATTACCGCCTTTATCTCAGTTATTCTGTTCTTTTATCCCGAGCCTTTCTTCAGACTGGCAAGTCTGGCGGTCCGCTTTATCGGAGGGAATTAGGAGCCCAATAATGAATGAAAGCCACGAAGAAAAAATGGAACTCGGCCACGAACCCGTTCCGGGATACAGAACGGCTTTTTTTATCGCCATTACGGTGGGTTCCCTGTATCTGGCGATCATTCTTTTAAACACGCTGTTTTAAAATGTGGATTACGGAACGCGAGGTCCGGAATTTCTTGAAACCGGAGAATGACCATGAATGAAAATGGCGCTGAATCAGGGAAAGACGAAAAGAGCAAGAAGAAGTATCTGTTTGACGACCCCAAGAACGTCAAGATCCTGTTGGCATGCTTTTACGCATCACTTGGGGTATTGCTTCTGATCGAATTGTTCATTCATAAACATCCCCATTTTGGATGGGAAGCCTGGCCGGAGTTTTTTGCAGTCTATGGATTTGTGGCTTGTGTGGTACTGGTGATCGTGGCGAAATACTTCCTGCGGCCCCTGGTTAAGAGGGATGAGGACTATTATGACTGATGCGGTTCCTCCGGTAGTGATTTTCATGGTGGGAGCACTCGTGCTTCCTATTATTCCGGGACGTCTCAAGAGTGCCTGGTTGCTTTTCATCCCCGTAATCGGCTTCATCAATTTATTGTATCTGGGGGAGGGCACCCATTTCAAGTTTGATTTTCTGGAATATCAACTCGTGTTGGGACGAGTGGACAAGCTCAGCCTTATTTTTGCCTATATTTTTCACCTCATCAGTTTTATTGCCATCCTCTATGCCCTTCATGTAAAAGACAATCTTCAGCAGATGGCCGGTCTCATGTATGCGGGCAGCGCTCTGGGGGCCATTTTTGCCGGTGATCTTTTTACCTTTTTCGTCTTCTGGGAAATGTTGACCGTGACCTCAATTTTCCTTATCTGGTCCCGTCGAACGAAAGCGGCCCTGAGTGCCGGGTTCCGGTATGTTCTGGTGCATGCGGCCGGGGGGCTGTGCCTTCTGGCGGGCATTGTGATCCATGTAAGCCAGACCGGCTCCATGCAGTTTGATTATCTGGGGCTTAACGGACCCGGAAGCTATTTCATTTTTCTGGGATTTGGTTTAAACTGTGCCTGGCCTCTGCTTCATCCGTGGTTGACCGACAGCTACCCGGAAGCCACCATTACCGGTACCGTTTTCCTGAGCGCTTTTACGACCAAGGTGGCGGTATATGCCCTTGCACGCGGCTTTCCGGGCACTGAGATCCTCATCTGGATCGGCGCCGTCATGACGGGGTTTCCCATTTTTTATGCGGTCATTGAAAATGACTTGAGGCGGGTCCTGGCCTACAGTCTGGTCAATCAGGTGGGATTCATGGTGTGTGGTATCGGCATCGGGACGGCTCTGGCCATCAACGGCGCTGTTTGTCACGCGTTCAACGACATTCTGTTTAAAGGACTTCTGTTTATGAGCATGGGTGCGGTCATGTACCGGACAGGCAAAATCAACGGAACGGATCTGGGCGGGTTGTATCGGACCATGCCGCTTACCTGCATTTTCTGCATGGTGGGGGCCGCATCCATATCCGCCTTTCCGCTTTTCAGCGGTTTTGTGAGTAAATCCATGGTGATGGATGCCGCCGCGAGCGGACATATGCGCATTGTCTGGTTTATACTGCTGTTTGCTTCAGCCGGCGTGTTTCACCATGCGGGTATCAAGATTCCCTATTTTGCCTTTTTTTCCCATGATTCGGGAATGCGGCCCAAGGAGGCCCCCATCCATATGCTGCTCGCCATGGGGATTGCAGCGGGCCTCTGCATCTTCATCGGCGTTTATCCAGCGCCGCTTTATTCATTGCTTCCCTACCCCGTGGATTATGCGCCCTATACCGCACCGCATGTGGTGGGGCAGACGCAGCTTCTGTTCTTTTCGGCACTGGCGTTTACGCTGCTTCTGCGGGCGGGCATCTATCCGGCTGAAATCCGATGTATCAACCTGGATGCGGATTGGTTTTACCGAAAAGGGGGCAAAGTGCTCTACCATTTCTTTGACCTCTTTTTGAACGGGTTAAACCGAATCTGCGAACGCGTTTTCGTAAAGGGTATCGCCGGGAGTCTCGCGGTTCTCTTCAAAGACATTACGGCAAGGTTAACCCTGATTATGATGGTGAGCATATGGATTCTTATGGGGGTCAGGGGTGAACGATTAAAAATGAAGAAAACGAGCTTGTATGCTGATATGATGGGGGGGACCGTCCCCATCGGGATCGGTGCCGGCGCATCAACCCTGTTTCTCCTATTGATTTTTATTTTTACATAAGATGGTGTGGAGCCCGTAGATGATTGCCTTTGATGAATTGAGAAAGATTTTAGTGCTGGCAGATGCCGGTAATGTCATGCTGGGAAGGATGGTTCCGTTGCTGCAAATGCGCGTTTTTGGCGAACGCGATATAATATTTCGGCAGGGTGAGGATGCCGAACTGTTTTACATGCTGAAGGAAGGGAAGGTGCTGTTGGAGGTGGATGCTTCTGAAAGCATCAGCATCTCTTTAGGTGCCATGAAGACGGGTTTTTCATTTGGATGGAGTTCCCTTTTTCCCGGTTCCAACTATACCGCCAGCGCTGTCTGCGTCGAACCCACCGAGGTCATCGCCATTGCCGGGAAAGACCTTGTCAGGCTTATGGACGAGGATCATGACAACGGTTACGGCATCATGTGGAAAATTGTCGCCATACTTCGACGCCGGCTGGGACGTCGTACCGGTCAGTTCCTGAGGGCAATAGAGCAGCACCCTGATATTCAAAAAATATTTCAGTCCGATTTCGAAGGACCCCCAGAGTTTTTTGCCAATATATTTCTGAATTCACCCATCGGTATTTTTATTATCCAAGATGGACAATTTGTTTTTGCAAATCCAGAATTCTGCAGAATATCGGGTTATTCGGAAGCGGAACTCCTCCGCATGAAACCGCTGGAGATTGTGCAAGAGGATGATAAGGAGAAGGTGAGAAGCAGTGCCTTAGAGATGCTGAAAGGGAAAATGAATATCCCTTATGAACACCGGATTTTGACCAAGGAAGATGATGCCAAATGGATTATTGAGACGGTGATACCCATCAATTATGAAGGACGCAGGGCGGTTTTGGGGTATTTCATGGACAATACCAACTGTGTGCATGCGCATGAGGCCTTGAGCATTAGCGAGGACAAATTTCAAAAGGCCTTCCGTTCCAGCCCGGACTGGTTTGTCATTTCCACCCTGGAGGGGGGATTTTATATTGACGTGAATGAAGCGTTTCTGTGGGCCACCGGCTATACAAAGGAAGAGATTCTGGGGAAGAGCGCCGTTGAGGTGGGCATCTGGGTCGATCCCCGGAAAAGGTCTGAAATGGTCAAAATACTCCGTGAAAAGGGAATTGTCCGCAACCTGGAAGTGGAATTTCGCATGAAGTCGGGGGAAGTCCGGCAGATGCTCTGGTCCGCTGAAGTCATCGACTACGGAGATGAAAAATGTCTGATAGCGGCTACCCGGGATATCACCGACCGGGTTCGTGCCCAGAAAGAACAACTGGGTCGGGAAAAACTGGAAGGGGTGCTTGAGATTGCCGGGGCCACATGCCACGAAATCAATCAGCCGTTACAGTACATGTACCTGGTCCTCAATGAAGCCATGAAAGAAGATCCCGATAACAAAAACCTTATGGAGATCAAGAAGCAGTGTGATCGCATCAAGGAAATTACCCACAGAATGGAAAGCATCACCGTCTGTGAGTCCACCGAATACGTGGGCGGTCAGAAAATGGTGGACATCTATCAGTCCGCCAAGAACGGTGTGTGCAGTTTGGCGGATAGACCGGAAGAAAAAGAGGGCGTGTGATGATTGCGCATCCACGCCCTACATGTTGAGATGTCTATATGATCGTAAAGGACAAATTGTCCAGTCCGCCGGAATACACCGCCGCAGTGAGCCGATGATCGCCACCCTTCCTTTTCTTCTCACTTCGGCTGGCCAGAAAATTGTTTAGTGACCATGGCCACCCATCCCTGAATCGTCTGCCCCAGGGCTTTTCCATCCACTAAAAGGAATCATGGTTTGGCTTCTCACAGGGTTTTATTTGATATTAAAAGCAATAAAGGATAAACTCGCGTTTCAATAATAAATGCTGGTCCCAGCTGTTTAGTCACCTGACAATGCCAAGAAAAAAATGGCAAAAAGGAAACCTCGAAAATTTCTTTTCTTTTTTCTTTTCTTTGCAGCAATCTGCATTGCCGTGGCCCTTATTTTTCACGAAGTGGTGGTATACACCTCCAACGCCTATATCCGTGCAAACTGGGCAGCGGTGAGTCCCAGGGTCAAGGAGCACGTTAAAGCGGTTCACGTCAAAAACAACCAACTCGTTAATAAGGGAGACTTGTTGATCGAACTGGAGGAGTATCCTTACCGGTTGGTTTCAAATGTCCACAAAGCCACGCTGGCCCAGGATCAGGCCCAGCTCAAGGTTACGGAAATCAAATATGAAATGGCCCGTCAGACCCTCAAAAGTGTCGAAGCCGAATTCAAACTGGCCGTGAAAAAACGGGATCGGTTCAAGGAACTGGTTCGGGAGAAGGCGGTGAGTAAACAGGCCTATGAAAACATTGAAACGGCACTGGATAACGTCACCATAAAGCTTACCCAGGCCAAGGAAAACGTGAAATACTGGATGGCCGCCGTTGCCGAGCAGGCAACGGTCATCGATACCAGCCGGGCCCGGGTGGCTTTAGCGCAGTATGATCTGTCCATGTGTCGGCTCTGTGCTCCCAATCCCGGCTTTGTCAACAATATGTACATTCGCCCCGGAGATTATGCGGTGGTGGGGGAACCCATGTTCGGTATTGTGGAGACCACGGAATTCTGGGTGGAGGCCAATTACAAGGAATGTTATGTGGGCAAAATCAAGCCTGGGCAAAAAGTATGGATACAATGCGACCTGTACCCGTCTCGTATTTTCGAGGGCCGCGTTGTCAGTATCGGCACGGGCGTCAGACGCAGTGACAAACCCGAGCAGGCACTTCCCTACATTTCCCCCACCATTGACTGGATCAGACTTCAATACCGTTTTCCCGTTCGAATCAAATTCGTGAACCCGCCGCCGGATGTCCAGTTCCGCATGGGGGCCGATGTCCGCACCCTGATCCTGCTGGATCCTGAAAAGAAAGATGCGCCATGACCCTGCGGGATCATTTCGGACTCATCTGCACCGATCTATCCGCCACCCTTCGCGGTTTTGCATGGGGCACTCGACAGACCCGCCAGGCCCTCAAGACGGCCCTGGCCTGTGTCATATCGATCATGCTCACATACTTTCTGGATTTAAGGGAAGCCTACTGGGCCGGCATCACCACCCTGATCATGATGCAGCCCAATGTGGCTGCCTCCATACGGAAAGGGTGGATGCGGGCCGGCGGGGCCTGTTGCGGGTGTTTCCTTGCGGTGGTACTGACCGGCCTGTTCCTTCAGTTGCATTTGACCTATACCATTGCCTTTTTCTCTCTGTCGGTCCTGGGGTTTTATTTGGGGGTAACCGCCGGAAACGGCTATTTCTGGAGCTATTTTATTATGAACGGCGTCCTCATTTCAATGGTGGGGATGACGCAGCCGGATATTACGGTCTATATCACGGTTCACCGGGGTGCGGCCATCACCATCGGTGTCCTGGTATCTCTTGTGCTGAACGTGGTGCTTTTCCCCGACTATGCCCATGAAACGCTTAAGGAAGATTTCGTCCGTCATCGGACCAGAACCTTTGAATGGATTCAGGAGATCGTGCGGCAATATACGGAAAATGATTATCTTTCTGAAGCGGTGGAAATGCCGTACAGGGAATTGATTCGGGGATCTCGAAAAATAGGGAATCTCTTAAAGGATGCCGCTTTTGAAATGAAGTTGCTGAGAGGCGACCCTCAGATCCTGAATGCTCTCATCAACCGGCTAAGCAATCGGATTGAGGATTTCCATGCCTTCTATCAGGAATTGTCTCGGCATCGTTCTGAGCGCGCCTACCAGGGAAACCATAGGACGGCCATGGAAGATCTCTCCATCAAACTGGGCCTTCTGGCGAAGGCCCAAGGTTGGTCCCTGGATGAAAAAGATTCGTCGGAAAAAGAGATCCGACAGATTTTGGCCCGGCTGGAATCGGACTATGGAAAAACCGTTGTTGATGGGCGAACGAAGGCTTATGGGATTCTCGATTTTCTTTTTTTTCTGGAACTGATTTTTCTGCTGCGGCGTATTGTCAACGATCTGACCTTTAACACCCGGGAGAATTCTGTCAGCGAGGTGGCGGCTGTTCCAGAGAAAAGCGTCTATGAGGAACGGTCCGACCTGTATCGGTTCGTTTTTTTGGGCCGTGCACACACCCTTCATATCCCCTCCCTCAAATATGCCATCAAAGGGGCCCTGGGGATCGTCGCTGTTTTCTGGTTCTGGTTCTGGGCGGAGATTCCGGGAGGGGCACTCAACGTTTCCGTTGCAGTGATTACCGTGTTGCAACAGGACCTCATGAGCACAACCCACAAGGGGTTATTGCGGTTTACGGGATGCCTGGTGGGCGCGGCGGCCGGCTATGCCTTCCTCGCTTTTCAGGTGGAGTCCATCCCGGTTCTCTGTCTGTCGCTGTTTGCGGTTGTATTCTTTTTTGCATACATCTGGGGGGGGAGACCGGGTGCGGCCTATTTGGGATGTCAGGCGGGACTCTGCTATCTGGTGGCCACCGTTCATGATCTGACGCCCATGACGAGCCTGGCGCCGCCAACGGAGCGATTGTTTGGTATTTTCATGGGGGTTCTGTTCACGTGGACCATCAATCTCCTCATATGGCCTGAAGATCTTCTGGAAAAATTTTTTCAGGACATCAGAGATGCTGAAAAAAAGCTCCCCGCCATCGGCGAAAAGATTGCCGCCCGCTTCCATGGCGGCACAGATCCTGGATCGGTTTCTCTCGATGTAACAGCGCTTCAATCTACGCTTCAGACCCTCCGGAACCAGCGGGAACTGTCAGCTGATGACGCGGTCCCAATGCGTGTCTGGTTGGAGCAGTTGCGCCTTCTGAAAGAAGAGAGTGCAAGCATGGATATGGTGGATTTGGAAACGGCGCGTGTGTTGGGGGAGATGAACCCCGATTTTATTCCCAGTCTGGTGGAAACCCTTTTTCTGATTTCCCTGGCGCGATCCCATAAGGATTTTCAACTCATTTCGTTACGGTTGGCGGAACAGGCGCGGGCATTTGAAGAAATCATGGCGCTAACACGTCAGAGTGGAATTGCATCCAGACCCATCAAATTTAAACAGCGGTTTGCCCATACATTGATCACCTGTAAACGTCTCATTTTTCGCCTGGGGACCCTTTCAGATGCCAGAAGCCGTTTTCCGGCTTCGTGGCCTGTGGAGGGTTTTTGATTGGGTGGACGGGTGACGCAGCAATGGAATGGAGGATGGGACAATGAGAAGAAGAGCATTTCTGAAGACGTCTTTATTGGGCCTGGCTTCGGCCTTTTTACCGCCGAAAGTGGCGATCGCCGCATCGGAGCCCGGTGACTTAGAATGCGGGATTCGCAACGGCGTTGAAACTTCGGTTGTTCTGGCCGGGGTAGCCCGGGGCGCCGATCAAAAGACATACAAAACAGCAATACGAGAAGCGGCCGAAGCGGCGACGGATTTCTCCTGGTTGTCCAAAGGTGATGCGGTGTTTATCAAACCGGTGCTGAATTCGGGGAATCCTTATCCGGCCACCACCAGTCCTGAAGCCATTGGTACAATGGTGACGCTGCTCCTCGAAAAGGGGGCGGGTCGGGTCGTCGTGGGAGATATGTCGGGGATCCAGTACGTAAAACTCACGCCCGAAGGCGTTAACGGCAGTACCCGGGATTTGATGAAAGCCAGCGGCATGGCGGCGGCCGCCCGGAAGGCGGGGGCTGAGCTGCATTTCCCGGAGGAAGCGGGTTGGAACGCGTTTTATGAGGATCTGCCGGCAGAGGGGTCCAATTGGAAAGCCGGTCTTATGATGCCCGGAATATTACGTGACATGGATCACATCGTTTTGATGCCAAGGTGTAGCCGCCACGTTTTGGCCGGAAGTACGCTGGGGCTCAAAGCAGCCGTGGGCTACTGGCGCACCGATACGCGTCTGGAATATCATCACGATGCCGCAACATTTCAGGAAAAAACCGCTGAAGGAAACACGGTGGGGACGTTGCTTAGGAAGCAGCGTCTTGTGATCAGCGCAGCAGATAAAATATTTGCCTCATTCGGTCCGGACAAGGGCTATACGGTGCAACCCGAAACAGGACTGGTGATCGCTTCACAGTCGGTGGTTGCCCACGATATGACATCCCTGGCATGGCTTCTGCTGAACAGGGAAAGCATCCCTGGATCTGAAAAAGACATTTTCAGCGATCCTTACGAAAGCCAGTTTATTGTTTCCATCGGCAACCACTTTGTAGTGGGCAAACTGGGGGGATGGACGGCGGCTTTAACGCCGGAGGAGCTTAAGAGAAACGACATCAACACCATCTGGGATGACCGGGTGCTGAATCGGGCCTACCAGGTACTGGGCGGAAGACCTGCAATCAATATGAAATCTGCAAATGAAGCTGTTTCCCGTGAACTGCAAGAACGGCTTAAAAAGATGACTCTACAGCCGGTGTAGAGGTAGAAATCCCATCCTCCGCCCTTGCTTCGCCTGAAGAACCTTCGCCTTACCTTGAGCCTTTAAAGCAGAAGAACCCAGGCATCCCGGCTGAATGGCAGGGTTTAAGGTTCCAGAGTCTGAATGGCTGTGGCGATTTCACGGCCGAACGCGGATAACGTCCGGTTTAGAGCGTCTACCATCCCGGGAAAACCGGACGATGAAACCGGCGTACGAAAAACGGATTTTTTCGCTATCCCGGATGTACCCTTGTCCTTCCCGTGTACGGTCCAGAACACGGTAAGAACCGCATCCCCTTCGGGTGCGCAATCGAAACGGGTCACATCGACGGATACCTGATAGTCCGCATCGTCTTCGCCACTTCGATCATACCTGTAAACCCGGGGCGTTTTCAGCAAGAAGGAGAGATCCTCCAGTAACACCCTGTAAAAGCTTTCTCTGAGCGATTCCGCCCAGCGGTTAAATTCATCCAGGTCCACTTGGTTTTTTCCTGCAACGGTCACCATCTGGTTGCGATCCAGGTACTCTGGCATCGAAATTGGACCCACAAGAACGGAAACGCTTTTTTCGTCGGCGGATGTCAGACTTTCTTGAGGACCTTCCATGGACCGAAGCATATAAAATGTGGAGGGGCTGTTGGTTCCGGCACAAGCGACCAGTATCACACTTAAAACACATACCATCCCCCACATGGAACATGAATGTCCCAATTCTTTCAAGATTTTCATTTTGCGCCTCCTTTCCCCATCAGCAACGCGTTCGGGTGTCGCTCCAGATAATCCAACAGAGATTTCAGCGATTTGGCTGCCGCAGCAATCTCATCCAACGCGCGATTCAGTTTGCGGCGGGTGCCGGACCGATCGCCCACAAAACCATTCACGGTCACCAGCGTTTTTGTTGCGCCTTCCAACGCGCTATTTGCGGAATTGAGCACGGTCTCGATTTTTTCCATCACCGGCTTGATCCTGCCATCCAGGCCCTGAAGGAGTTTCTTTGCATCGGATGATACCCCGTCGAGGCTTCTTGACGCGTTTTTTAATACCTTTTGTGCGTCAGACAGGGTCATTTGTACGCTGTCTGATATTTCGGTCACCCGGCCATCGGCATTCAGTACCAGTTTGTCAGTGTTTTCAATGGCCTCACCAAGCTTTTTGCTGTCTTCGTTCAAATTGTGTACCAACGCCTTAATTTCTGGGTCTTTGAGCAGACTATCGAGATTGGCCAGAATATCCAACAGCTTATCGGCGATTTTTTCAACCGGCAGGTTCTCCAGTTTCTGCGCCATTTTATTTATGGGGGATCTGACGGTCGGGATTTCAGGATAACTCTTATCGAGTCCGGTGAGACGTACAGGAGTTCCCGGAAGGAATTCCAGGGAGATCTCGCTTGATCCCGTAACAATGCTTTGAAGCGCCATCTGGGCACGTAACCCCTTGGAGATCATACGTTTGAGTCCTTCCCATGGATTCGCAGCCATTTTTCCCTCAATCTGCATAAGTTCCGGATCCACTTCAATCACGACGGGAATGTCGATGGTGATTTCTTCCGGATTGGCCCGCAACACAATGCTGCTCACGGACCCGATCTTCACACCATGCCAGACGACCGGCGCACCCACGCTGAGGCCCTTGACCGAGTCTTCAAAAAACATAACGTATTTGATTGTTTTTTTGAAGAGACTGCCGCCTCCAAAAATAATGACGCCCGCGATCAACATGGCAATGGAACTCACCACGAAAACGCCGATAACGGTTTTACTTGCCTGTTTGGCCATTATATCCTTTCACCCCCCGTTGCCGCCGATTCCTCGAAAAGGCCGGATATCTCTTATCAAACACAGGTTCCATTTCTTCCTGAAACGGTATCGACATTTTCTTCCGTTTCTCCCCGTCTCAAAAAGGCCTGAACTTTCGGATCATGATCTTCCGCCAGGAGTTTCTTGGGATCGCCGGAAGCGACCATGGTACGTGTTTCAGGATCCAAAAAAACCGAATTGTTGCCGATGGCGAAGATACTGGGCAATTCGTGCGTCACCACCACAACCGTGGCCTCCAGGCTGTCCCTAAGCTGCAAAATCAGATCGTCCAACCGTTTGGCGCTTACCGGGTCCAGACCTGCCGACGGTTCGTCAAAGAAAAGGATTTCCGGATCCAATGCCATGGCGCGCGCCAGACCGGCCCGTTTACGCATGCCGCCGCTGATTTCCGACGGATAGAAGTCTTCAAATCCGGAGAGCGCTACCAGCGAGAGTTTGAGGGCGACCTGATCCCTGATTTTCTTTTTGCTGAGCTTTGTATACTGCTGCAAGGGTAGCGCCACATTTTCAGCCAGGGTCATGGAACTCCACAATGCGCCGCTCTGGTAGAGGACTCCCACGTTTCGCATCATCTTTTGGCGTTCCGAGGGCGCCGCTTTCCAGAAATTGAAATCCCCATAGAGAATGTCACCTTTGGCGGGGGGTTTTAGACCGATCATATGCCTAAGAAGCGTGCTTTTACCGCAGCCGCTCCCGCCCATGATAATGAAGATATCCCCGCGGTTGATGGTGAAATTGAGATTCCGCATCACCACAAAATCCCCGTACGCCATGGTGAGATCTTTGACCGTTATATAAGGGGCTTGGCTTCCCATAATATCTCAGATATCAGATCCCCAAAATACTGCAAAGCACTGTAATAACAGCGGTGGCGATAATAATGGCCACAATTCCGGTCACCACCGCAGAGGTGGTGGCATCTCCCACGGCGGACGCACTACGGCCGCACTGAATGCCGCGCAGGCACCCGGAAAGCGCCACAAGGACACCGAAAACCGCGCCCATAAAAAGGCCGATAAAGAGATCACTGAGCGTGACGGCACTCTTGGTCCGGCTTAAGTATACGATAATGTCGATTTTGTACATCCCCACCGCCACAAGGGCTCCGCCCAGAATTCCCATGAGGTCGGCGTATAGGACCAGCAATGGCATCATCACCGCCAATGCCACCATGCGGGGAAGCACCAGGAATTCCATTGGGGGGATCGCAAGGGTCTCAAGGGCATCGATTTCCTCATTCACCTGCATGGTTCCCAGTTGGGCCGCATAGGCGGCTCCGGTGCGTCCGGCCATGATGATGCCGGTCATGATGGCGCCCATCTCACGCACCATGGCGATTCCCACAAGATCCGCCACGTACACCTGCGCACCGAACATGGAGAGCTGCAGGATACCCACAAAGGCCAGGATCAGACCCACCAGAAAGCTGATGAGGGAGACGATGGGCACGGCCTGTGCACCCGCCTCCTGAAGAAAAATCCCCAAGTCGGTGGCCCTGAACCGGGCACGCCCGGTGATCATCCGAACAAAGGCCTCGAAAGCGGCCCCGATAAAGGTAATCAGCTCCCCTGCGGATTTGGTAAAATCGATGACCTCCGAGCCCACATGGCCGAAAAAACCGGCACGGCTGACGGTTTGTCTCGCATCCTCTTTCTTGGGAACAGCAGTCGCCAAGTCGATCAACTGACGAACGCCTGCGGGGAGCCCGTCCTTTTGAACTTTCGTTTTTTTCTCGACGGCCAGTTTTGAGATTTCAAAAAAGAAAATCGGAAGGCTGCTGTCCCAGGAACCGAGTTCTGTTGCATCAAATTCAATCCGTTTGATTGAAGAATGCTGGTCCAGTTGGTCGAGCAACGCTCCCGAAGAGGGGACGCCCGATTCCATCTGCCAATTCCCTTGCAGATGGACCGTCAGGGTCTCGCTTTCGGTCAGACTATATTGAACAGCTGCATCACTCATGGTTCAAACCGTGAATTGTGGATTGATTACGCCAGGATCGGGTTCCCGTTTTCGACTTTCATCAGTTTAAATCATCATCTTTCAGATATTTCGTGCCGGTGAGCGTCAATTCGGCTGCAAGTCCGCTTTGGGTGAGTTGGTAAAGGTACAGGCCGGGCGCCACTGAGATCGCGCCGGAAAACATCCCACCGTGGTTCTGCACCATGGCGGTAGCGCGGGCTTTGCCACCGAAGTCCCAGCCCAGATTAACGAAGTCGGATAGTGTTTTTTGCGTCTCGAACACCCAGATAATCCGGTCCTTGCTGATCCCCAAACCAAGACCTCCCTGAACCTGGAGCATCTTCATGTAAGTATATCTTTGCGTGCGGTTGTTGTAAACAAAACCTTTTCCCGTGGTACCGCCCGCGAAGAAGATCTTTATGCCGAAGGTGCTGAAAACACCGTACCCGGCTGCGTGCTCGATGGCGGTTCTCGCACTGGGTTCTATTTCGTAGAGCGTCGATAACGCTCCCTGGGCCATTTCCTTTATGCGGAGCCGTTCCTACAAGATCTCGTTTTCATCCATGGCAAAGGACGATGGGCACGAAAGGCACAGGAGCGCCATATTGATGATAGCCCATATGAATATTTTTTTAACACTGTTTTGCACTTGGTTGTCTCCTTGTTGCGTCGTACGATAACGGTATCTCTTCCGCCTCAGCGGGTTCCGGAAAATCATTCCGATCAGCATTGAAGGATATGTTTAAATCAGGGCTGCAACTCGATCTCCCCCGGGCGCCAGCTCTTGTTGAACCAGGGTTCCAGCGGACCGTAGAGACGCAGGATCATGAACCAACCTTTGCCGGGAATGGTCTGCACCCAGTTGTTTGCCATGCCCACAGGGGCTTTGGGGCCGAACCAGACATCCACCGAGCCGTCTTTGTTGACGAGCACATCCTTGTTCTGGCTGCTGACGCTGGGGAACTGCTGATCGGTCTGGATCATCGAACGTGTCTGATTGTCATATACGATGACCGACCAGAAGTCCTTGACCGGAATATTGGGCGGCAGGTGCAGCTTGTAGTTGTTCGCGCCCTCGAAGGGCTTTCCCTCCGAGTCCTGTGCGCACCACGGATATTGCGAACCTTTGCCGACCATTTTCTCCGCCATGGCAGGGGTGACGCCGGTGGCGATATAGTAAAAGAAGATGGCCCCATCCAAATTGGATACGCCGGGTGCGCTCTCGAACTTGTAGCCCCCGAAAAAGGGAAGGCGCCAAGGGCTGTCCGGGTAGAAGTAGGCGTTTTTGTCGCGCATCCTGAAGGCGATGGCTCTCGCCGTCACGCTTCCGATCTTGGCGGCGTCCGTCAAGATCTTTTTCATCCGGGCGTCGGGGTTGAAGGGTTTGCCCTTCTCGATGCCGATGGCGGCAAACAGCCCCAGCGTGGTGGGGTTGCTCCCCTCGCTCGGCTCTTCCTGAATGGCCTCGTTCAGGAGATTCCAAAAGGTATAGTCGCTGGGCGGGACGAAGTTCGAGGGAATGCCGGAGGCATTGACGAACTTCATTTCGGGGGGATTGGCCGCATCGGAGAGATGATAGATCTTCAAATATTTTTTGACCGCCTCGACGCCCGGTTTTGTCGAGCCATCGACGAGAAAGGAGCGGAAAGGCATCCAGTTCCCGTAGGTGCTTGGCCGCACGACAAAATAACCCTCGGGCACGTCGCCGGTGTAGCCGGGAGGGAGAATGAGATATTTTCCGCCTTTCCCATGGTCCGGACCCGTGATACCGATGTCGGCAACCCATCGATACCAGAAATTATCGATGAGCCCCAGAACCATGGGAGGTACTTCCACGACCAGTGGCCCCTTCTTCGTATCAAGCCAGATGAAGCTGTATATGGTGTTGTCGTTTGCCGTCAGTTCCACGGTTTTCGAATCAACCAGGTTTTCCCAGATTACATCGGTTCGGTTGACCGGTCCGAACTCCCGGAGCGTGGCGCGCATGCCGACCTGGTTTACGATTGGGATGGCCAGGAGGTAAGCCTGAAGCGCTCGCGAGGCATCCAGGTTGTCGTAGACTTTCTGCGTGGTCGCGTCATCGGGATAGCCGTAGTTCAGGTTCAGCGTGCCGATGGAAGTTTCGACCTTGTCCGGCACCGCAACGCCCGGTGCGATGGGCGTTGTCATCTTGTAAGTCTCAGCCGAAGCCGCTGTAGCAATGAGCAAGAGCATTGCTACGGCCAAAGTAGAAAGAAATTTGCGTCTCATCATTGATTTTCCTTTCAAATTTATTCCATTGGAAGACTGACACCGGGTGACGGCGAAAATGTCCTTATTAACTGCCAATAAGGAAGTCGCCGTCACAGAAATCACTGTTGAACCACCGGAGTGATCACCAACTCCACCCGGCCGTCCAGGTATTGGCTGTTGGCATTGCCGGAAGACCTCACCAGAGCTGGGGAAATCCCCATTCCCAGGAACATGGTCCTGACGGCCTCGGCCCGCTGGTCGGCGAGAGTTTGCCGCTCCGTTTTCGTCCCCGTCCTGTCGGGATGTCCAATGATGTCAACGGTCATCTTTCCATAGGTTTTCATAATGTTCGCGACGGTCTGAATGGTCGAAATGAAGTCCTGCTTGACCACCGAGGAACCGGGTGCAAAGGCTGTCTCACCGGTCTGCGTCACCAGTATGACATTTCCTTTCAGGACCTGCAGGGTCACTTCCCCGGCGTTGATCTGGGGTGCCAGGGCCTTGGTCAGGTCTTTCTTCCGGTCATCCATGAAGTGTCCCACAACACCGCCGGTGAGCACTCCGGCCGCCGCTCCGATCACCGCACCGGCCAAAGGATTGCCGTGGTATATAATGGCGCCCAGTGCGGCTCCGCCGGCACCCCCAAGAATACCGCCTTTTTCGGTATCCGTCATGTTGGAAAAACCGCCGCCTGAGCAGGCAGCAAGGACAAATAGAACCATAATTCCCACCGCGACCATCTTTACAAAACCGGAATGTCTTTTGAATGATTTCATTTTCTTAAAAACTCCTTTCTTTCATGGGTTGATTCAAAATCCAGCCTTCCTAGACGGAAAGTGTGGCGTTCGGCGGGTCTGCTTTGAAATTGCCCTCGCCGGCTCTATCCGTCCATTCCTTGAGATAGTCGGACATTTTAATGTGCCCTGCGATTCGAAAAGGCCGATCTGAAAAATAGAGGGTCTTCCGGAGTTCCGGATTAACACACCCCGGAAGGCCCTCATGGGCAAACCCGCATGGTAAATTGCGGGAGTTTAGGGTTTGGTCACGTCCAGCGCAAGCGCTTCCGTAATCCTCAATACCACCTGATCTCCCACCTTGACCTCGTTCAGTTTTTTTACGTTATTGCCGACTTTAATGGTCCTCACGCCTCCTTCGGGGCCTTTGAGCGTTACGGTACGATTTTTGTAGTCGATGGCCTCCACGTTGGCTGTGATTTGCGTTGTCTGGGCCACAACTCCGGCGGGCATTTCGCCTTTGGGTGCCAGGGCCACGGCCTGCGCTTGCTCGGCACTTGGTGAGGAACCCGCTTTACGGACGAAAATGGCCAAAGACTCAATAAATTTGGCATTGACCATATCGCCGACTTTCACCTTGTCCAGGTTTTGAGCGTTTTTGGCGTTCAGTGTGACGGCGTTTCCTTCAGGCCCCTTCACGGTAACCGTTTTTTTCTCTTGATCGACGTCCGTCACTTCCCCGGACACCTCAGTCACATCGACAATAATGCCGCCGGGTTTTGAAGCGTTTTGTTTCTGACCGGCAAAAGCCGGACAGACCGTCACCAAGCTGAACACCAACAGAAGCAATAGATTTTTCATGTTTTTCATGACGTTTCCCCTTTCTTTTTTCAAATAATTTCATAATGCTTAAAGAGTACCATTCAAAACACCAAATTCGGCTTTCCTGATAAGGAAATCAGTCGAAACAAGTGTTTGTGGAAACTATATGGTGAACCAAAGGGAAATACTATTGGACCTTGGTCCAATAGTATTTTTTTAGATTGGATGTATGGCCAACCGGAAAGACAACGTTTCCATATGCTTCACTAGGAAGCCTGGTTTTTCAGATACGCCTTTGCCTGCCCAAATGGTTAAGGGAAAACAGAACCAACAGGATAGCTAGGAAAATCAGTCCGTATTCATTCGTAGTGGGGATGGCCGGTCCACCACCCGGGTTGGTGTCACTGTCGCTGTTGTTACCCGTCACGGGATCCGTGGTACCTGAAGGCGGCTGAATCGTCGCCGTGTTCATCAGACTCCCCGTCGTACCCGACGGGACCGTACCTGTTACGGAAAAATTCACGGAGGTACCCGCTGGCAGCGATACAAAAGCGTCGATATCTCCCGTGCCGCCGGCGCTACCGCACACCGCACCGCCTCCGTTCGACGTGCATGTCCATGCAAAACCAGAAAGTGCTGCGGGAAGAGCATCCTGGACTCGCGCGTCCGTTACGTCGCTGGGGCCGGCGTTACTCACCACTATCGTATACGTGAATCCATCGCCGGGTACGTACGGGTCGGGAGTACTCGACTTCGTGATCGATAGATCCGAAACCGCACTGCCACTCGGGTTCGTGTCGCTGTCGCTGTTGCTCCCGGGGACCGGATCCGTAATGCCCGCGGGGGGCTGAACTGTCGCCGTATTTACTAAATCACCCGTCGTACCCGACGGAACCGTCCCGCTGACGGAAAAAATCGCCGACGTGCCCGACGGCAGTGTTACAAAGGCATCTATGTCTCCCGTTCCACTGCCGCTCCCGCATACTGCCCCAACACCGTTTGGCGTACACGTCCACGTAAATCCGGACAGCGCCGCGGGAAGCGCATCCTGGACTCGCGCGTCCGTTACGTCGCTGGGACCAGCATTGCTCACCACTATCGTGTACGTGAATCCGTCGCCGGGCACGTACGGGTCGGGAGTACTCGACTTCGTGATCGACAAGTCCGCAATACTTTCTGAAGTGACCGTTTTACTGTCTACATTCGATGTCACCCCATCAGCCGTAGCGGTGGCGGTGTTGGTTACGGATCCGCTTGCAATATCTGAAGATTCAATCGTATACATTGCCGTACAAGTAATGCTTTCACCCGGATCAAGGTAGTTGTCGAGATCCCCCACCGTACTTACCGGCGGACAGTATTCGTCATTTGCCTTGTCGTCTGAAACCGTCACCGGACCCAGAAGCGGAGCTGATCCGCTGTTTGTCACCAGATAGCTGTAGTGCAGCACATCCCCCACCGTGGTGAAATCGTTTTCCGTAACGCTTTTTGCGATGGTCAACTCGGCAGACCCATATCGGGCCGTTGACGTGTCGGATGGTGTCTGGGAGCCATAGGTTCCTGTCGCGGTCGCCGTATTGTCATGCAACCCGGATACCGCTGTAATGGGCCCCACGGTGCAGGATACGGGATTTTCGCCCGCCGCCAGCGAAGAGGGAAAGGAACAGGAGGACAGACTGATATCCGGATCGGCCACATCTATGGAGCTAAGGGTTGCTTCTCCGTCGTTGAAAACCGTGAACCGGTAATACACATTGCCACCCACCGGCACGCCGACGAACTTGTACCAGTGTGTTCCGTCGGTGGAGACCTCTTTATTCAACCCTATGAGCGCCACCGGGTCACTGACATTCAGGGTCGCGTCGGCTGAACTCCCGTTCCCGCCTTCGGTGGATGTGATGATGCCGGTCGTGTTGGCCTTGGAGCCGGACGTAACCCCGCTAACCGGGACGTCAAAGGTACAGGTCGTATTGGCCGCAAGGCTTCCCCCGCTGAAAGAGATGGAATCCGGTGATGTGGTTGTCAATGTACCGTCGCAAACCGCCGTTGGGCCACCGGAGGCAACGGTGAGGCCTGCAGGCAGGGTATCGGTGAAACCGATCCCGCTCAGGGTGCCCGACTGATTCGGATTGGTCAAGGAAAAGGTAAGGGTGGACGATCCTCCCGTCAGGAGGGATGCCGGGGCAAAGGATTTGGCGAGGATGGACGGTGCGATAACATTCAGGGAATCCGTGGCATAGTGGGTCGACGTGCCGCTCTCGTTGGACGAAATAAACCCGCTCACGTTTTCGTACTGCCCCTCCAGGGTACCTGTAACGCTGACATCAAACGTGCAGTTGCCTCCGGCTGCAAGTGTCCCTCCCGTCAGTGCGATGGTTCGGGTCGCGGCGGTGGTGGTCAGGGTACCGCCACATTGTGGCGACGTGTCATCCGCCACAAAGAGTCCCTCCGGAAGGACATCCGTGAACGCGACCCCGCTCAGAGCCTGATTTCCGGATTCCGTGTTGTTGATGGTGAACGTCAGCGTGGACGTTCCGCCCTTGATGGTCGGATCGGGAGAAAAGGACTTGGTAATGGTTGGCGGGGGTGTAGGCACGCCACAGCCGGTTACCAAGATGTTATCCAGCATCATAGCAGCACCATTCGTCGGGTTTGCACCTTCGGCGTTGATCCTGAAAATCGTCGTCACAGCCCCTGTTGCTGCTGCGGCAAATGTTTGGTCACCACTCCATGTCGTCTTCGTCAAAGTGCCGGTTGCCGGTGTCGTTGCGGTAAAAGATGTTCCACCATCCGCGCTGGACCAAACCTTCAGAACATTAGACGTTCCCCAATTCGCTGTTGCATAAGAGCGCAAACTAATTATTACATCAGTATATTTGCTTGTATCTACCGTAATTTGAAAATAGGGTGCGGTGTTTGCCGTATAAGTTGTGTCCTTCTGAAACCCTGCCCCTTTCCATGAATTCACGCTGGGGCTCCCTTCAGAGGTATCTATGCTCTGAGCTCCTCCGGTTCCTCCTGCGAAATAACCTGCCAGGGCTGTCGAAACATTTGATGCCTTAGTGGTGTATGTTGGTGGGACACTAGTAGTTCGTTTCATTTAAATATTTACAATTATACAACGCCAAGATCGAATTTTTTCCACCGGAATACGACAGGGGCAGAGTTCATTTCAGCAATGCCTTTAATTATCCGCTCTTTGAGTTCTTCTTTGGAGGAGACCCTTATATGTTTTAGAAAGGTTCTAGCCATTTTTGAAAATGCCGATTCGATGAGATTTAACCATGAACCATGTTTGGGGGTGTGAACATATACAAACCGGTTGGGTCTGGATGCAAGATATTTCATTGTCTCTTTAGAAATATGAGCGGAGTGATTGTCCAAAATTATCCTGATGGTGCTTTCCTGAGGATATGTGGTGTCAAGTTCCTTAAGTAGCTCAATAAATTCGCTACTTCGATGGCGGTCATGAACTTGGGCAATCATTTTCCCGTTATGCAGATCAAGTGCTCCAAGAATTGACAGGGTTCCAAATCGCTTGTATTCATAATCGCGCCCCATGCTATTGTATTTTCCCGGTTTTGGAGGAAGGTCAGGGGCAACAGTCCCGATGGCTTGGACACCAGGCTTCTCGTCTATTGAAACGGTTATAACTTTGGGAGGAGTTTTTTCAACACTGGACATGGCCTGATCATTCTGAAGGTTAACTTCCTGGTAAACCATGAGAACTTCCTGCATTTTTTGTTCAAATTCAGGATCTCTCTTCTCCAGGTAGTATTTAACTTTGTGTGGCCGAATGTCATTCTCTGAGAGTATGCGCCAGATCGTCGCTTTCGCTGCATTTGCAAGGCAAAAATGGCCTGCTGCGGGGGCATGTTCTCGCGTATATCTGGCAAGCTCCTTATATGTCCAAAGTTCAGCCGCCAGATCGTGCTCTTTAGGCTTCGTGCAAGCCAAGTTGACTACCCAGGCCTTGGCAGCTTCATCAATGATCGGATCAAATGGTCTGTGATAATAATCCTTGAGACCGATCTCAACTCCGGCCGCCAAGGCTTTTTCGATGCATTTATAAATTGTTGGTCTGCTCACTTTCGTCAATTGCTGGATACGGGTTATCGGATTTCCATCGGCATAAAGCAACAGGATCGTCGACCGTTGCACTTCCCTCAAAGGCGCTGATCTGGATCTGCTGATTGCCTTAAGTTTTTCACGTTGTTCAGCCTCCAGAGAGAGTTTCGCGAGCTTTGTCTTTCTTGGCATGGCCACCCTTCCTCCATTTTTTGGGGAAAGCTTTATGGTAACCAAAGCGAAACTGTTTGTAAATATTTTATTGAAACTTTATACTAGTTCCTGCACTGGGCTCAAAAGTCCAACTCGCCAGAATTTGTCCAGGTATGCAAGCCAGCGTGTCCGCAGCCGTCAGGGTATCGCTGCCGACATTCCCGGTATCTTCGGTGGTATTGATATAAAGATGGCCGGTAGTATTGGGATATTCACCTCCGGGCGCCGTCACGTCCACGGTAACCGTGCAAACGCTGTTGGAAAACAGGGTTCCGTTCGCAAAGGACAGGGTGGTGTCGCTCGGCGCCGGTACGGGTGAAAAAGCACCTCCGCCGCAACCGCTGTACGTCACGTTGGCCGGGTTCGCCACCTCAAGGCCTGTGGGGAAGTTGTCGGAAAAATTCACGCCTTCGATCGTCTCCGGCGTTGGATTGGACAGCCTGAACGTCAGAGTGGACGTGGCCCCCGGCGACATGGCTTTGGGGCTGAACGATTTGGCAATGGTCACGGATGACGAACTCACGATATCGGCAATAACAAAACCCGTCACATAGTCCGCGTTGTAGTGGAAACTGCTCCCGGAGAAATCGTAGAACATGCTGTTAAGGGTATTGCTGGTTCCTTCCCCTCCGATGATTTTGACCGTATACGTGACATCCACAGTCCCCCCTGCCTTGTAGCCTCCGCCGACACAAGAACTATAATTAGGGCTGT
This sequence comes from delta proteobacterium NaphS2, assembly GCA_000179315.1. GTDB lineage: Bacteria > Desulfobacterota > DSM-4660 > Desulfatiglandales > Desulfatiglandaceae > NaphS2. Next base: position 28,565 of record ADZZ01000271.1, read on the forward strand.
TGGGATCGTTTTCCCACAGGCAGGCATTCGCATACAGTTCGTCATTGGGGGAGTTCACGTAGGGGGAATCATCCGCACTATAGGTGGAACTTACGGATTGGATCTGGAAGATGGTGTTCGGGAAGTTGACAAATGATTCCAGTTGGTTATAACCTTGCGTGGCCGTGAACCCGGCAAGCTCAATGGTATAGGTACTCCCCTTGATCAACGTCATGGAGCCGCCTGCAGGAATGGTAGCGCCATTCAGCTTGATCGAGGTGATCCCGTTGCGGTTTTGTGAAACCAAATGTTCCACATAGAGCTGACGCGGCTGGGGGGAGGTGCCTGTCACACCCAGAGCATCGGTTGCCGTAACGTGGTAGCGACGGGTCTTGTCAAAGGCCGCTGAAACCTGCGTGATCTCGGCCTCAAAATAGACATCCGAACTGGCGCCGACCGCAAGGGAGGGGATGGTAACGGACGATAGGGATCCGGGACGCAGGTTAATATAGGCGCCGCCTGTGTACGGATCGAGCCCATCATCCCACGCAAAAGTGACTTGAACCGTATCGGCAGTCGAACTACCCTCATTGCGGATTCGCACCCCTACCGGAAAACGGGTGGGCCCGCTTGCAGGGTTGTTGCTGTCGAGACCCACGATATTCCATGTAATGGGCGTAACGGTTAAAACCGCATCCGCACGGGCGAAAATGGGTACGGCACATAATATCAACCTTGTTTTTTTCCTCCGTATCCTATAGATATTTTGATTGTCTGCATATCTGAGAGAATGATTCCCTCCGTTTGTGGTCCGAAGATGGGGGAAACCTTATTCCGGCTTGCACAAATTTGGGATTTGTAATGTCACCCGGTGGCCGATACAGAGAAAATTCTTTTTGTTGTCTCGTTGTTCTGATCCTCCTCGTCTGTTTTTTGTTGCCTGCAACTCCCGCCCACCCAGAGAGCCAGCCCGAGAATCTCCTCAAAAACAAGAAAGTGCTCGTTTTGAATCCTTTCGAGGCCAACATACCCGCTTTTGAAAAGACCGATCACGGTCTCTCAGTGGCCCTGCAATTGGGCGGCATCCCCATCGCCAACCAGTTCTTCGAACATCTGGACTTGAGGCGGAATGCAGGCAACGAACATCGTGAACTCACGGTGGAACTGCTGCGTAAGCGCTATGCCGGGAGAGAAATTGATTTGATTATCACCCTGTACCCGGAGGGACTGGACTTTCTCCTCAATGAATGTGAAACGATCTTCCCCGACGTTCCGGTGTTGGCGCTCTACCTGCCGCAGGGTTTCAAACTGAAAAAGACGGAACGCAGGATCGTTCAGCATCTGGTCATTCCCCGCTTCAAGCCGACGATCGCTTCGGCGCTTAAACTGGTTCCCAATCTAAAGTGCATCTATGTGGTGGGCGGAACCTATCCTATCGACAAATGGCTGGAAAATGTCTTTCGAAAAGAATTGGAAGACTGGAAAGGCCGATTGACCGTCGAGTACCTCAGCGATTTACCTCCGGAAGAAATACTGTCCAGGGCAGCTATCGCGCCTTCAGACAGCATCCTGTTCATCACCGCCTTTGGCCAAGACATCAACGGAAAACCCCATACGGCCGTGGAAGTGAGCCGAATGCTTGCGCCTGTTTCCAGCGTCCCTATTTTCGGTTTCCTGGGTACCCTGTTGGGCAACGGCATCGTGGGCGGATCCCTGTTAAGCCTCGAAAGTGTTGGGATTGAAGCGGGTAAAACGGCTTTACAAATGCTTTCGGAAACCCCGCAAACCGGAAGTCGTCTCCCCAACGTCATGGAGGTGCCCCAACTGTCCATGTTCGATTGGGGTGAACTGAGGCGTTGGAATTTGAGTGAGTCTGCTTTGCCAAAGGACAGCATCATAATAAATAGAGAATTCAGCCTCTGGGACCTTAGGTATTATGCCATGGGAGCGCTGGCTTTTATCATGGCACAGTCCTTCCTGATTGCAGGCTTGTTGTGGCACAGACGGCGCCGAAAATTAGCCGAAGAAGAGCTGAAAAAGCAACTTAAGTTTGAGCAGTTGCTCTCCGAGATCTCAACGGGGTTTGTCAACTTGGCCGCTGAAGACATTGACAGCGCGATTCAAAACGCCCAGGAACGTTTTTGCGAAGTCCTTGAACTGGATTTTGCGGCGCTCTGGCAGGTATCCCATGAAAACCCCGATTTCATCTATTTGACGCACTTCTACAGGCACTTAGATGGGCCACGGCTTCCCGAAAAAATGGATGCGCACGGGTATTTTCCATGGTGCCTAAAGCAGGCAACGGCCGGCAGAGTAATTGCCGTTTCCACAGAGACGGCACCGCCCGAAGCCGCCCGTGACCGGGAAATGTGGCGTCGTTATGGAATCAAATCCAGTCTGGTGTTTCCTCTGTCTATAGGCGGAAACCAGCTTATGGGCGCGTTGAGTCTTAATACAATGCAAAAAGAGCGCACCTGGCCAGAACAACTGGTGAAACAACTTCAACTGCTAGCACAGGTATTTGCCAACGCCATTGCGCGAAAACGCGCGGATTACGCGCTACGAGAAATGGAAAAAAGCGTTCGAAAGGCGGCTGAGGAATGGCAGGCCACTTTTGATTCAATTCCTCATGTGATCATGATTCTGGACCGGGACCTCAGAATCGTCAGACACAACGCTGCAACGGTTTCGTTTCTTCAACTGCCGCCCGCTGAAATCCACGGTCAGCCCTGTCATTATTTGGTGCATGGAACGGACGGACCGCCTGTGGCTTGTCCCGTCAAAAGATCTCTCAAGATGAGAAATCATCAGGAAAACGAGATTTACGATGCCCAGAGAAAGGCATGGTATCAGGTATCCGCAGACTCCATTTTGGATGAGGAAGGAGAGGTGTCACGGATCGTTCACAGAATCAAGGACATTACCGAGCGCGTGGAGGCGGAGGAAAAGGCTCGCCTCCAGTGGGAAGAGCTGGCCCATGTGACCCGGATAGGGATCATGGGTGAGTTGACATCGTCTCTGGCCCATGAGATCAACCAGCCGCTTACGGCCATTCAAAGCAACGCCGCGGCGGCCCGTCGTTTTTTATCGGAAAGGGAGCCGGATATTGTTGAAGTTCGGCAGATCCTGGACGATATCATTTCAGACAACACGCGGGCCGGAAACATCATTATGAAAATCCGTGCCCTTTTAAAAAGGGAACAGGTTCCTTTCGATATTACGGAAATAAACGACCTGATTGCGGATGTTCTGTCACTTTTGCGCGCCGACGCCCTACTGCCGGAACTGGAGATTACCACTGAATTTACAAAGGGTTTGCCGCATATATCCGCGGATCGCATACAATTGCAGCAGGTGATCATCAACCTGATTTTGAATGGAGCCGCCGCCATGAAGGATCTTCCTTCCTCTCGGCGGGAAATCAGAATCAAGACGGCGGTTGAAGAAAATGGGAACGTCAAGGTGTTGGTCATCGATTTCGGGACCGGCATCGAGGAAGATGCCATGAGACAGATTTTCGAACCATTCTATACCACCAAAAAGGAAGGATTGGGGATGGGCCTTCCCATCAGTCAAACCATCATCGAGGCACACGGCGGATCCATGGAAGCTTCAAATAATCCGGAAGGGGGCACCGTCTTTTCCTTTACACTACCGGCCTACCAGGGAGGTGCCTCATGACCGATAGGAAGCCCATTGTTTATGTGGTCGACGACGATCCCTCCGTTAGGAGAGCGCTGGAGCGTCTGCTGAGATCGACCGGCCATGAAGCCAGGACCTTCGCGTCCGCCCTGGATTTCATTGATTATGAACATCCCGATGTGCCGGGGTGCCTGGTTCTCGACGTCAGGATGCCGAAACTGAATGGTCTTGACCTTCAGGATCTTCTAATTAAAAAGGGTAATTCCATTCCCGTTATTTTCATTACGGGTCACGGAACGGTGCCTGACAGCGTGAGAGCATTGAAAGGTGGTGCTGTGGATTTTCTGCAGAAACCGTTTGAGGACGGGGATCTTCTGGAGGCCGTTTCCCGAGGGATTGAAAACCACCGCCACGAACGCCGAAAACAAAAGGAAATGAAAATCCTCCGCGCCCGGCTGAATACGCTAACGCCACGAGAACGTGAGGTTTTTGGGTTTGTGATAAGCGGCATGCTGAACAAGCAGATCGCCTATGATCTCGGCATTTCCGAAAAGACCATCAAGGTTCACCGGGCCAAAGTGATGCAGAAGATGGGGGCCGGGTCCCTTGCAGACCTCGTACGGTTTGCCGAAAAACTTGGCGTCAATCCACCGCCAGCCTGAATCCTCCATTGGACCAAAGTCCAATATCTTTCCTTCTTAAGTCAATATAAACTTCATCAACTTGTTGGAAAAAACCGATCCGGGTTGCTTCGTTCGGACAGCCGCCTGGACCGGTCATTTCACTTTAAAGCCCGCGCGCATGCTATTCGTTTTCGCTTGGGTGTGTGCTGATAGCCTTATAAATTTCTTAAGGAGGTATACCCTGATGAAAAAGTCGTTCCGAAAATTCCCGAAGATTTTTGCAGCCATCATCCCCATGGCGCTGTTGGCCCTGGCCGTTGGTTTTGTCACGCCCCCGGGCGCGAGGGCCGATGAGGAAGACGCCAAAAGACTTGTCAAGGCCATGAGCGATTACATGGCAGCGCAGAATTCCATTTCACTGGCATACGATGCGATCCTCGAAATTGTTACAAAGGATCATCAGAAGCTGGGGCTGGCAAGCTCCGGCACGGTGGACATGAAACGGCCCGACAAACTCCGCGCCACACGTACAGGCGGTTTTGCCGATGTGGAGATGCTGTTCGACGGGAAAATGCTCACACTTTTTGGGAAAAACGCGAACCTTTACGCTCAGGTCGAGATTCCCGGAACCATCGATCATCTCATCGACGAATTGCGGGTCAAATACCACAAGACCCTCCCCGCGGCGGATTTGCTGATGACGAATATTTATGACCAATTGATGCCCGCCGTGATCGATATAAAAGATCTTGGCAGCGGTGTGATCAGTGGTGTTGAATGCGATCATCTTGCGTTTCGGACGAAAGAAGTCGACTGGGAAATCTGGATCGCACATGGAGACCATCCCCATCCCTGCCGGTACGTTATCACCTCGAAGCTTATTACCGATGCGCCGCAATACAGCATCCTGGTCAGGGAATGGAAGACCGGAGATGAGGTTACTGTGGACGATTTCAAATTCAAAAATTCAACAAAGGCCAAAAAAATCGATCTCAAGGATATTCCGGAACTTAACGAATTGCCGAAACATTTTATGACGGGAGGTGCAAAATGAAAATATCCAGCCTATTGGTTTTGATACTGCTTGCGGGAATGGTCTGGCTGGGTGGGATCGAATTCGAAAAATGGTTTTCCACCTCGAAGGAGACCAACGTTGTATCTACTGCGGAAGCCATCGTGGGACGGCCCCTGACCCCGGTAAGCGTAGCCGGGGTGGCGCGGCGCACGGCGAGGCGCTGGTAAGACTTCAGTCATTTTCTTCAAGACAACCGTTTTGATCCATTTCTCAGGCTTTTTTCCTCCACAAACGGAGGGTGGGGTGCAAAAAAAACGATTCACAGTCTATGTCGTCGATGATGACGAATCGATCCGCAAGGCGCTGAAACGGCTTCTCGGATCGGTCGGCTATCACACCTTGACCTTTGAGTCGGCGGAAGCGTTTCTCGAATTCCCCTTGGAAAGGGGCGAAGGTTGTTTAGTCCTGGATATCCGCCTTCCGGGGATGACCGGATTTGAACTCCAGGAAAAGCTCCTGTTACAGGGGTCGGAATATCCAGTGCTTTTTATGACGGCCCATGACGATCCCCAATGGCGGGAGAGGGCGACCAAAGTGGGCGCTGTTGCCTGTCTTAAGAAACCCTTTCTTGAACAGAAGCTTTTTGAGGCGATCGGGCTATGCTCTGTAAATAAAAGTGGCGAAAAAAAAGACAGTTTAACAGCCCCAATATGGGGGAGACATGGAACAAAAAAAACTTTATGAGAGAAAGGAGCGAGACATGTGTAAGAAAACCAAATTCATCGCCATGATGATCACCTTTGTTCTTATCGCGGTGGTATTTTCGGCCGTGCCGGTAATGGCCCGGGAAACGACCGGTGCGAGAGAACCGGACGGCTACAAAATTATATCCGGGGTTTCCGGAGCGCCTGATGCCAAGGCGACCATCAGCGGAAAACAACTTCCGCCGCCCGCTCCGCCCTTTGGCGGTGTCATCAGGCACGACGCGCTTCAGTCCACGCCCTGGTGGCCGCCGACGGTGGTGCCACCGAAGGACGCGCCCAACATCCTGCTGATCATGACCGACGATGCCGGCTTTGCCATTCCCAGCACCTTCGGCGGCGTCATCCCGACGCCCACCATGGACCGCCTCGCGAAAAACGGCCTGCGGTACAACCGCATGTTCTCCACGTCGTTGTGTTCGCCCACGCGCGCCGCGCAGATCACCGGCCGCAACCACCACTCGGTGGGCTTCGGTGTAATCTCCGAGCAGGCCACCGGCTTTCCCGGCTATGACAGCGTCATCGGCGTGGACAACGCGACCATCGGCCGCATCCTGCGCGACAACGGCTACGCGACCTCATGGTTCGGCAAAGACCACAACACACCGACTTACCAGGCCAGCCAGGCCGGTCCCTTCACCCAGTGGCCCACCGGGATGGGCTTCGACTACTTCTACGGTTTTGTCGGTGGTGACGCGAACCAGTGGGGGCCCAACCTCTTCCGCAACACCACGCAGATCTATCCCTTCAACGAGCACAAAAGCACCTTGAAGATGGACCGTTCGGACCCCAAGGCAAAAATCTGGCCGGTCACCGGCAAGGAGAGCTCCTGGAACCTGATCACCGCCATGGCCGACGACGCCATAGACTGGATGTACCGGATACACCAGACCAATCCCGTGCAGCCGATCTTCGTCTATTACGTGCCCGGCTCCTCGCATGCGCCGCATCACCCGACCAAGGAGTGGGTGGACAAGATCCACGCCATGCACCTGTTCGATGACGGCTACGAGAAGTTGCGCGAGCGCATCTTCGCGAACCAGAAGAAGCTCGGCGTGATTCCACAGGACGAAGAGCTGACCCCCTGGCCAAAAGACATCCTGACGCCCTGGGATGAACTCAGCGACGAGGCCAAGAAGCTCTACATCCGGCAGGTCGAGGTGTTCGCCGCCTACGTGGCCTACAACGACCACGAGATCGGCCGAGTGATCCAGGCTTTCGAGGATCTGGGCAAACTCGACAACACGCTGATCATCTACCAGAACGGGGATAACGGCACCAGCGCCGAAGGCGGGCCCGAAGGCACTTTCAGCGAGGTCGCGTTCTTTAACGGCGTGCGCCCGCCGGTGGACGTGCAGATGAAGTACTATGATGCCTGGGGCACCGAGTACGCCTACAACCACATGTCGGCGGGCTGGTCCTGGGCCTTCGACACCCCCTTCGACTGGTTCAAGCAGAATGCCTCCCGGCTCGGCGGCATCAATCAGAACATGGTCATCTCCTGGCCGGAACGCATCAAGGACAGAGGCGGCCTGCGCGAGCAGTTCGTACATGTCATCGATATCGTGCCCACGCTGCTCGAGGTCACCGGCATCCCGGCACCCGAATACGTGGACGGCATCAAGCAGAAGCCCATCGAGGGCACCAGCTTTGCCTACACCTTCGATGCGACCAACGCCAAGGCACCGTCCCGGCACAAAACGCAGTACTTCGAGATGATGGGACAATGGGCGCTTTATCACGATGGCTGGCTTTTGAGCACAAAGGTGAATCGGGTGCCCTGGGATGCCTACAGTCCCGCAAACCCGGATCCGCTGAATAACCAGATTTTCCAGCTCTACGACTTGACAAAGAACTTCAACCAGTCGGAGGACATCGCCGCGCAACATCCGGAGAAGGTCGCCGAGATGCGCAAGATGTTCGTCGAGGAGGCCAAGAAGTACCATGTCTTCCCGCTGGATGCTTCGGTGGGGGCCAGGGTCGCGGCGCCGCGTCCGAGTCTCACCGCCGGTCTGAGCGAACTGGTCTACACGCGGCCGATGACAGGTGTTCCACAGGGCGATGCACCTTACCTGCTCGATACCTCCTACAGCTTGGCCGCGGACATCACCGTGCCGGAAGGGGGCGCCGAGGGCATGATCGCCACTTCCGGCGGGCGTTTCGCGGGCTGGGGTTTCTATCTGCTCAAGGGCAAACCGGTGTTCAACTGGAACCTGCTCAACCTGGAATGGGTGAAGTGGGAGGCCCCTGAGGCGCTCGCGCCCGGTGAGCACACCATCGTGTTCGACTTCAAATATGACGGCCTGGGCGTCGGAACCATGAAGTACAACAACTTCTCCGGCATCGGCAAAGGCGGTACCGGCACCCTGATCGTGGACGGCAAGGTGGTCGACCAGAAGCGGATGGAGCGGACGATCCCGATTATCTTGCAGTGGGATGAGAGCTTCGATATCGGCTCGGATACCATCACGGGCATCGACGACGCCGACTATCTTCCGCCCTTCCCCCTGACGGCGAAATTTAACAAGCTGACGATCAGAATCGACCGTCCTCAATTGTCGCCGGAGGATATCAAGAAGCTGGAGGAAGGCATGAAGAAGGTCGCCCTCGGCCGCGAGTAGAAACCCTATGATTGGAAAACCACACTGGCCGCCCTCCAAAAAGGGCGGCCTGAACCGGCTTGCCGGTTCGCAATTGCCAAAGTGGATTCCGAGGAAAAGCAATGAAATATTTCGTAAGGTGCATACTGTCGGTATTGGTACTTGTCTTTTCGGTTTTCGGAACGCCTGTCGTTGCGCAGGATACCAAGGCCTCCGCGGCAAAGACCGAAAAGCCAAGCCTCGCATCTGAATCCGGATTCGATATCTTGCGGGGTCGATGGGTGAGACCCGACGGTGGCTACGTGATAACCATCGTTGGCGTTGACGCCGACGGAAAACTGGATGCCGCCTACGCGAATCCCAGGCCGCTTCCGTTCGCTCAGGCCAGGGCTTCACGGGACGGTAAGATTATTCATCTATTCTTTGAGTTGCGCGCCGGCGGCTACAACGGGTCCATCTACACTCTCGCCTACGATCCCGTGAATGACATTCTCTATGGTGTTTATTACCAGGCGGTGGCGCGGCAGCGGTTCAGTGTCTATTTCGAGCGGGCCAAATAGGGGTACGTCGCCATACCCAGTAAAAGCTCTTTCGGCGATTTGGAGTGAGGAAGAGGCTGACCAGACATGTGGAGCGAGCAGAGGAGGAGGAAATGAGCCAATTGAATTTGAAAAGGTCCTTGGGACTACTTTCGCTCGGGGTACTCATGGTGTGGGCCGCGGGTGCATCGCCGGTTTGGGCGGAGACATCGGCGGTTGATCCCGCCGCGGTTGAGATTCTGAAACGCATGACCGACTGCCTGGGAACCTTGAAACAGTTCAGTGTGAAAACCCAGAATACCATTGAAGATTTGACCGAATCCGGACACAGGGTGGACTACGACGTTTCCGCAACCGTCACGGTGAGTCGGCCGAACAAGCTGAAAGCCCAGCGCAAGGGTGACTTGATTGACCAGACTTTTTATTACAACGGCAAAACCCTGACGCTCGATAACCCCTCGGACAAAGTGTATGCCTCGCAGCCCGCTCCCGCGACCATCGAGGGGATGCTCACTTTTGCACGTTCATCCCTGGGTCTTGTGATTCCGGCCGCGGATCTGATTTATCGAAATAATTTCAAGCTGTTGATGCAGAACGTTACCCTTGCCACAGTCATCGGCAAAGAGTTCATCGGCGGTGTTCGATGTGATCATCTGCTCTTCAGCCGTCCGGGCGTCGACTTTCAGGTGTGTGTGGCCGACAGCGGCGAGCCGCTTCCCTATAAATACGTGGTGACCGACACGTCCACTTGCGCACTGATCAGCATCTCGACCGTCATGAGCGACTGGAACGCGGCGTCTGCTGTGGACGATGCCTTTTTCAATTTTGTACCTCCAAAAGGGGTCAAAGAGATTTCTTTCATGCCGCTCAAAGTTCACGAAAAAACGGACCGTTAACGGCGGAAAGGAGGAATACACATGAAAACGGTATTTAAGATTTCAATGGTAACGATGGTTCTGGGTTTAATGACGCTGGCCGATATCCCACAACTGCCGGTGAACCTGGTACCGGACGCTGAGGCCATATTCGGTGTTCGGCGCCGGGCCTTTCGAAGGGGTGTGATTGTTGGTGCCGCCGCCGGGGGCACCTGGGGATCGGCGGCTCACTATTCCGCCACGGCGCAGCAACAGTCCGCCACGGCGCAGCAACAGTCCGCCACGGCGCAGCAGCAGTCGGCAACTGCCCAGCAACAGTCAATGGCGGCCCAACAACATTCGGTTCAACAAACACCCCCGCCGCCACCGGGCGGCGACGCCAAACCGTTGCCCATCGGCACCGTTGTCAAGGCGCTTCCGGGAGGATGTACGTCAACACCGGTCGGCGGGGTGGAATACTACTACTGCGCCGGAAATTTCTATCGGGCGGTGTTTCAGGGAAACCAGTTGGTGTATGTAACGGCGAAGCCGGAGTGAGGAGGGTGTTATGTCAAAACGCTCGATAAGGTTTTGCGTGGCGGCACTTTTTATTTCCGTGATCTGTTTTTCGGGTGTGTCGCCTTCACTGGCCGGCGGACTGATCGCCTATGAAATCGGTACGGCCGATGTGGGCCTGGCGTCCGCAGGCTACAACGCACGGGCTCAGGATGCCTCGACGGTTTTTACCAACCCCGCCGGCATGACCCGGCTGGAGGGTGCGCAGCTGCTGGGAGGCGGACAGATTGATTATGGCAACCTGGAGTTTTCCTCCGGTTCGGGCACATCGCCTGCTTTGGGGAGCGATGAAGGGGGCAAGGCCTTCGGATCCGATGGCTGGTTTTTGGGCGGGGGCGGGTTTTTCAGCTACAGCGTTTCGCCGGATCTGAAATTGGGGATGGCCATGACGGGAAATTTTGGCTCTCCCATCAAATACGACGATAACTGGGTTGGCCGTTATTATGCCCAGGAAGGCACCCTGTTCGGACTGTCATTTACGCCTGCCATCGCCTACAGAGTGACGAGTAAATTGTCCCTCGGTGGAAGCGTCAACGCCATGTACGGGATTTACAAGAACAAGGTGGCCATCAATAACGTCGATCCCAGATACGGCGACGGCCAGTTAAAAATGGATGACAATACCTGGGGATGGGGTGTCAATCTGGGTCTTTTGTATGAATTTACCGAAAGCACACGGGTGGGGTTCACCTGGAACTCGCAGGTCGATCTCGACTTCAGCTCGCAAGCCCAATTTTCAAATCTCGCGCCTGGCGTCAGCGCTGCACTGACCCGAAAGGGGTTAACAAACTCAACCATCAAAGTGGGAATCACGGTTCCGCAGCAGCTCATGGGGAGCGTCTTTTCCCAATTAACCGATCGCTGGGCGGTGCTCGGCAGCGTTGGATGGCAGGAATGGTCGAAGTTCGGTCAGGTACAGCTGGGTATTGATGAGACCCTTAACCCCAAAAGCCTGACACAGAACCTGGATTTCAAGGATACGTGGCATTTTGCGGTAGGTGCGCAATATCGCATCAACGAGCCGTGGTTGCTCAACTTCGGCATTGCCTACGACTCGGGATTCCAGGACACCTCCAGCGTTTCCCCGCTTCTGCCTGCAGACGCGGCATGGCGTTTCGGTGCGGGCGCCGAAAATCAGGTGAGCAAGACGTTCCTTTGGGGTTTTGCCGCCGAGTATATGTATGGCGGGAGCCTTGATACAAACCTGCAAAGCGACCATCCGGTTGCGCTCGGTTCGCGCGGCGACCTGGTTGGGTCCTACGACAACATCGGGACCTTGTTCGTATCTGCTTACTTTAATTGGACCTTCTAGACGCCGTATTGATCAGAAACGGCATCCTGCAGGGAATTTGATGCCCGGGAGGAGAGACGCCCATGTCTGCATCGCCGCCCGCAAATTGCCGCAGGCCTCTTTGTTGTTGATCTCTATCCGGAACAACCGCAGATTTGCGCGGCCCGAAGCCACAACTTTGATTCCTACTCAGATTTCTTTTCGAGATCATCCAGAGAAAGTTCGAGGTCTAAAGGTTCAATATCCAGATCTCCAAAAAGCGCTGCTTCCTTTTTCTCATCAAGTGTCACGGTTTGATCACCATCGGTTTTTGCGCTTTCGATCTCTTCGAGATCGCTAAGTAACACCTCTTTGTTGATTTCGTCCGAGTTCCAAAAGCCTTTATTTTCATCCGCGATGTTATCAGGCTTTTTGGTCCCTTTATCGGGTGCTTCCTCCACCTCAAAGACAATTTCATCAGAGATGTCTTTCCCGTCAGCCTGGTCATCCGGCTTGTCTAATTCAAAGAAGATCTCATCTTCCGGTTCGATCTTTTGTGGAGGCATCTCCGAATCGTCGGTTTCATCATCGAGGAAGAGTCCCAATTCATCTGGTTCGGCAGCTGTTTCCCCAGCCGACCCTGTGTGCCTCACTGACGGGATTGTTGCTGTTTCCTGAAAAACCGCCCCTTGACGGTCATCGGTAGGGCCATTTATGAAATTTTCTTTATCGAGGGGGTCCCCGTAAATATTTTCAATTTTATCTGCGCTGATATCCGAGTCCAGGTCAAAGAGGATTTCGTCTTCCGCCGTTTCCAGGGCTATCAGGTCATCATCTCCTGAACTACCTGTCTCAAAATCATTCTCGTTTTTTGACGCGGCCTTTGATTCCGGTGGGTTCGGCTTGCTTGCGTCGTCGTCGAGATCCTCCAAGGCGATTAGCAAATCCTCGGAATCCATGTCTCCATAAACGCTACCGTATGAGGACGGATGCTCAACGCCGAGAGACGTTTTCCGGTCTTCAGAAGTGCCCGGCTCCAGGAGAGACGCCAAGAAGAAAGGGGGATTTGGTTTGTTGGACGAAAATTTCATTCGGACTTGGACTTCAGCATTATCGTTTCCGCATTTCGGGCAAACCTGATTGTAATCGAAACTGGTATAATTGCATTTGGGACATTTCATAACAAAGACTCCCTGTTGCTGCTTTTACAATTTAGAATGGCTTCCCTGGCCAACCGGTCACAACGCTCGTTTTCAGGATGTCCATCGTGCCCTTTAACCCATTTCCACTTGATTTCGTGGGGACGGCTCAGTCGCAGCATTTCCTGCCACAGATCTTTGTTCAGGACTGCTTTCTTCTGCGAATTCTTCCAGTTGTTTTTGATCCATCCGTGAATCCAATGGGTCATGCCCTTCATGACGTACTGGCTATCGGTTGTGATAATGATCTTGCAAGGCCGTTTCAGGCAACGAAGTGCTTCAATGACGGCTATCATTTCCATACGGTTATTGGTGGTTTGTGGTTCACAACCTGAAATTTCTTTTGTAACCTTTCCATAACGGAGAACGGACCCGTAGCCGCCGGGACCCGGATTGCCGCTACAAGCCCCATCTGTGAAAATTTCGACTGTTTGAGCTGATCCCCCTTTCATGCCGTCAGTTTTTGGTGAATCGGCCATGAATGACGAAAGTGATCAGTGGCATTTCCGGATAGCTGGTTTTCAATTTAAATATGCCGTTAAAGTTATGGCTCTCCTCCGGTATGGTCGAGAACCTGATGCGATATTTTTGTCCCTTTTCCAGCGTTTCAACTGTGTATTTCAGTTTGTTTTTGAGGTTGAATTCAGCAACGGTAAGGTTTAATGATTTATTTTTTTCAGCTCGAATGTCCACTGATTTGGCGACTTCCGTCCCCTCTTTTCCGTACAGCCGGATGTAGCGGGATGAAACATAAATGGGTGGCTTTTGCACCTTTCTGTTTCTTTCAGCCGGCTTCTGCCCGATGCCCGTTGAAGAAGGCTTGGAAGAAATTCTTGCCGTGTTGAAACGGCCATTAACAATCAGGTTGATTTCAGGTTTTTCCGGATAGTTGGTCTTGAGTTTCAGGATTCCCCGGAAGCTCTCTTTAACGTCAGGAACAGAAGTGAATCGGATGCGGTACGCTTTTCCTTTTTCAACCGTCTCAATGTTATATTTCAGTTTGTTTTTAAGTGTAAATTCATCAACCGTCAGAATGAGCGGCTTTTCCAGTCGCGCCTTTATATTAACGGTTTTCTGAACCGGTTGGCCTCCACTGTTGTACAGGTTTACATAACGGGAAGACACATAAATGGGAACCTTTACCGTGGCTTTAATCACCAGTGCGATGTTTTTTCTTTCAGGGTCGTTGGTTTTAACGCGTGCCGATTTTCGAATGCCCCCCTGGTATCCTTTCGTATTGATTTTTAATGTGATTTTTCCTTCCCCGCCCGGGGGAACAGCCGTATCAAAGCTGGCCACGGTACAGCCTCAGCCGGGTCTGACACTAAGGATTTTAAGCGATTCATCGCCCTTGTTAAGGATTTTGAATGTGTGTTCCAGAACGACACCCTCCTTGACCTCCTTAAAATCGAATTCCCGTCCTTCAACAGCCAGTCTGGGGCCTTTGTGTTCCTGAGCCAGAACCATTTCTCCCCAAACGGCAATGGAAATAAGTCCCAGCACCAACAAGAGCGGTTTTTTCACAAACATCTCCTCCTTAAATTTGTTTTGAATCAATTGCTGCCTCAAGCAGCCATCTTCTGACGCAGTTGATAGGTTAAGACATCCATTGTAATCGTAAAATCCATATTTTCCACCAGACAGCAGTCAGGGGCGTTAATGCGGGCTGGAGCGAAGTTTAAAATGGCATTCACGTGTCCTTCCATAAAAAGATCCGCCACGCTCTGTGCCTGAGAAGCAGGGGTCGTAATAACGCCGATTTCAATGTTCAGATCCCGTATGGCGGTTTTTAGCTCTCTGATATCCCGAATTCTCATGCCGCCGGGGAGGGGAATCCCGATTCTGTCCAGGGAGTTATCAAAGGCCGCCACACACTTGAAACCCCTGAGGGCCAGATCCCTGTGCAGGAAAATAGCGCAGCCCATGTTGCCCATACCGGCGATGCCGAAATTCCAGTCGCGGTTAAGGGAGAGTATTTTTTTAATCTGGGCCTGAAGATCGATGACGTCGTAGCCCACTCCCCTGACGCCGAATTCTCCAAAATAACCGAGATCTTTTCTGACCTGCGCCGGATTAATCTGGCATAACCACGCCAGCTTTTCGGAGGAAACCATCCGATACCCATCAAACTCGAGCAGTTCCAATTGCCGGTAATACATGGAAAGCCGGGTGATGGTTGCTTTTGGTATTTTTTTAGTTTTGATCATTTATTCAGCCTTGATTCTACCAAACTGCGTATGTTGAGGCACTAACACGATATTGTAAAAAATGCAATTTTCTTATACTATAATGCAAACTTTAAAAAAGGCAAAAAAATATCAAAAAGAGCGGCGCTTTAGATAAAACATGGGCACGATCAAGAAGCAGCCAATGATAAAATGCCTTACTATCGCCCGTCAAACCTGATTCGAAAGGGAAATGCCGACATGGATGAAACGGTTCGTTCCGCCATCATGGAGCAAGTAAGCCGGGAAGGCTATGCGAAAAAAATGGGGTTGAGGCTGGTTGAAGTCTCCTCAGGTCACGCTGTTGTGGAGATGGTGCCTCAAAATGAGGATGAAAATTTTTTTGGGATGGTCCATGGGGGAGCCATTTTTGCCCTGATGGATGAAGCCTTTCAGATTTCGTGTAATTCACACGGCAGAGTGGCCCTTGCCCTTAATGTAAATGTGACGTACCATGCGCCTGCACATTTTAATCGGCTGCTGAGGGCGGAATCCACGGAACGCCATCGTTCAAAGAAAACCGGCACCTATCAGATTACGGTTACAGATGAAATGGGTACACTCATTGCCTCCTGTCAGGCCCTTGCCTATCGAAAAAAAGAGCCCCTGCCGTTTTTGGCGGACCCCTCGGCAACTTGACGCATTCGTTTGACAAGAAATACACATTTTCATATAATTTATGGTTAAAATCAGTGAGGGGCACGGATTGGAAAAAGAGCTGTGTATTTCGAAGGAAAAGATTAGACAGCGTGTTGAGGCGCTTGCAAAGGAGATCAGTTCGGATTATGAAGGAAAAGAGCCCGTTTTGATCGGCATTTTGAATGGTGCTGTTTTTTTCTTTGCCGATCTGATGCGCGCCATCAATATCCCCACCAAAATGGACTTTGTCCGTGCGGCCAGCTATGGGTCAAGGACGAAGTCCAGCGGAAGGGTTCGTTTAACCAAGGACATTGAACTTCCCATTGAAGGAAAGCCGGTTATTTTAGTTGAAGACATCGTGGATTCCGGTCTGACCCTTTCGTACCTGATGGAAAAATTTTCTCAAAGAGGGGCCGCCTCTCTGAAAATCTGTGCGCTCATCGATAAACTGGAGCGAAAAGAAAAGGATGTTCATGTAGACTATTGTGGATTTCAGATTCAGGAAGGGTTTCTCGTGGGTTACGGTCTTGACTGTAATGAAGAGTATCGACATTTACCTGAAATCTATCGCTTGAAATAAACAATTCGAAAATGGGGTTGAGGGAAATTCATTTCGTGGGAGGGTATTATGGTCATCCAGTGTGAAAGCTGCCAAACGGAGTTCAACCTTGATGCGTCTCTGATTAAGAAAGAGGGGACAAGCGTCAGGTGCTCCCGGTGTCACCACGTTTTTAAGGCATATCCTCCTTCGCCGGCGCTTCCGGACGATAAGGATGAACGCTCTGAAATTTCCGAAGACGCCGTCTCCAATGACGATGAAAGAGCGGATGAAGTTGTTTCGGAAGAGGGGATCAAGCAAAAGGATGAAGATGATATCGCGGTGGAACTGGATTCTGACCTGGATTTGATTTACCATGATGTTTTCAGTGGGGATGATCGCGATACGGTCCGTGAGAAGACTGGGTCAGAGGACGCGTTTGACGACCCGTTCAGAGGACCCGGGCGCGATGAAGAGGCGCCGGCTGAGGGCCCACCCGCGGTCTTTCCGGGCATGGACGCACCGGAACCGGGTCAAGATATTTTTGAAAGCAAAGAACCGCTAAAAAAGACGACAAAAGAGGCTGCCGAACGCGCACCCGATTCCCCAAAGAAATCTTCAAGACCGGTGCTTATCGTGATCCTTTTTGTCGTTTTGGGGGTTGCGGCCGCATACTATGTTTGGAAAGCGGATTTGATGCCTCCGTCCATGCTTTCACTTTTGAATCCTTCCTCGGAAACAAAGAAAGCACCTGATTCAGGCGCGCGGCTCTTGCAGTTCGGATCAGTGAACGGCGCCTTTGTCGATACGGAAAATAGCGGGCCACTTTTCGTCATTCGCGGCATGGTTACCAATAAATATCCACAAATCCGGCGGTATATCAAGATCAAAGGAAGTATCCTCAACAACAAAGGTGTTGTGGTATTGTCAAAAACCGTTTATGCAGGGAACACCTTTAGCGAAGAAGAGCTCAAAACACTTCCTCTAGATGAAATTATCAAAGCCGCGGATAACCGCGACGGCATGGCGGAACAGAACCTGAATGTGGCATCCGGCGCCAACATTCCCTTCATGGTTGTTTTCGCTGAACTCCCCAAAGATTTAAGTGAATTCACCGTGGAAGGGGTCAGCTCGTCGCCCGGGAGTTAACCGTGAACGAGCATCCGGGTGACGATAGTGCCATCTCCAGTTCAGGCTTCCGGAGCATCTTTAGGGGCGTCGTCCTGCTGTCCCTGGTTCTTCTTTTAGGAACGGCAGGCTACATGGTCATTGAGGGGTGGCCCCTGCTTGAATCCTTCTACATGACGGTGATCACCATCACAACCGTTGGATACGGCGAAGTCGGGACGGTCTCCGAACCGGGGCGGGTTTTTACTGTGTTCCTCATTTTTGCCGGTATGGGGATTATGGCTTACACCCTTGGGATCGTCGCCCAGATCATGGTTGAATTTCAGGTGCGGGATCTTATCGGCAGGCGGAAATTGGGGTTGAAATTGAAGAACATTAAAGACCACTACATTTTGTGCGGTTACGGGCGGATCGGGGTCGTCATTGCACATGAACTGAAGAGCAATGGCATTCCCCTGTTGGTCATCGACCAGGATCCTCAGTCCAAGGAGAAACTGAGACAACAGGGAATCCCTTATATTATTGATGATGCCACCAGCGAGGAGGTGCTCATAGAAGCCGGTATCATGCGAGCAAAAGGGCTTGTGACGGTTGTTCTGTCCGATGCGGACAATCTGTTCATTACCATGACGGCCAGAGGGATGAACCCGGATCTTTTTATCCTGAGCCGGGCAGATCAGGAAGCCACGGAAAAAAAGCTCCTTCGCGCCGGGGCCAACAAGGTGGTGATGCCCTACCGCCTCGGAGGTCTTCGAATGGTTCACACAATTTTAAGGCCCGCTGTAACGGACTTTTTTGATTTTGCCATGCAGGACAAAAACATTGAGCTCAAGATGGAGGAATTGAAGGTCCTGGAGAAATCCAAGCTCAACGGGGTGCGTCTGATGGATTCGGGGATTCGCCAGGAAATGAACGTGATTATTGTGGCGATTCGAGACAAACAGGGCAATATGAGTTTCAATCCGTCCTCCAAGGTTCCCATGGAAGCCGGCACCACACTGATCGCACTGGGCCCCATCGGCGATCTGGAAAAACTGGGACGTATTCTGGCAGGGAATTGAATTAGACCTGTTGACGGTAGATCTCCTGGGCTTTCAGCAGCGCAGGGAGATCATCAATACCCATCACCTCGTGTTCATTTTTACAAACAATGTAACCGATGCTGTGATTTTCAGGATGCAGGTGTTCCACCAGGTCCGTGATGAAGAACTCTTTTTGCTCCCTAAAAACGCCGTTGATTTCTTTTTGCACCACATGCGGTTTTGATGCAAGCACCGAAAGGGATGTCAGCAAGCTTTCCTTTTTTGCTGCGTAGATGCCCGAATTGCAGACGGACAGCATCGCCTGCTTTTCCTGTGAATAGTCTTTCCAGTATTTCCACTCGACGATCCTGCGAACCTGATTCCCCTCGATTTCAAGGACGCCGTATTGCTTCTTATTGCGGGGTATAAACCCTAACACTACCAGGTCATGCTCATGGAGAGCGCCCAACAGTGCTGCATAGGTTTCGGGTCGTACAAAGGGGACATCCCCCATGGTGATGAGAAGGTTTTCGCAGTCTTGCTTTTCGAGGAAGGTGCGTGCTGCCAGCAAGGCGCCTCCGGTACCATTCAAAACGGGCTGTTCACAGTAAGTGATACTAAGGTGATATGTCGCCGAAATAATATCTTCTTTTCGATGTTTGACGATCACCGCCATGGGACCCGGCGGCAGGTTATCGATGATATGAAGAAGTATTGGCCGGGTACCCGAATAGGGGGAAGCCTCCGGAATGAGCGGCAGAAGGGTTTTGCTCCCCGCATAATCTTTCATGCGGCTGCCCCGGCCGGCCGCCAGAATAATGGATGCTGTTTTTTTGATTGTTTCCATGGTTGTTCTGAAAGATAGAGAATCGGCTTTTTCAGGTCAAGGGAAATTGAACGCCATTGATATGAGCTTCGTTTTTTTTGTTGACCTGAAGGCCTAAAAGGGTAAGAATGCCGCAGTGAAGGAAAAGGAACGTTTTTAACCTTTGATGACGCCCAGCGGTTTCAGCCTGGCAACCTTGCGAGCCAATCCGGCTTGATGAACTACCTCAACGACCTGGGAGATGTCTTTATAGGCTTCCGGCATTTCCTCTTTAAGGGTCTTTTTGCCCCTGGACTGAACAAAAACGCCACTATCCTCCATTTCACGATGGATCGACCGGCTTTTGGCTTTTTTGATTGCCTGCGATCGGCTGAGGGCCCTGCCGGCACCGTGACAGCAGGAGCCGAAGCTCTGTTCCATGGCGGCTTCGGCACCTGCCAGTACGTAGGAAAAGGTGCCCATGTCTCCGGGAATCAAAACGGGCTGACCGGTGGAACGGTATACATCAGGGAGCAGTGGGTGTCCCGGCGGGAGGGCGCGGGTAGCGCCTTTTCGATGAACGCACAATGTTACCGGTTTTCCATTCACTGTGTGGGATTCCGTCTTGGCAATATTGTGGCAGACGTCGTACAGAAGGCTCATGCCCAGCGCATCGGGTGTGGTGGCAAGGATTTTAAGCAGAATCTCCCGTGTCCAGTGCATGAGTATCTGCCGGTTTGCCCAAGCGTAATTGGCTGCACAGGCCATGGCCGCCAGGTAGCGCTTGGCAAGGCCGGATTTCAGGGAAGCGCAAGCCAATTGTCTGTCGGGAAGGGAGAACGGCTGACCTCCGGCGGCGATTTTTCGGTTCATTTCTTTCAAAAAATCATCGCATATTTGGTGTCCGAATCCCCTGGAACCGGTGTGAATAAAAATGGTTATTTGATCTTCAAACAAGTTGAAACGTATGGCTTTTTCACGATCATAAATTTTGTCAACCCGTTGGATTTCCAGAAAATGATTGCCTGACCCGAGTGTGCCCAGTTGGTTCAGACCCCGCCGGACAGCCCGTTCACTCAAGACGGAGGGGTCGGCCCCCGGCAGCACGCCCCGATCTTCTGTTTTTTCGAGATCACGCGCTGTACCGTAACCCTGTTTAACTGCCCAGGCCGCGCCACGGACGGCCACGTCTCTCTGTTTTGATTTGCTGAGACGAAGCATCCCCGTGGATCCAACGCCGGCTGGAATGCCTTTAAACAAGGCATAAACCATATCTCTGATATGGGGCTGTATGTCATCCGCTTTCAGGCGGGTGGTCATGAGACGGCATCCGCAGTTGATGTCATAGCCAACGCCGCCGGGACTGACGATGCCCTCATCCGGATCAAAAGCCGCCACGCCGCCGATGGGAAAACCGTATCCCCAGTGGATATCCGGCATGGCGAGGGAGTGGCCCACGATTCCGGGCAGGGTGGCTACATTTCTGACCTGTTCCAGGCTCTGGTCTTTCTCGATGGACCGCATCATTATTTCGTTTGCAAAGACCATTCCCGGTACCCGCATGTCGCCGTCTCTGGGGATGAGCCAGCGGCAGGAGTCAATTTTTTTCGGTGTTAATGTCATGGTATATAACGCCAACCTATTTGTATTTCATTCACTGGATCGGGCATACGCCGGTCCTTCAAAAATGCCGTCAAAGATCAAATATGATTCTGGCCTTCCACGCCCCCGCGTTGTCGTGAAGGACCTCAATCTGGTGGTACGTGACGGCCTTAATTTCGGTCAGGTGTTCTTGCATGATCGATGAGAAAGGGATCGTTTCAATTTGTGCATCAAGATGAACGGATGTGATGTCATGTATTTTGGTTTCAATAACCCATTGGCCCTCCCCTTCGAAAAAATAAAGGATTTCGCCCAGCCAGTGAACCATCAGATCAGGGAGATCAGATGCTTCCACGGAAATGTTACGGATTATGCCCGTTTGTTCGGGTTGAAAATCCATCATGATTTGCAGCATGGCATGGGCCGCGTTTTGGAACAAACTTTTCAGATCTGCTCCGTTCACCAAAATTCCAAGGTCGGCGGTATGATCCAGAACTTCAAATGTTTTTTCTTTCAAACCCATTACAAAAACTGTAGGTGTTTGAATGTCTTTTGTCAATTGTTTGTACCCGGTTAAACAGGGTCTTATGGAGGAATACTGATGTTTTGTGCTTTTTGCGGGACGGAGATCGAACTGGAAGACAAGGTCATGCGAAATGACACATGTCCCCAGTGTACAAGGGATTTAAGGTGCTGCAAACAGTGCCAGTTCTTTGACCAGCATGCCTATAACGAATGCAAGGAAGTGATGGCGGAGCGGATTACGGACAAAGAGCGCGCCAATTTCTGTGGATATTACAGGCCGAGAGGGACGCCCGCCGAAAAAGGGGGCAGAAATGGGGATGCAAGGGCGGCTCTGGAGGCCCTTTTTAAAAAGAAGTAATCCTAAACCGGCGGATATCGCTCATGTTTTGCCGAGGCCCTAAGAACCGGGAAGATTCCGTCTCGGATGGAGGCTGATCATCCCCGTCCGGGGGGAAGCAGCCTTTTCCAAAGCATTTTTGAGGCAGCGGACCATGGCGGGCATGTTTGACCCTTTCCGGTTGAAAAAACAGCGAAACAGCAGGGGCCAAGCTGGCTTTCTATATATCCGGCTCGCGTTCTGATGCCACGCAGAGAGCCCGTTTTGTACCGCACGTCGTTTTGGCTTTTGAGAAGATCTTTGTACGGTTTGAATTTTTCCAGTATGGCCAGCATGTCGTAGGCGGAGAGATGATTCTTTCTCGACAAGCCTGAACCTTCAACGATCTTATAATGCGTAAGACCCAGCTCCCTTTTGATGTAGGCCCGGGTAGCGCGGACGCCTTTGTCCAGTGTGCCCGGTGGTCCGTAAACGGCCGCGCCCAGCGCCACAAAAATCTGGTTGGCCATGAAATTGCTTGAAGCGTGGAGCATTTTCCGGACAACGGTTTTCATGGGAAAAAGGGATTGGTAGGTGAAAATAAGGGTGTCTTTTCGGGAAACCGATCCAAATTGGATTTTTCCCGTTACTTGGGCCCCTCTTTTCTTGAGCAGGCATCGCAGCAATTCTCCCACATAGAGGGCGGCGACTTTTGAGTCATGGGTAAAGGTGCGTCTTCCGCTCCTGAGTCCCTGGGAGCGAATCTGCCGGATCATGAATGGGATCATGGGTGTCTGACGCTCGGTGGAGTAGAAACCGCCGTTTTTTCCCGTTCGGAAGGCCACGGTGTTGAAATTCGCGCAAAGTGCACCAATGGGTGCGTCATAGGGATTTGTGGTGTTATCGCATCCGGGTACGTGAATTTCCCGTTCAAAATAAGTGTCGTCCAAAATAATGTTACGAAAAGGTTCCCCATTTCCTGCCAGAATTTCAGCGATCTGGGTCAGGGCTTCCGAGACCAAAAGCGGATCCCCATAGCCTTTGATTTTCAGGTTGCCGCTCTTATCCTTGTAGAATTCAGTCGTGAAGCGATAAGACGTGCCGAAATGGTCGAGTGCCGCCAAAGACGTCAGTATCTTGAGGGTTGATGCAGGAACCCGCTGTTTGTCGGCGTTCTTTTCAAAAAGCACCTTCCCTTGAGGCGTTGCAAGCAGGAAGGAATCGGTGGTTTTGATCTGCTGATTGCAGGGCAGCCATTTTTTTGCTTTTGCCCCGTGCGGATAAAAGAGAATTAAAATCTGGCACAAGAAGAAGGCGCACGACAGCGACACCCACTTTTTGAGAACCCGCTTTTTGATGGGTATCGGGTTCGCCACAAGGCTTTGAGGGATGTTTAGCTGTTCTCCACGCACATTGGTATGAACGGTGAGTTTTAAAGTCTGCTTTGTTGATCGATTGATTGATGTCAAGGCGTTGGGAGCTCTTGTTCAAGTTGATGTTTAAGAAATGCAATCTTGTCGGCAACGGATTTTCGTTTTTCAATAAAAAGGTGATATTCGCCGTTTAAGGCGCACAGGCCGCTTTTAAGCATTAAACCGGCAGCTTCCAGACGATCGTAATGAATTTGTATCCCCCTTGCCGAAGCGGCATCCTCCAGTGCTGCCAGTTCGCGCAGCAGAAGGGGTGAAGGGGCCTTTCCCTTTTTCCCTCTTTTCATGGCCGATTTGTCTTGTTCAAACGATGCATGACATTCAGGGTCCGATAACTTGACCTTTCTTTTCATCATAGAGTATAGCTGTTTTCAAATCAAGGATCTGTTTTAATATTGGCATTACCCAAGAGACTTGTTCGGAAATGCTATGAAAGGAGGCATTCATTTGTCATCCCATTTTGAATCCATAGAACAGGTGGTCGATGAGCTGGCCCAGGGATACTATGTGGCGGATCGGGCATTGGCCACCGTACTTTTTCTGTCCCACAAACTGGAAAAACCGATCTTTTTGGAAGGTGAGCCGGGTGTGGGGAAAACCGAAGTGGCCATTGTGATGGCGAAGCTGTTCAAAACGGATCTGATTCGCCTTCAGTGCTACGAGGGCCTTGATTCTTCTACGGCGCTCTATGAATGGAATTACCCCAAGCAACTGTTGCACATTCGACTACAAGAGCGGGGGGATAAAAAAAGCGATGAAATCGAGGAAATGATCTACCGGCCCGAATTTTTGGTGGAGCGCCCTCTACTTGAGGCCATTCGAAAATCCGATGACAAGCCACCCATTCTTCTCATTGACGAAATCGACCGGTCCGATGAGGAATTTGAGGCGTTTCTTCTGGAAGTGCTTTCCGATTTTCAGATCACCATACCCGAAATCGGTACCTTGAAGGCGGAAAAGAAACCCATGGTTGTGGTGACCTCAAACCGCACGCGGGATGTTCATGACGCCCTTAAACGGCGTTGCCTGTATCACTGGATTGATTACCCTTCCTTTGAAAAGGAGCATGAGATCATCATGGCGCGTCTGCCGGGGATTGAATCCCAATTCGCCCGGCAGATAACCCACTTCATGCAGAAGATCCGGTCTTTTGATTTTTTGAAAAAGCCGGGTGTGTCAGAAACCCTCGACTGGGCCAGGGCACTCATGGCCATGGAAAGAAAATATCTGGATGAAAAGGTGATCATCGAGACCCTTGGGTGTTTTCTGAAATACCAGGAAGATATTGCGCGGTTCAATCAAGAGATCTGGTCAGATACGGAAAGTCGGGAGGCGTACCTTCACCGTCCAGGAGAAGCATGATCTCTCTCTTCAAAAAGGTCTTCCATGGAACATGAACAAAACGGTTTGACAAGGAAAATGATCGCATTTGCGGCCTTTTTGAGGGATCGCGGTTTCAGGGTTTTTCAAAGTGGTGTGTACGATGCCTTGCGGGCCGTTCAGACAATCGGCCTTGAAGACAGATCGGATTTTTTCTTCTGCCTTCGCTCCATCCTGACAACAACCGACCTTGAATGGGCCCAGTTTCAATCGCTTTTTGACGAATTCTGGGTAACCGTTGATGAGGAATTTGAAGGTGGAGAGGATGCGCCAAAGAAATCCGACCCCAATGGGCGAAACAACGGGGAAGGGAAGGGGCGCCAGCTTGCGGCGGAATGCGAACCGGTCAAGGGAGATATGCTTTCAAGAGACAAGGAGTGGCTTGAAGGTATTGCTTACAGTCCCATTGTCAGTATGGTTGAAAAGAAGGATCTCAGCCGTTTCAATCAGGCCGATGTTCAGGTGGCCAGCCTTGCACTTAAAAGAATGGTGGCCCCTTTTCAGGTGGACAGGTCCAGGCGCTTAAAAAGGACGAAAAAATCCGGTGGCATGGATTTCCAACGGATTATCAAGAAAAGTCTAAAGACCGGCGGCATTCCGTTGGCGCTTTTCTTCAAACGAAAAAAGCTGCGGCTCAAGCGTCTGGTGATCCTGGCGGATGTGAGCGGTTCCATGGACCGCTATGCACAGTTTGTCATGCCCTTTCTGCTGGGCCTTCGAGGAATCGGGTCAAGGGCCGAGGTGTTTGTGTTTTCAACAACCCTTACCTCCATCACCTTCAGTATCCGCCATATGAGTTTTGAAAAGGTTCTCTCCCATATGGCAGAGGAGGTGCCGGATTGGTCCGGCGGCACCCGGATCGGTTTTTCCTTGCACCAATTCAATGAAAAACACGGACAGCGGCTCCTCAGCCAGCGAACCGTTGTGGTGGTGTTGAGTGATGGGTGGGATTTGGGTGCCAAAGACCTTCTGAGAAGGGAGATGGCGCAGATAAACCGAAAATGTCACACAGTCATCTGGTTGAACCCTCTGGCCGGAGATCCGGATTATGAACCCCTCTGCCGGGGAATGAACACGGCCCTTCCTTACGTTGATCATTTCATGGCAGCCGACAGTTTGCAGAGTCTCAAGCGGGTCGGCCGCCTGCTTTCGCGGGTAATGGTGCACTAACAGCAAATATAACCCTGGATTTTTGGCAATGGTCGATCTCACTTTTGAAAAAAGGGCGTTCCGCTTGATTGATCTCAAGGTGTCGTTTCCCAGTGGGACTTCAGCAGCGCTTTTCCTACCATGAGGCGAAGGGGCGTATACATGATGACTGTTTCCCCTTTCTGGTTGACGATTTGGTTGCGGGTGCGGACCAGACCGCGGGTAGGATTTTTTGATGATGGGCGGGATTCAATGACTTCCGCTTCCACATGGATGGTATCACCCGCAAAGGTCGGGCCTTTCACTTCCAACGCCATTTGGATAAACGCCAGTCCGGTTCCCTGGAGGGTGGCTTGAATGGTGAGGCCTTCCGCAATACCAAACAGCAATGCCGCCGGAACAATGCGACCTCCGCCGGGGGCGTGTTGCCGGGCATAATGGGTGTCCGTGAAGAGCACTTCAACCATACCGCTGTTTCCAATAAAGTTTACCAGGTCCGTTTCCGTAATGGTTCGCCCCACTGTTTTGAATTTATAACCCACGGGCATGTCTTCCCAGCATCGTCCAAGACCGATTGTTTCCATAATCCTCCATAATTCGGATTTAAGGCTTTTTTCAGAAGATGACGGAAAGATAACACATTGTGGAATGGAAGTTAATAGGGAAAGCAAGGCAGTGGGGTTTCGGTGTTAGGGAGCAGGAAAAGACAGATTGAAACAGCGATTGCGTTTAATGGCAGGCATGTGGTCCGGGAAAAGCATTTGACAATGGGGTGTTCGTTGCGAAATAATGAATCCGGTTCATTTTCGACCGATAATACCTCGTTTGTTTCCAACCATGCCGAACCGGTCATAAAAGGGCCTTCTTTTTCTGATGGAGATCTTTATATGAAAAACACGAAAGGTCAGTCTGGTAAGAAACTCGGCCAATACCTGAAGTGTGATCCGGAATTGATCGTAAAGGCGCTTTCTTCCCAACCTGAAGAAGCAAATACACGGCAACACAAACCGATCGGTCGAATCCTTGTGGAATCCGGGGCCGTAACACCTGATGCCCTTCGTAAGGCGGTTCTCGACCAGCGATTGGACCGCTTGGCCGGGAGCGCCATTTTTTCGGAAATGAATCCTCACGAATTGGCCGCACTGGGTGCGTGGGCCTCAGAGGTCGGCATTCCCGAAAATCGGGAATTCATCACTCAGGACACGGAAGGCGAGTGTTTTTACGTATTGGTGAGCGGCCGGCTCAAAGTGTATCGGAGGGGCGAGTATGGAGAGGAGATACTTCTGGCTTACGTGGAACCCGGTGAAAGCATCGGAGAGATGGGTTTCTTTACTGACGGCTACCGTTCGGCCTCAGTCAAAACCCTGTCGGAATCCCAGTTGCTGAAAATAAACTATGCAGATCTGCAAAAAATCTTTGATCGGGTGCCGACGCTCGCCGGAAATTTTCTGAGCCTTATGGCTGAGCGGTTGCATCGCACGGATTACCGGCTTCAGGAAATCGCCGTCAGCAAGGAACTGACGGAAAGGTCTCTAAAAGGCCTTTCAAAGTTGATGGACACGTCCCAGGTCATGACGGTTCGGGCAGGTGTTGAGGGATTGATTCAAAGGGTCGTGACGGTGGCATGCGAAGTAATGGATTCAGAGCGTGCCTCTTTATTTTTGCTGGATCGTGTGAACGGTGAATTATGGTCAAAAGTCGCCATGGGCATGGGGACGGAGGAGATCCGTATCCCCTTGGGCCAGGACGTCGCGGGTTGGGCCGCGCAACATAATGAATCCGTCAATATCCGTGACGCCTACGAAGATTCACGATTTGATGAATCCGTAGACCGGGAGACGGGATTTCGAACCCGAACGATTTTGTGCGCTCCCATCAGAAACCTCATGGGACAACCCATCGGCGTTATTCAGGTCATCAACAAAAAGGAGGGCGTCTTCGGTTCTCAAGACGAGCGGATTTTTTCGGTATTTGCCCATCAGGCGGCCATGGCCGTGGAGAATTTCAGGCTCTTTCAAAAGGTCACCACCTACCATGACCGAATGGGCATCCTGCTGGATGTGACCACTTCCGTGGCCCAGACCCTGGACCTTGATGCACTCATTTTCAAGATCGTGGAGAAGATATCCCAGGCCCTGAATGCCGAGCGAAGCACCCTTTTTTTGGTGGATTCCGAAACCGACGAACTCTGGTCCAGATTTGCCGAAGGGGTTGAAGTGGTGGAGATCCGGTTCCCCCGATCACTGGGTCTTGCCGGACTGTGTGCCACCACCGGCCGGATACTGAACGTAAAGGACGCTTACCGGGATTCGCGATTTTATCCGGAAGTGGATTCTCAGACGGGCTTTCGGACCCGCACCGTCCTGAGCGCCCCCATCTTCAACCGGGGAGGCCATGTGATCGGCGTTACCCAAGCCCTCAACAAACGCGGCGGTATTTTCGATGACGAGGATGAGGATCTGCTCAGATCGCTGGCCTCTCAACTGGCGATTGCACTGGAAAACGCACAACTCTATGAAGATGTAAAAAGCCATTCCGAAAAGCTGGAAGAGACACTCACAAAGCTGGAAATGCTTGAAAAGATCAAGGCCCATCTTCTAAAATTCGTACCGTTTTCGGTGGCTGAATTGATTGAACAGGATCCCGAGGAACTGGATATGGAAAAGGCGCCCATGGATGTCAGTATATTGTTTATCGACATTGAAGGGTTTTCCGCCATAACCGAAGGATATGACCCGATGCTGGTCAATGACATGGTGGAAAGACATTTCTCTTCTTATCTGGAATGCATCAGGCGTTACAACGGAGAGATCATCGAGACGGCAGGGGACGGCCTAATGATCATCTTTAAAGGCGGAACACTCGAAGACCTGAGCCGGAGCGCGGTTGCATGCGCCATGGAGATTATTGCGGAGAACAGCCGCTTGAACCGTGAGGTGAAATTTCCCTGGGGGCCTGTTCATCTGCACCTGGGAATCAATTCCGGGGAAGCATGGGTCGGCTCCACCAAGATGAAAAGCCTCTCCGGAGAACGGTGGGTCTATACGGCTTCCGGGCTGGTGACGGTACTTGCAGCGCGCATCGGTTGTCTGTCCCGTAAAAGCCAGCTCTATGTGGGGCCGGAGACACATGCGCACCTGGAACCACCTTACATCAGTGAATGTATCGGGCCGCAACGGCTCAAAAACATTAAGAAACCTGTGCTGATCTATCACGTCAAGCAACCCCTTGGATCATGATTTCACTGACTGGTCTCTGTATTGCTCCTTCCAGAATTCTTACCGGTGCTTGGGGCGCCACACAATAACAGTATTTGCACTGCCGGATCGCATGTGCTAATTTTTCGCAAATACTCATTTGGATCGTGTTTGTATTTAATGATTGTGTTTTTCATCAAAAAAGGAGGGCCATTATGGTTGAATGGTTTTGCACCATATGTTACCAGGAGCAAAAAACAGAAAAGGAAATCCCCGAGTCTTGTGTGAAGTGCGGTGCGGGATCCGCTTCCATCATCCCTTTGGCTGAACAATCGCGTGACGCAAGCGGGGTCAATCTTGTCGGTCCATTTGAAACCCTGGAACAGGTGCGTGACAGGGCTCGCACAAAATTGAAGGGAATTTGTGCAGCGTACCCCCATTGCAACGGGGACTCCGACAGGATCTGTCAACGGGAGGCATACGGCAAACCGATCGGCTTGGGCGGCGCCGGATCCGGGGCAAGTTTTGCCGCCAATGTGACGTCCCTGGCACGGCTGCGTTTACAGACAAGGCTGGTGGGAGATCATTTTGATCCGGACCCGTCCTTTTTATTCTTCGATCTGAAGCTTTCCGTGCCTATCATGGGGTCTTCCACGGCTGGGATTTCACGATACAATGATGCCATGGGCGAGGTGGATTTCTGTCGGGCCACTATTCGCGGGTGTCGCGAAATGGGGGCGCTGGCCTGGCGGGGCGATACCTGGTTCTACACGGCGGAAAACACGCCTGCTCTGGATGCTTTGGAATCGGAGGGGGGATATGGGGTCCCGATTTTCAAACCCAGATCACAGGATGTCCTCAAGGGCCTGATCGAACGTGCTGAGAAAGCCGGATGCCCTGCAACGGGAGTGGATCTGGACGGGTGTGGTTCTACCATCATGGAAAGAAATGGACAGCCGGTGTTCCGGAAATCGATTAAAGATCTGAAAGCACTGGTGGCTTTTACATCCCTGCCTTTCATTGCCAAAGGAATCATGACGCCGGAAGATGCGGAGGCCTGTGTGGAAGCCGGGGTTCGCGTGATCGCCGTTTCAAACCACGGAGGCCGGGTTCTGGACCATACGCCGGGGGTGGCGGAGGTATTGCCCGCCATTGTTGACAGGGTCGGCGAAAACGCACTCATCACTGCAGACGGGGGCGTCCGCACGGGCTACGATGTTATCAAGATGCTCGCTCTGGGCGCCGACGCGGTACTGATCGGCCGAGATGTTATCCGAGCTGCCGTGGGAGGCGGCTCACTGGGGGTGCGACTACAAATGGAGCGACTTCGGAACACACTCAAACGGGCCATGAAGTTGACCGGATGCCCCGACCTGTCCGCCATCACTTCAGACATTCTTTACGATTCATAGGGAAGACTGAAATGCGAAACATGATTTTTTCCATTCTCATCGGGTTTCTAGGCTTGTCATTTCCACCCGGAGGAACTTATTACAGTGTCCCTGTTTCCCCTTTAAGTCCGACATTGCCTGTTCGCAAGATTCATTCAATGACTAATGACGGTAAATGGGTGACGAAATACCAGGCATTGAAAGAAGTTAAAGGGCGGAAGTGATCAGATCCAGTTCGGTTGGTCCGGCATTGATTCCAAGGGTTCATGGCAGGGAATTTCCAGGAGTTCGATCAGCTCCTCCCGGGTGAAGCTTTTCATGATGCCGGGATCGCTTTCCTCCACCACGCTGTCCATGAGGTTTCGTTTTTTGGCAATAATGGCGGCGATTTTCTCTTCCAAAGTGCCTTCGGTCACCAGTTTGAACACCTGCACACCCTTTTTCTGGCCGATTCGGTGTACGCGGTCCGTGGCTTGATCCTCTTTTGCGGCATTCCACCATCGGTCATAGTGGATTACCACTGACGCGGCCACCAGATCGATCCCCACCCCACCTGCCTTAAGGCTCCCCACAAATACCCGACACTCGGAGTCCTCATTGAAGCGTTCAATGATTTTTTCCCGGTTGGTGGTCCTGCCGGTCAAGGAGACGAAATTTGTGCCCGTCTGTGCAAGATACTTTTCCATAATGTCAATCATGTTCAAAAATTGGCTGTAAATGACCACTTTCTGGCCACTTGCTAGGGCTTCTTCAAGCAGTTCTTTGAATAAATCCCATTTTCCGGATTGGAAATTCTGATAGTCGTCTATGTTGCCGTTTATCAGTGCGGGATGGTTACAGATTTGTTTGAGCAGGTTGAGCAGTGAAAAGATGTGAATGTAGGGAATGGATTTCCTTGGCTCCCTCAGGTTATGGACCAGATCGTGTCCTCTGCTTGAAATGACGTCACGGTACAGCTTTACCTGATCTTCCGAAAGTTCACAGGTGCGGATGTCCTCGATTTTGTCGGGAAGATCGCCAAGAACGCTTTCTTTTCTGCGGCGCAGTGTAAAAGGCGAAATGAGGGCGGAAAGGTGTGCTTTTCTTGTTTCATCGTTTTGGTTTTCAATGGGGTTCACATAGCGGCGATCAAAATCCGCATCTTTTCCAAGGTAACCGGGCAGGGTCAGGTCCAGGAGGGCCTTCAATTCTCCCAAACGGTTTTCAATGGGGGTGCCGGTCAGTCCCAGTTTCATGGGGGCGTGGATTCTTCCGGCGGCTTGATAAAGTTGTGTCTGGGTGTTTTTCAGGTTCTGAATTTCATCAAATACGGCCACCGAAAAGCGCAGCGTTTCAAGTGCCTCAATATCCCGCCTCAGAATACCGTAGGAGGTGAGGAGCAAAGGATGATCACAAAGCGCCTCTTCCAAGTCCCTCTTCTGTCCGTGGTAGACGGCGGGTTTCAGCACCGGGGCATATTTGTTGACGATGTTTTTCCAGTGGCTTAAAACCGTTGTGGGGCACACCACCAGAAAAGGGTCCCCGTGAGTCTCCCTCTCCAGCAAGCCCACCATGAATGCCATCACCTCGTGGGTTTTTCCAAGGCCCATATCGTCGCAGAGCAGACCGCCGAATCCGTTTTGATGCAAAAAATGAATCCATTCCGTCCCAAGGGCCTGATAATGGCGCAATATGGAACGCAGCCCCTTAGGATGGGACAGAGGTTCGGCGGGTTTGAGCGCCAGCATTTTTTTGAACAGTTCCACAGGCTTTTCTTCACCTTCAATGGCAACCGGCTTGGGGCTTTGGGCTTGCAGGCGAAACAGATCCATACGGGAGATTCCAACAGTTTCCTCTGAACCGGAATGTTTCTCAAGTGAGATGTTGTCGGCCATTTCGGCCAGATTCTTGAATGCTTCAGCGTCGCAATCGATCCAGCCGGCATCGGTGGTGATATAACGCTGCCCGCCGTTACGGGCTTTCAGTATTTCAGCCAGAGAAATGCGCTGATTTCCAAAACCGTACCGGACGGACAACCACCACCATTCGCGTTCAAGACTTTCAGGCCTGATTTCGATGCAATCGAATTCTTTGAATATTTTGAGGTTGGTGAGGTTGTCATCCAACAGAAATGGGCCACCGTTGAGATCGTCCTCGTATTCTTCCAGGAACACGGGTACCTGGGATTTTTTAAGGACCATTTTCACCGGCGCCTTGAACTTTCTGGGTTTGTCCGGTGTTTCCAGCTGTGCCAGGATTCCCATTTCCTTAAGGTAGACCAGGTTTCCGTAGGTAAATTTTTCAAGGGCTTTGTTTTCGAAAAAGGTCTCTTCACCGTTTTCCTGAATCAGCTGAATCTGGGGCCTGATTTCCAGATCCAGTTCCGTATTCTGTGTGATTTTGAAAATGGATTTCAAGGGAACGGGATGGATGGCCAGCCCGTGCTGACCGGGCAGATATTCCCGAAAGGTTGAAAGGAGTTTTCTGACTTTGTTTCGAGGAATGAAAAGGCGGATCAGAAGTTGTCCGTCCGGCGACAGACAGGATACCGTAAAGCGGCCTGTCTTCTGGGAAATGGCCGGCTCAAATGTGCAACTGCTCTCCCCGGATGTCCCCGGCTCGAATTCCCTGAAACAATGGTAGGCGCATTTGTACCAGAAGCTTGCTTCAAAGACCTGTTTTCGGGTTTTAAATCCCCGGGCATTCATCATTTTTTCGTTTTCGGTTCGCGTCATGTCACACAGGCGTGAGAGCGCCCAGGCTCTATTCGGAACACCGTCATGGGCAATGGTCGATGCGCAACGCTCCAGAAAACGCTTTCGGTCAGGTCCGGGTGAATAATAATGCGCCAGGATTTCTCCATCCGAATCCATAACCTTCAGGATATTCTCCCTGTCTTTTTTTCCCCTTCGGAAATCCACCGATTGCCCGGATTCACTGGAGTTCTCCCCTAAAATGGCGGCCATTCGGTACCAGATGCTCGCGGAAAAGCGGTCTTCAAAGGAGTTTCCGGCGGATTGATCGCCCAGAGACTTGAAAGCTTTTGTGAGCGCCCTCTGATGCGTGCAGGTGCGCTTTTTTGAAAGGGTGCAGGTACAGAACCGTTGTGTGAGCTGGAAATCGTTTCCGGGAATATAAAACGAGACGCCCGGTCTTTTGTCCGTAGGAGAAGGAAGCAGGGCCATGCCCTGACGAAAGATTTCAATTTGCTCAATGCGGGGGGCCTTAAGTTCGCTTGTTTGATTGGTATTCATGAAATGACTCTTTTGGATTTTGACGGGCCGTCTTCAGGGCAGGATCTTTATCCTCTGGTGGACTTTGGGAACAAGGTTGCCTTTAAGGTGTTCAATATAGGCAACCAGTGCATCTCTTTGAAAGGTGGATGAATCAAACCGGTCCATGATTTCGGGAAACACGTCATAGCCGTCCCCCCCTTTTGACAGATAGGAATTTGTTACAACGCCGTAGGATTTATCGGGATCAATGGGAGCGTCATTGATCAGGATATCTTCACAGGTCCCTTTCTTCAGGTTCAGGGTGAAACGAACGCCCCTTGAGACTTGCGGAAAAGCGCCTTCACCCGGTTGGGTGGTGCCGATGAAATCAAAAAGGGCTTGAACCTGGCTTCCCGTGAGGTTGACAAATACCAGGGAGCTCTCAAAGGGAAGGATGTTGTAAATGGTCTCTCGGGTCACCGGTCCTTCGGAAATACCGGCGCGAATGGCGCCGCTGTTGGTCAATGCAAAGTCCGGTTTGAACCGTCTCAGATGCCAGCGCATGGCATCGGTCACCAGATCGCCCAGGGCGGTTTCACGGTATCTGCCGTCATCATTTAAAAAGGGGCCTTGCGCATATCCGATTTTTCCGGAAAGGAATCGATGCACTTTGTCCGCGTAAGGTTGAAGCAGTGCAAGAAGCGCAGGATCTTCCATAATCGGTTCCCCGACAAATTCAATTTTCTTCCGGCCATCCGGTGTCTTGATGGATCGTTTCAGATTGATGGGGATTATTTCCATATTGTAATCGACGATCCGTTTGTCCTGAATGGAGAGATCTATTTTTCCCAGAACGAGCCCCCACTGCCACGCCTGGACAATCAATGTCTGACGGTTCGATTCGGGATCAATGACAATCAGAGGGGCTGTTATTTTGGTATGGGTTTCACCGTCAACGATCAGGTCAATTCCAGGAACTTCAGCCGCGAGCCTTTTGGAACCGCGGCTGTTTTGCGCATAGATCCCCAGATGGGTGAGCGCAATGATGACATCGACCTCTTTTCTCAGCCGGGAGACCAGTTTTTTCGCTACGGCCACTTCGTCTTCAAAGATGAGGTCTTTCACGTGGTCGGGATCAGCGGAAGTCCTGGTCCCCGTTGTCGTGATTCCGAAAATGCCCACGTTAAATCCGGAAAATCGTTTGATGATGTAAGGAACTGTGACCAGTTCCCCGCTCTGGTCTTTCACATTGGCGGAAAGAAACGGGAAATCGGCAAGGTCCATCTGCTCTCGAAGGACATCCATGGGATTGTCAAATTCATGATTCCCCAGAACCATGGCATCATAACCGATGTAGTTGTACCCAAGAATATCCGGTTTCGCCTTGAAAAAGTTGGAGACCGAATGCCCCGTGTTAATGTCTCCGGCATCCAGCAGCAAAACGTTTTCATGGGTCTTTCTGATCTTTTTTACGAGGGTGGCCCGTGCTGGAAGCCCTCCCATATCCGGAATTGAATGGTTTGAAAATTTAACCGGGTGTCCGTGGGTATCGTTGGTGAACAGCACCGTGAGATGATAGGGGGCGGCATTTTGCGGTGCAGCATGTTGCGGGGAGACACTGCACCCCGTTATAAAAATCAGAATGATGTTCAGCAGAAGTCCGAATGG
>ADZZ01000270.1 GCA_000179315.1 delta proteobacterium NaphS2
GATTTTTGAGGAAAGTGAGGAATTCCATGAACTTTCAAGAACTGATAACAACTTTGCAGCAATACTGGGCCGATTACGGTTGCCTTATCCAACAGCCCTACGACCTGGAAGTGGGCGCGGGGACCTTTAATCCGGCAACCCTTTTGCGGGTGCTCGGGCCCGAACCGTGGTCCGTTGCTTATGTAGAGCCTTCACGCAGGCCGACGGACGGCCGCTACGGGGAGAACCCCAACCGTCTGGGCCACTATTACCAGTACCAGGTGATTGTCAAACCATCGCCCATTGATATTCAGGACGTCTACCTGGGAAGTCTCAAATCCCTTGGGATTGATCCACTCGAGCACGATATCCGTTTTGTGGAGGATGACTGGGAATCGCCGACCCTGGGCGCGTCGGGTCTGGGGTGGGAGGTCTGGCTCGATGGCATGGAGATTACCCAATTTACGTATTTTCAACAAGCCGGCAGCATTCGACTGGACCCCATCAGTGTGGAAGTGACCTACGGTCTTGAGCGAATCGCCATGTATATGCAGGAGAAGGAAAGCGTTTACGATCTCATGTGGAATGACCACTTGACCTATGGGGATGTCCATCAAAAAGGTGAATGGGAACTTTCCGTTTACAATTTTGAAATGGCCGACGTGGAGATGCTGCTGGATCTGTTTCACAAGTATGAACAGGAAGGGATAAGGGTGGGGACTGCCGGGCTGGTGCTGCCGGCCTATGATTACTGCCTTAAGTGTTCCCACACGTTCAATCTGCTGGACGCCCGAGGCGCTATCAGCGTGACGGAACGGACACGGTATATTGATCGCATCAGGCATCTGGCGCGTCTCAGTTCCAAAAACTATCTGGCTCAGCGCGAGGAGATGGGATATCCCCTTAACAATCGATAAGAATGGATGACGACTATGACGGCGGAATTGCTTTTGGAAATCGGGACCGAGGAAATTCCAGCGGGGTATCTGGAA
>ADZZ01000269.1 GCA_000179315.1 delta proteobacterium NaphS2
GCCTGCTTCCAGCATATGCGTTGCATAGCTGTGCCGCAGGGAATGGCATGAAATTTTTTTTTATGCCGAGTTGTCTGACAACGGCTTTCATGGCGGTCTGGATGCCGCCTCTGTCCAGTGGCTGCTGAACCAGGTGGGCATTATTCAGACCTCTTTTCCGGCTTGGAAAAAGGAAATGGGGATGTTTGTGAACCTGCCAGAAATTTCTCAGCACGCGCAGAGTATTTTCAGGCAGCGGCACCAGCCGGTCTTTGTTGCCCTTGGCGTCGCGAATATGAACTCGCATATTGACGGAGTCGATATCACCGACAGTCAGCCTGATTCCTTCGCCAAGGCGCAGCCCCATGCTGTAGGTGGTAAAGAAAAAGACTTTGTAGCTCAACTTGTTGGTTTCGGCGAACAGCCGGTTGAGCTGCTCAATGGATAGAATATCCGGGATCCTGGATGTTCTTGGCGGTTTGATTAAGGGGATGTCTTCCCAGGTTTTGTTCAGTACCCTGGCGTAAAAGAACTTCAGACCATACAGATCGAGCTTGACCGTACTCCAGGAATGGCATTCCAGAAGCTCATTAAAATAGTCAAGCAACTGGTCGGATGTAAGATTGACGATCCTGCAATCGAAATAGTTTCCGATTCGCCTGATCGCCCTTGAGTACGCCTCAATGGTTTTTGGCCGTAATCCATTGAGTTTCAGGTATTTCTGGTGCTTCCGGTAATACTTGTTGAATTGCGAATTTTTTGGCATGGTGGTATCCATTGTAATCTCCTCCTTGTAATGATTGAAATGAAAGGCAAATGCGCCTTCCTTGATGATTTCTTTTTATTACAAAGTTGGAGGAGATTACAGCAGTTAATCTGGGAGAAAAAAATCGCTGGAATTGTCTGCCGCGTAGCGGCTTCGTCCAACAAGAGTTCTGCAATCTTTTGCAGCGTCAATTGATGCATTCTCAACCATACG
>ADZZ01000268.1 GCA_000179315.1 delta proteobacterium NaphS2
TGGGTCCGAGATGCCGTTTTTGCGGCTCATGGGGTGTTATTGTGAAAGATTTTCCCCGCCGAGGCTACGGCAATCATCCACAAACTGTTCCGGAGGTGTTCACATGATGGTTAAAAAGCCTCTTTTCCAAAACGAATACGCAAAATCGCCGGCGGTTTTGCCTTTATTGAACATCGCTTTTTGCGAAAGGGTTTTTGGGAGAGCCTGAGTCATATTGAACTGCTGCTCTACATTTTTCTGGTGGTGGTATCTGACAAAAACGGGCTGTCTTATTACGGCTACGACAAAATCTGCCGGATTCTAAGGGTGGATGCAGATCAATATATCAATGCCCGTAATCGCTTGCTGGACAAGGACCTGATTGGATTTGACGGCCGTGTGTTTCAGGTGCTTTCCCTTCCGGATCGTCCAGTGATCGTGAAACCTGTGAAGGAAGTCCGGAACGGGGGATGGTTCAGTCTTGGAGAAACCGTACAGGAAATCATTCGGGAGAAAGGACGTGGGATCAACCCGAACAGTTGATATTCATCTGCTGGAATTGCGCTACGCTCATTGCCGGATCATGAACCACCAGGCTTTAAAGCAATTGCGGGATTCCATCGAAACTTACGGGCAAATCGTTCCGGCCCTGGTTGTTACAGAGAAAGACAAACTGATTCTGGTTGATGGGTACTTGCGTGTTCGAGCGCTTCGTGCCTGCGGAAAGGACCAAATATGTGTCCATTTATCAGAAGAAAACGAACAAAATGCCATGTTTTCGCTTTTGGCCAAAACCAATGAACGGCAATGGGAAGCCATTGAGCAGTCGGTTTTGCTTCAGGAATTACATCGGCGGTTCGGGTGCAGCCTCTCCCATATCGCAGCCCGGATAGGACGCGACAAAAGTTTTGTGAAACGACGGCTTGATCTGGTTGAGGCCCTGCCTGAAAATATTTTGAAAGCCGTGATTTCAGGAACGC
>ADZZ01000267.1 GCA_000179315.1 delta proteobacterium NaphS2
TTTCGCTAACCTAAAACTGACCCCCTAAAGGCCAAAACGACAACCTAAAATTGACCCCCCTGAGTGGACCTCTGGTAAGAAGGATTGCTAAATATCAATCCTATGCTGGAGGCAGAAAGGAGAATGCTCACGGTGGATCAATACAGCTACATACGGACGGCACATAGGGTTTATGGCAAAGCCATAAAACAAATTGCCCGGGAGACGGGACATTCCAAAAATACAGTTAAGAAGGTTCTTCGGGGAGAATACAGCGGTTATAAGCCAAGGATTGGACAAGCATACCCTGTTTTGGCCCCCTATATTAGAACCATCGACCGATGGTTGAAGGATGATAAGGATCGTCCCAAAAAGCAGCGGCATACGGCGGTGCGGGTTTTTAATCGTCTCAAACAGGAGCATGCTTTTCAAGGATCTGAGACAACTGTCCGGCGATATGTTCGCGAGGCAAAATTGAGATTGGGCGTTAGTGGTCGTGAGGTATTTATACCATCAGATCCACAGACCGGCGTCGAAGCCGAGGTGGACTGGGGAAACTGCATTGCCATTTTAGGGGGTGTCGAAACACGGCTGAAACTCTTTTGCATGCGATCCAAATTTTCCGGAAAGCATTTGGTTCGGTGTTATCCCTGCGAGCGGCAACAGGCCTTTTTTGACGGTCATATAAAAGGGTTCTCATTTTTTGGCGGTGTTTTTCCTGTCCTAATCTATGACAACCTAACAACCGCGGTCCAAAAGATACTGCGTGGGAAAAATCGTGTTCTCCAGGAGTCGTATGACAAGTTCCGGGGGTACTACAATTTTGAGCCCCGGTTCTGCAATCGGGGTCAAGGTCATGAAAAAGGCGGTGTCGAGGGTTTGGTGGGATATGCACGACGCAACTACATGGTTCCTGTTCCAAAGTCCGATTCCCTGGAAGAACTGAACCAAAGACTTCTCAAAGATTGTCTTTCCTATGGCGGTCATCAAATTGACGGCAGGAGCACACGGTCAATGAACTGTATGAGAAGAAAAGGGGGATCTGTTGTCCTGCCGGACATCCAGTTCAGCACCTTGAAACC
>ADZZ01000266.1 GCA_000179315.1 delta proteobacterium NaphS2
TTCCTTCTATCCTTCCGTCATGCATCCCTTTCTTGAGTGTATTAGCTCTCCTTAAACCTTTCCGGTTTGGATGCCTCCGGATTTTGCGTTGGGTGTCTTCACCGTTTTCTGAAAACGAGCTTTAGCGGTGTTTGGGTAAGCCCAAGGTGAATGCCCAACTGATTGTTTAAAAAACGTTCATAAGAAAAATGGAGCATATCCGGCCTGTTGACGAACACCGTGAACGTAGGCGGTTTCGTGCGGGTCTGCGTTCCATAATAGAACTTGAGTCTTCCCCTGCCCAATCGGGGCGGCGGATGTTTTTCCATGACCTCCTGAATGGCCCGGTTCACCAGAGGTGTGCCGATCCGTCGCGAGAACTGATCATACACCGAATCAATCCTGGAAAACAGTTTCATGACCCGTTCACCGGTAAGTGCAGACAGATTGATTCTGGGGGCAAAGGAAATGAATTTCAACCGTCGTTCAATACCCCGTTCCAGTTGATTCCTTTTTTCGACATTACCCTTGACCAAATCCCATTTATTGATCGCCAAAACAATGCCCCGTCCTTTTTCGAGCGCATAGCCGCAGATACGTGCATCCTGGTCCGAGACCCCTTCGGCCCCGTCCAGCAGCAGCACTGCCACGTGACAGCGATCCAGGCTCTTGATGGCCTTGATCATGGAAAATTTGTCCACCTTTTCCCGGACCCGGCTTTTTCGACGTATGCCCGCGGTGTCGATAAGCAGATATTCCCTGCCGCCGTAGGAAAAAGCCGAGTCGACGGTATCACGGGTGGTACCGGGAAGTTCGCTGACAACGAGCCGATCGGTTTTGAGGATTCGGTTGATGAGGGAAGATTTGCCAACGTTGGGTTTTCCCAAGACCGCCACCCGAATCTCCTCCGAATCCTCCCCGGTGTCTTCGGATGGGGAGAGCCCCTTTACCAGGTCATTAAGAAGTGCCTTGACGCCGTAACCATGGGCTGCTGAAAGTGTATAGACTGCGTCGTAGCCCAGTTGATAGAATTCGCCGGCCAGATGTTCTTTTTCCGGTCCGTCGATTTTATTGACTACCAGGAAAACCCGCTTTTGCATACGCCTGAGCAGGTGCGCCATTTCGTCGTCGCCAGGCAGCACCCCCTCGCGGCCGTCCACCATAAAAATAATGCGGTCCGCTTCCTGGATGGCTGTTTCCACCTGTGCCCGGACCCCTTTTTGAAGCGGATCCTGCCCCAGGTCTTCAAAGCCACCCGTGTCCACCAGGGTCATTTGCAGCCCCTCATGGCTAATGGTTCCGTGCAGACGATCTCGGGTGATGCCCGGTCGATCGTCCACCAACGCTCTCTTAGACCGCGTGAGACGGTTGAAAAGGGTCGATTTCCCTACATTGGGACGTCCCACAATTGCAATTACGGGGGGCATGTTACATTCGCCCTGAGCCTGGACCGTAATCGATGGGCGGCAGCGGAATGTTTTCGAGCTCGAGTGTTTCCGGATCGATCTGTTTTATGACAATGTGTTCTGTAGGCGATGTATAAATGTAACCAAAGA
>ADZZ01000265.1 GCA_000179315.1 delta proteobacterium NaphS2
TGGAAGAAGTCCTTCAGACAAAGAGTTGAACAACGCCGCCTCGTCTATGAAAAAGAAAGCCAAGGTATTGATAAACTTCGTGGAGCACTGCGCATTGCTGTGCCAGAAGGAAAAAATGGACTGAACGACCCTGGCGATGAAACAGATATGAAAACCATCGAAGAACAGGTTGGTGAATTCAAAGCTTGGCTTGAATGCGAGCCATTGCGAAAGACTACTTATATCAAGATGATAAACCAGATGGACAAGTATTGGGAAAAGCTCTTCGCAGATCCGATTTTGGTACATACGTCGGAAGGGCCAGTCCACATTGCACCACAACGGACAAACAATATTCTGGAGAGGCTTTTCAGGGGCGAAAAAAGGCACGGACGCAAAAAAAGCGGCACTGTTTCTCTGAACAAAATGCTGAAGACCATTCTTGCAGATACACCCTTGGTCAGAAACCTAGAAAATGACGAATATCGAAAAACGATTCTAAACGGATGTACTTCGTTGGCTGAAAGATTCTCACAAATTGATGATAAAATCGTTCGCGAAAAATTGAAACAGGCGCAAAAGGACCGGGGGAAAGTGCCCCCTGCGTTAAGAAAACTCATCAGGCAGTTGGATCTACCTCAGAAAATCTCAGAGATTTTTTGCGCCAAAAGCAAATTTAATGCCAACTGTCATTTGCGGACATAGATCCCAATGCTGAAGACCGGTTCCGGTGTTGGGATTATTTTTTTTGTTATTTACCATGATCTTGACAGGGACTGATTGTGCCACTATACTATAGCAAAAGAATATAGAAACGGTTATAACATGAAACTTTCAACCCGAAGCCGATATGGCACCCGAATGGTTTTGGATCTTGCCAAAAGATTTGATGAAGGTCCGGTGAGGATCGGTGATATCGCCGAGCGTGAGGAGATTTCCGTAAAATATCTGGA
>ADZZ01000264.1 GCA_000179315.1 delta proteobacterium NaphS2
TGAAGGGACCCGGGCATCCTTTTTTCTTCGAATCGGAACATGATGTCCCGGCACAGTTGTTCGCGTATCACGTTTATCCAGAATACGGTCATGTTCCGCCACGTTCCGGCTTTTGTCATAAACGATGACCTTGCGCCAGTGTTTCTGAACTTCCAGGGATTTTCCAATCAGTGCTTCAGGGACGGAATAACGGTTGGTGTCCAAATGCACATATCCCTCGATATCGACGACCCGGTGTTTTGCCACATAGACCGGCGGCCGGTATGGGGGTAAATCAATGAGATGCGGTTTTTCAATGATATAGGCCTCATCCGGTATCATTCCCAAAGCCCGTTTGAACGTTTTGTCGCTGGTGTTCCGGCACCAGTCGATGGCCTGCCGGTTCAAATCATGCCAGCTGACAAAGGTTCTTCCAGGAAGAAAGTTATTTTCCACAAAATGAAAAGGCCTTTCCACGCGGGCACTTCGATTGGCATCGCCTACGGCATGGGCCACAAACCCGGTTTGATACATATCAGCGAAGTATTTCATCTCAGGTGCAATCAATGCGTCAGGTCCGGTGCCGCCGGCCACAATAACACTGGTATTGTCAACGATGCACCGGGAACACACCCCATCCATAAAATCGAAGGCTTTTGACAGAAAAACCTTGCACTCAAACCGGGTGAAACGCGGGTAATACTGAATAAAAAGCTTTCGGGAAAAGGCCAGTGTCAGGGAAGCGCACTGGGCCGATACTTTTTTCCCATCAATGGTAACCTGATGGGGTGACGTATCATGCTGCATCTCCTGACCGGGTTTAAAATGGTATTGTCCCGCGCGTCTTTTTTTCGCTTCCGGATCTCGTGTTTTCTCATGATCCAGGTCAGACTTTGATAAGGAATCGTGATCTGATGGCGGCTTTCCAGTTCCTCCGCCACTCGCACGGCATTTCCTTTGCATTCCTTGAAAGATCGCGGATAAAGGGACATGTTCTTCATGCCGGGATT
>ADZZ01000263.1 GCA_000179315.1 delta proteobacterium NaphS2
CACAGTGGGTTGATCGACCATGCATCGGCACGGCACTCAAACGCGCCGGTGTGACCAGGCCCTCATCGATGTCATCGGAGACGATGAAACATACAAAAAGGTGTACCATGTATCCTTTGGCGTAAATGAGATTGAAAAATCCATGACAGCGCTTGAAGAAGCAGAGCTTCCAACGGTACCGCACGTGGTGTGCGGATTGAATTACGGCAGGATAACCGGTGAAGAACAGGCGTTGGAAATGATTTCCGGATTTCCGGTTTCCCAATTGGTGATTGTGTCCCTCATGAACCTTTCCGGCACCAAAATGGAAAAGACCGCGCCTCCGGATGCACACCATGTGGTCCGCATCATTAAAAAAGCCCGCATCCGTATGCCCGAGACCCCCATCAGCCTGGGATGCGCCAGGGAGCGGGGAAATGTTCTCATGGAAAAGCTGGCCATCGATGCGGGTGTCAACCGAATGGCACTCCCGTCGGAGGAAGCCTTGCAAAGAGCGAAACATTACGGCCTTGAGATCCGCTTTCAAAAAACCTGTTGCTCCGTATCCAAAAATTTTTCCGGCGCCAACTGGAATGGCCCCATAAATACTGCCGAACCACCAAAATAGCAAAAGGAGAAAAATGCCCAACACGGAAGACACCAACACACTGGAAAGTCCCGAATATCTTCGAATGAGCCTTGCGGCAGCCATGACCCTGGGGCTGAAACCGG
This sequence comes from delta proteobacterium NaphS2, assembly GCA_000179315.1. Classification (GTDB taxonomy): domain Bacteria; phylum Desulfobacterota; class DSM-4660; order Desulfatiglandales; family Desulfatiglandaceae; genus NaphS2. The sequence goes on from ADZZ01000263.1 coordinate 712, forward strand.
GTCGATTCTACCGTAATGCCAAATTGTATTGCATTAACCTGCTGCTCACCTACCGTGGCGGCTGCGCCGCAAGATGTGCCTATTGCGGCCTTTCCAACAAGCGAAAAGAGCCCTACAGCACAAAGAGCTTCATTCGGGTGGCCTGGCCCACCCATTCATTGTCCGAGATCATTAGCCGGATATCCGACCGCCGGCAGCGGATCAAACGAATCTGCATCTCACAAATTACCAACCGGCGTTCCATCCAGGACATCAAAGATATTTGCGCCAGATTGCGATCCAGCTTTGACATTCCCGTCTCTCTGCTCATTTCTCCCACCATTTTGTCAAACACGGATCTGAAGGATTTCAGGGATGCCGGCGCCGATAAAATCGGCGTGGCCATTGACCTGGCAACACCTGAACTGTTTGATCAATTCCGCGGCAAGGGCGTGGGGGGCCCTCATCATTGGGACACCTACCGACGATGCCTTTTGGATGCCATCGAGATTTTCGGCAAACGGAATGCCGGGAGCCACTTCGTCACGGGAATGGGCGAAACCGAAAAGGAGATGGTGAAAGCCATTCAGGATATTCAGGACGCAGGGGGGTGGACACACCTGTTCTCATTCTTTCCGGAGGCCGATTCACAGATGAAGGATCACCCCATGCCCCATATGGATCACTACCGCCGCGTTCAATTGGCGAGATACCTGATGGATGAGGGCATCAGCCGGGCGGAACAAATGACCTTCGAGACCTGGGGCCGCATTCGCGATTTCGGTCTCTCCCAGGATAAACTGGACCGCATCGTTGACTCGGGTGAACCGTTTCGCACCAGCGGCTGCCAAGGGTATGATGGTGAGGTCGCGTGCAACCGACCCTATGCCAACTCAAGACCCGGACCCGATGTTCGAAACTTTCCCTTTCCGCCCAACGGGGAAGATATTCGCCGAATACGGCGTCAGATGGGCATGGCTGAGTCATGATCTCTCAGGGTGAGCGGAAATCGCCACAAAAATAGTTTATCATGATTCAAATTGATATCATTGAATTCCGGTTGTAT
>ADZZ01000262.1 GCA_000179315.1 delta proteobacterium NaphS2
GACTGTCTCCTTTAATACAACCGGCTTTTGTATCAAAGCCGGATCGTGACACCTTAAAATGGTACATTAACAAAGGTATTCTATCCGATTTCGAAACGAGAGGCAAAAAATATGACGACCTTTTTGAGTTACCCTTACCGGCAGGCGGCACAAAAAACGCGGTTCCAAATCTCTTGGCAATGGGGATTGAAAAAGATTGTCGGTATTTTTTGCAATGTTTTTCCATTGGGGCATTATTTGGTTGACAAAAGCAAAAAATTACATAAATTTAGTGCCCAGATTGCTATCGGCGGTGTAGCTCAGTTGGTCAGAGCATGCGGCTCATATCCGCAGAGTCACTGGTTCAAATCCAGTCACCGCCACCAGCAAAAAACCAGCCCGGCATTGACATTTTCCCGTCCGATCTTATTTTTTTCGTGTTAATATGCCAGTACGAACCTTTGGTGTAAGTATATGGCCTCTTTCAAGAAAAATGACCTTAAGGTTGTGAGCGACGCTCTGGAAATTGCGGAAGACGCAACGGGCAACTTCTACAAATTTTCTTTGGGGCAATGGAAAAGGCACCGCTATGATGTGAAAACCCGATCCTCCTTCAAACCGGGGGAGATGAATTTTTCAGCACTGGCGGTTTTGTTCAAAGGCATGCGGATGGTGGAGGATTTTCATCCGAGAACAAAAGACAAAGATTTCTATTTCATATGTCTGCAGGATCATTCCATCCTTGAGGTTCTTGAACGGGACCGTTATCTCACGCTTTTGCCGCTCTTAATTTATGTTTTCACCCACGAGCTGGTGCATATTGTCAGGTTCTGTAATTTTTTTCAGATGTTTGATGCATCTCAAAAACAACGGTTCGAGGAGGAAGGGATTGTCCATAGGACGACCTTTGAAATTCTAAAGGATTTCTCACTTCCGAACCTGGATTATGTCCTTGATTCATATCGGGACCATAGGATGTGTGAGATTGTCTCTTGATTGTGAAATGAAGGAGGTTATTAGGAATGCCGATTTATGAATATGAATGCAAGAAGTGCGGGCACCATGTTGAGGCCCTGCAGAAAATTTCGGATCCCCCGATTCTTGAATGTGACCAGTGTCATTCAAGCATGAAAAAGCTCATCAGCCAAAGCACGTTTCATTTGAAAGGAACCGGGTGGTACGTGACCGACTATGCATCCAAAAACAGCAACAATCAAATGAGTGCGAAGGAAACGAGTTCTTCCGACAGTGATACGACCTCAAAAAAGGTCGAGGCAAAAAGCGATGGTGGGAAAACGGCTCCAAAAGAGTCAACGGACCCCCAAAAAAGCGCAAATTAATTCCAATGAAAATGTGAAGGTTGGCTATGCATACCAGGGATAGCGGCAGGGTTCACGACAAATTGGTCAACCGGCTGGAGCGCCAGGAAAAACAGCGGGCTTATCAGCAGGGACGTTTCTTCAAATTCAAGCTGGATGACATTCACGGAAAACTCGTGCAGGCGCTGCTGCAGGAAGAAATCATAGAAACGGACAATGTGGCGGCATTTTCAAGCGCTCTCAAAAAAGGCATGAAAAAGGCAGTGAACAGTTCGGAGTTTGATTTTACATATTTCATTTCACCGATTCGAACGTTGGTTCCCCGTCCCAATCCGCATTCGCTTTACATGACACAGTATCTTATGGAAGTGCTCATCAACGATCCTGCGATCATCGAAATCTATGGAACGGACGAAGACGTATACCATGTGATCAACAAGGTCGTCAGCCGCAGCAGCATCCAGTTCGATGAGATGGAGCGGGAGATCGAGGCGCAACTGGCGCGTGACCAGAAATTGGTACCGGGTTCCGCCGCCTATCAAGTTGCAAAGGATGAACTGTTCAGAAAAAAGGTGGGCGACGTCAAACAGGAAGCACGCCATTAAGCGCTTGTTCGTATTCCATCCAGTCAAAATGATGAGATTTTTTCCGTAAATCGTATGATATGGGTTTATGGTTTTTGACCAGACAGGAGTTTTTGATGGGCCAAAAGACAGCATTTCTCTTTCCGGGACAGGGTTCGCAGTTCGTGGGTATGGGGCAGGAGTTGCTGAAACGGTTTCCCCAAGTTGAACGTATTTTCCAGGAAACGGATCGGATCTGCGGAAAGCCCGTCGCCAGACTTTGTTTTGAAGGACCCATGCCCGAATTGACCCTCACGGAAAACTGCCAGCCCGCCATTACAGCTGTCAGTCTGGCCTGCCTTTCCGTCTTAAACGAATCGGGCATAACGGCAGATGTTTCCGCGGGCCACAGTGTCGGAGAATGTGCTTCAATGGTTTCCGCGGGTATCCTCAGTGAAAACGACGGACTCAAACTGGTCCATAAACGAAGTTCTCTGATGCATCGGGAGTCCCTGTCCAATCCCGGTACCATGGCAGCGGTATTGGGTCTCGATATGGCAGCGGTTCAGGAGATTGTGGCGGACGCAAGAGAAGGTGAAATTTTGGATGTGGCCAACCACAACACCGCCCTGCAGATCGTCATCACGGGACAGAAAGAAGCCGTCAACCGGGCTGTTCAGCTGGCTAAAGGGAAAAAAGCCAAAGCCGTTCCCCTGAAAGTCAGCGGTGCCTGGCACTCGGGGCTCATGCAGGGCGGCGTGGATGAATTCAGGACATTTATGGAAGATATCCCCTTTTCAACCCCCACTTCTGAAATGTTTTTTAACGCCACGGCCCGAAGTGAGACGGATCCTGAGCGTATCAAGGATATCATGGCCAACCAGTTGGTGAGCCCGGTCAGATGGTATGACAGCATGCGGAAAATGCTGGATGAGGGGGTCGATACCTTTGTGGAGGTGGGTCCCAAAACCGTTCTGGCAGGTCTCCTCAAAAAGATTGTCTCCCCCGACGATGCCGTCAGCGTATTCACTGTTCAGGACCCTGAAGACCTGGAAACCGTGTTGGAAAAAATCTCATAAATAGCGCTCTAAATTTTTTTCGCTTCCATCCCTGATAGATAATCGGTCATTCCTCTGCCCCGGAAAGTGCGGAACGGTATATTATTTTCCCGGGACACACCGGGACGGAACTAAGACAGCAGACGTCGGATATGCCGGCTTTTATTTCCATAAGGGGGATAGGCCAAGGGTGGATTGAAAAGGGTGGTTTTCCGGAGAATGGAGCGGTGATGACTGAAGGTATCGAAGCTGAACTTGCCGTGATAGGACCCCATGCCGCTGTTCCCCACACCGCCGAAGGGAAGACGCGGGTTCAGAAGATGCATGATGGTATCGTTGACGCATCCGCCGCCCGATGAGGTGGCTGAAAGAAGCTTCTCCAAGGGGCCTCGGGAGCCACTGAAAAAGTACAGGGCCAACGGTTTTTCCCCGCTCTTGACGGTCGTGATGACATCTTCAAGCCGTTTGTAATCCAGAATGGGCAGGAGCGGTCCGAAAATCTCTTCACCCATGATGGGATCAAGGGGCGTGATCCCGTCGATAAGCGTCGGTTCGATATAGCGGGTTTCCCGGTTCATTCGCCCCCCATGAATGATGGTTCCCGCGGAATGCATCAAGTTTTCCAGCCGGCTGAACTGTTCCCCATTGATGATCCTTCCGAAATCAGGACTTTTCTCGGGATCATCGCCGTAAAACCGCTGGATGCATTTTCGAAGCTGATTCAGCAATTGACGCTTTACATCCACATGCACGAAGAGGTGGTCGGGTGCCACACAGGTCTGGCCTGCGTTCAAAAATTTTCCGAAGCAGATGCGCTGGGCCGCAACTTTAATATCCGCATCGGGTGCCACGATGCATGGACTTTTTCCGCCCAACTCCAATGTGACGGGGGTCAGATGTTCTGCAGCCTTTCCCATGACGATCCTTCCCAATCGCGGGCTCCCGGTAAAGAAAATATAATCAAACCGCTCGTCAAGGATGGCCCGGTTGACATCCCGGCCTCCGGTCATGACGCTGATGTATTCCGGTTCAAAGGTTTCCGCAATGAGTTCCCGAAGCACCTCCGATACGTTCTTTGAATAGTGGGCCGGTTTCAGCATGGCGCAATTTCCCGCCGAAACGGCTCCCACCAATGGGGAGAGCGCCAATTGGAGCGGATAGTTCCATGGGGACATGATCAAGACCACCCCGTAGGGCTCGTGGTAAATGCGGCTGGTGGCATAGAAATTGAGAATGTCGGTCAACACCGATGTGCGCCTGGCCCATTTCCCCAGCTTCTTCAAGTGGAGGTTGATCTCTTTGGACACCATTCCGATTTCCGTTCCGAAAACCTCGAATTTCGATTTGTGGAGATCTGCCCAGAAAGCGTCGTATAGCTTGTTTTCATACCTCAAGAGAGCCCTTTTCAATCTTTTGAGACGTTCCCTTCGAAAACCCGCATCGAGGGTCTTGCCGGATTCAAAAAAGGTGCGGTGCGCCTTCAACGCTTCAGCGATATGTTCCATGGATTGTACCTCCGACGACTCAACAATTCCGGAGCACTCTTTGATGACTTGATCTTTGTTCATGTTTCAGTAAATACCGTTTTACATCCAGTCCGCTGCCGAACCCCCCGAGACCCCCGGCGGGCACAACGCGATGGCATGGAAAGATGAGGGGGAGGGGGTTTCGGCCCATGGCTTGCCCGACGGCCCGGGCCCCTTTGGGTTTACCCGCCATGGCTGCCACTTCCTTGTAGGTTCGGGTTTGCCCGAAAGGGATGTCTGCGATGGCTTTCATGGCAGCCCACTGAAACGGGGTGCAGGCAACATCCATCTTAAATTTTTTCTGCAAGGGTTGGCCCCAAAAAGCCGCTTCGATGGTCTTCTGAAGCGGGGCATTCACCTCACGGCTTTCCAGCAGCTCAGCATCCGGATAATGTTTTTCGAAAAAGGCTTTCGTGTTCACGCTTGCATCAAGACCCATACCGATGCGAAGTGCTCCCTTTTTTGTAGAAGCCATGTGGACATATAGGCGGTCGAGCTTTATGCGCCGGAAATAGATTTCGGGTGCAGACGTCCCTGCCATGTTTCCCTCCCTTCAAGCATGTCTTGAATGCATTTCAGATTTTTCATTTTATAGACCGCCCAATGCGGCGCCAGAAGGTCCGATTTCCCGGGATCTCCGGTGAGCCGCTGAATGACGGTATCGGGAGGCAGAAGTTCCAGAAAGTCCACCACCAGGTCGACATATTCATCCCTTGTGAGACAACGGAATTCCCCGTTTTTATAGCGTTCGGCCAGAGGGGTTTTGCGAATCACGTACAGCGAATGAATTTTGACGCCCTGGACTGGCAGGGCGGCGATAAATCGGGCGGTATCCAGCATCATGGAACGGTTTTCACCGGGAAGCCCCAGAATCACATGGGCGCATACATTCAAGCCGAGATCATGGCTCATATGAACCGCCCGTTCAAAACATGCCGCGGAATGGCCCCGGTTGATGGTTTGAAGGGTTTGATCATGGGCCGACTGCAGCCCGTATTCCATCCAGACCAGATAATCTTTTCGATAAGCACTGATCATTTCAAGGATTTCCCTGTCGACGCAATCGGGCCGGGTGCCTATGGATAGCCCCACCATATCCGGATGGCTGAGTGCTTCGTCATAAAGCTGTTTCAGATGGAAAGCGGGGGCGTATGTGTTGGAAAAAGACTGGAAATAGGCGATGAATTTCTGCGCATGATAGCGTTTACGGATGAACTTTTCGGCTTTTTCGATTTGTCCGGAGATTGACACCCTCTCTTTCGTAAAAGCGCCGGTGCCCGACCCCCGGCCGTCACAGAAGATGCATCCCCCCGTTGAAACGGTCCCGTCACGATTGGGGCATCCGAGCCCCGCATCCAGTGAAATGCGCTGAACCCGTTCGCCGAATTGTTCTCTCAGATAGGTGTTAAAGTCCCGGTAGCGTTTCAAGCGGCTCCCCCTGTATGTGTATGGGTATGTACATGATATGAGATGGGTGTGGCGTTGAGCAAGTGCTTTTCCGTTTCGTTCCGGTTTTTCGTTGACTTTCAGTAAAACTTACAGTATTTATTTTACGATGGCATGAAAACGATGGGAGTGCCCGGTTCATGAAGCTAACGCGTCGGCAAAAAGAGGTTTTAAGCTATATTTCCCAATACATAGATGCATGGAGGAAATCGCCTTCCTTTGAAGAGGTTTGCTCCCATTTCGGATTCGCGTCTTACAACACCGTTTCCAGTTACCTTAATATCCTGGAGCGAAAGGGATACATCCGCCGGCCCAAGGAAAAAAATAAAAAGCGTGTCGTTGAAGTCATCAGTCCCGTGGAGACCCGTCGGTTTGAGTTTCCCCTGTTGGGGCGGGTGGCGGCGGGAGCGCCCATTGAGGCCATCGAAGATGTGGATGTGGTGGAGGTGCCGCCTTCCATGGCAAATGAGGGCGATTGTTTTGTCCTTCAGGTCAAAGGGGTTTCCATGGAGGAAGACGGCATTCTGGATGGAGATTTTGTGGTGATCAGGAAGCAGGCCACGGCAAAAAACGGCGAAATTGTTGTGGCGCTGGCGGATGGCGGCGCCACGGTTAAACGGTATTACCGGTACAAAAATTATGTGGAGCTGCGGCCGTCCCATGGGGAGATGCCGCCTATCCGTGTTCAGGGTGAGGATTTTCATATTGAAGGCAAAGTGGTGGGGGTTATGAGGTACTATCGGTGAGAAAGGGTTTTCATCAGCGAAGCATCATCCATCTCCATATTGCGGCCCTTCCCATTGCCGTGGCCCGGATCTCCGAGCCCTCCCTCCGGAACCGGCCCGTGGCGGTGTGGTGCCGCTTCATCTGGATCTCACCGGTGCCGAGCGGTTATGGGGTCCCACATGCGATGCGGCCCGACGTTTTCAGAAAGAGGTTCAAGAACAAATGGGTCTCACGGGAACCCTTGGGGTCGCGGGCAACAAACTGGTCTCCAATGTGGCTTCCCGGGCGCTGTCCACTATCAGGATCGAGCAAGGCGTGACATTAGCGTTATGCCTGGTGTCCTGGATTGACTTCCTCCTCCATCTGGAAAACCACAAGCGAAGCACTGCTGAAAAATTGCCAAAGGAACCATTAACGGTTCCTTCGATAGTCCGTTTGGCACAGTACGATAATCTCGAAGCTTTCGTGGAACGACTTCAGAAGGATGATGGATTGCTCAAGAAGTGGTTTGAGGTTGAACAGAAGCACTTGGTCAGAAAGCGCAAGAAGAACAACACGCTGATTAAACTGGAGGATTCTTCTGAAGTGTGCTGTAAAGAGCCCTTGGCGAAAGCCGCATAGCAGCGAATTTTGAGCCAGAAAGTCAAATTGTCAAAGAACTATTTTTCGAAAACTCAAGCAGGTAGCGGATTCCCAGGATTTCAGTGATTCTAGTAGTTCGTTTCATTTAAATATTTACAATTATACAACGCCAAGATCGAATTTTTTCCACCGGAATACGACAGGGGCAGAGTTCATTTCAGCAATGCCTTTAATTATCCGCTCTTTGAGTTCTTCTTTGGAGGAGACCCTTATATGTTTTAGAAAGGTTCTAGCCATTTTTGAAAATGCCGATTCGATGAGATTTAACCATGAACCATGTTTGGGGGTGTGAACATATACAAACCGGTTGGGTCTGGATGCAAGATATTTCATTGTCTCTTTAGAAATATGAGCGGAGTGATTGTCCAAAATTATCCTGATGGTGCTTTCCTGAGGATATGTGGTGTCAAGTTCCTTAAGTAGCTCAATAAATTCGCTACTTCGATGGCGGTCATGAACTTGGGCAATCATTTTCCCGTTATGCAGATCAAGTGCTCCAAGAATTGACAGGGTTCCAAATCGCTTGTATTCATAATCGCGCCCCATGCTATTGTATTTTCCCGGTTTTGGAGGAAGGTCAGGGGCAACAGTCCCGATGGCTTGGACACCAGGCTTCTCGTCTATTGAAACGGTTATAACTTTGGGAGGAGTTTTTTCAACACTGGACATGGCCTGATCATTCTGAAGGTTAACTTCCTGGTAAACCATGAGAACTTCCTGCATTTTTTGTTCAAATTCAGGATCTCTCTTCTCCAGGTAGTATTTAACTTTGTGTGGCCGAATGTCATTCTCTGAGAGTATGCGCCAGATCGTCGCTTTCGCTGCATTTGCAAGGCAAAAATGGCCTGCTGCGGGGGCATGTTCTCGCGTATATCTGGCAAGCTCCTTATATGTCCAAAGTTCAGCCGCCAGATCGTGCTCTTTAGGCTTCGTGCAAGCCAAGTTGACTACCCAGGCCTTGGCAGCTTCATCAATGATCGGATCAAATGGTCTGTGATAATAATCCTTGAGACCGATCTCAACTCCGGCCGCCAAGGCTTTTTCGATGCATTTATAAATTGTTGGTCTGCTCACTTTCGTCAATTGCTGGATACGGGTTATCGGATTTCCATCGGCATAAAGCAACAGGATCGTCGACCGTTGCACTTCCCTCAAAGGCGCTGATCTGGATCTGCTGATTGCCTTAAGTTTTTCACGTTGTTCAGCCTCCAGAGAGAGTTTCGCGAGCTTTGTCTTTCTTGGCATGGCCACCCTTCCTCCATTTTTTGGGGAAAGCTTTATGGTAACCAAAGCGAAACTGTTTGTAAATATTTTATTGAAACTTTATACTAGTCTTGAGCATGATAAATCTCCCATAAATGAAATCGGTCATTCTCCTCGGATTGAGACATCGGGTTTTGTTTCTTATACCTGGACGGAAGGTTATAAATCATCTAGGATGTCACTGTTCATCAATGATTCCGAAACCCATGAAAACCAAAAGAGTAGAAAAATAATGGGCAGGAGCGGTAATTTTGCGCTAACGCATATAGAATCCTCATAAAATCTTTATGGGGAATAGGGCATTTTTTCCCGCGTGGAGCGTGAAACGCCTTTAATGCAGATGTATCCAATTACCAAAGAATTGCAGCGCGCCAAGAAAGATCAAGGATTCTTGGAAACCGTTGGCCCCGAATTTTCATTTCACGGTCTGAGCGTTCATTTCCGCGGACCCAACTTTAAACCGGGGGGGCTCTCGGAAAAAGACATGATGGCCAGCTTTCTTTTCAACAGGGAAGTGAGCTCCCTTTTTCCGTATCTGAACGCGGTTGCTGAACGGGCGGAGCTTCACCAGACACCCCGATTCATCAGATTCCGCCATGAAAATCGCTTTTGCGTTTTCTATCCTCAAGCGGGATTGGTCACTCCCGTTGACGACAGGGCGCAGGCCCGATCGTTCCTGGATCGATTGATGGCCTTTTTGAATGACATATACACTCGACGTCATGAAATCACGCCGAACCACAGATTGCATCGACGGGTTTCCGTACTTGACATTCTGAAACTCCTGCCGAAAACCAATTGTGGTCAATGCGGCTACAATTCCTGTATGGCGTTTGCCGCTGCCCTCAGCCTCCAGGAATCTGTTCCCGAAGGATGCCCGTACATGCGATCCCCTTTGGGAGAGCAGGCCATCTACCCGGTCTACGACGCGAAAGGAAATCTGGTATCCACCGTGGCCATCAACATCAACACGGCCAAAATCGGCCCGCTTCAAAACGGGCCTGATGCATCCCCGCATCCCGATTCAGAAGCCCCTTTGGAGATGGATCCTGAAGATGTGGAAGCGGCGAACATGTCGTTGCCCACGCCCCTTACTCCCAGGGAACTGGAGGTCCTCTGTATTCTGGCTGAAGGCACCAGCAACAATGAAATCTCCCATATGCTCAACATAAGCCCCCATACGGTCAAGAGCCATATCATTCACATTTTCAACAAACTGGGCGTAAACGACCGCACCCAGGCAGCCGTATGGGCAGCCCGACACAACCTGATCTAAACGAGAAAAGCAGCCTATCCCCCAAAAGCGGATGTTTTTTGCTCCCGGGACATTGAATATGCAACAAAATGGTCCCGCAGGGGGGCAATATATTTTGCAGGCGCAGGAACCGGTATGTGTTTTTGCCCGTAAAAGGAAAGAGCACAATTCATCGGCCGAGCGCTTTACAGATTTTCGGAAACGAGAACCTTCCCTTCGCGATGATACCTCCGAAGCGCGACGCTTCGGCAGCTGGCCTGTCATGATGCAGGGGGGGTACATCGCCGATTAAATGCGAAAATCCGGAAATTGTCTCTTCGGCTATCATCGCTGTGTGCTCGAAGCTCTCACCAGACCACCCTATACAGCGAGTGTCACCCATCCCTGCCAGACCAAAGGCAGTCCCCATCCCCAACCATGTTTTTTTGCTGCGAACCAATATTGATGGGTTTCATTCATCTGTTTTGCCAATTCGATTGACTTGGTTGATAATACATCCTTTACACCTACCCAATTTCAACAGTCGATTTCCGTGAAAACGTAACCGCGTACGGGACACCCCTGTAAGAAAAAGTCGGGTTCGTCGGTTTGTCGATCCCTTTGCTTCCAGACATTCAGGCGCCCTTTTTTTCCGGCGCCCGAGATATACGTTCGCGCCAGGCCTCCAGCGCGGCCCGGTGCTCATCCGATGCAAGCACGATCTCAATGGCTTTATCGAACTCGTCAAGAGCCTGTTCGAAGTTCAGGTCGAAGGCCTGGTTGGTGAGCCGCTTGGACCACTTGAAGCTGATCTCAGGTACCCCCAGATAGCAGGTCGCCATGGCTTCGAGCTCTCGATCGAGTGACTCTCGTGGAACGACAAGATTGACCAGGCCGATTCTGTACGCCTCCTGCGGGCTGATCTTCAGACCCGACAGGATGAGGTGCCGTGCATGGCCCATGCCTATGAGACGGACCAGCCGCCAGGTGCTCATGCCGGGTATAAACGCTTCCTTTGCAGCCGGCAGCCCCAGGATCGCGTCGTCCGTGGCTATGCGAACATCGCAGGCTATGGCAATCTGCAGGCCGCCTCCGAGGCAATAGCCCTGAATTCCGGCGATGACGGGCTTGTCCAGCGTCTCAATCGCCTTGTAGACAGGTTCATTATCGTGGAACCAACGTGGCTGGATATCGCCGGAAACGAGTTGTGTCAGGTCAACGCCCGAGCAGAATGATCGACCTTCCCCGGTTATTAATACAACGCGGATCTCGGGATCATGCCCGACCTCGGTGATCGCGGCTTGCATTTCAACCGGCCAGTCGCGCCCCATGGCATTCAAGACTTCGGGACGGGTAAGTTTTATCTCTCCGATAGGACCAGTCTTCAAAAGCGTAATGCCACCCATTATATCTCCTTTTCTATTTCTTAAAAGGCGCCTGTACTCCTAACATATTACCAAGGACGACGCCACAATCGGCGGCTGTAAGCCGTCCGGTGGACTGGCTGGTCAGATGACGGCTAACGCAAAGAATATCTATTTCATTGAGCGCAAATGACGGTTGGATGTAGCCAACAGCCTGATATCATTTGCAAATAATGTGTTGCCGTTCACATTATCCCACCGGATATTGTCCACAATAAAGCACGAAGAATATTTTGTTTTTGCCTGATTGATTTATCGTTGCAAGGCGATGCGTGACGGACTGCCTATCTTCTGATCGGGGTGCTGTTTCGAGAAAACCCTTGGGGCTCTGCCCCAAACCCCGAGGTTTTTTTAGGCATGAAGGCTCCTCGGAAATATCACATAAAAAAGGGGAGCCCGAAGACTCCCCTCCCGATGACGATATTTCGTCGTCGCCTATCCGGCTATCCCTTGGCGAGTTGCTCCTCAGCAGAGCTCGCCTCTGTTTCACCGAATCTGATTATGCAGGTTTAGCACTATCCCGTTTCCTCCACTGCGGTAAGAATATGTTCAGCCGATACAAGCTGGGCATTCTGCAGTGCCGCCACATTCAATGAGAGGTGTGCCAGCAGATTGATTTTGCGTGGCAGACCGTTTGTCGCCTGAAAAAGCGCTTCAAGAGCCGGCTGTTCAAAAAGATCCATCTGGGTTCCGGCCAACTCAAGCCGGTGTTTCAGATAAGGGAGCAACTCCTCTTTTGCAAGACCGGATATGTGATAACGCACCACAAGCCTTTGAGCCAAAGGCTCATGGACGGACAGTGAAAGCCGTCGCCTCAACTCGGCCTGGCCAACAAATATCATGCAGAGACGATTTTGTGAGTCCATCTCATAGTTTGTCAGCAGCCTGAGGTTTTCGAGGACCTCGTTTCTCAAGTATTGCGCTTCATCAATAATCAGCACTGGCCTGATTTTGGATTCCAGACAGAGTCGGTTGACCTCCATATGGATGGAACGATAAAGGGCTGCCAGGCTCCGTTCCGTGGTTAGCCCCATTTCCCAGGCAATGGATTTGTAGATATCCGTTACATTGCCGGTGGTCAGAGGAACGTAAAACACCCGGTACAGACCCGTATTCAGAGAAGCGGCCATCTTTCGGCAGATACTGGTTTTCCCGCTGCCCACTTCTCCGGTGACAAGCCCGATACCGCGCAGCTTCAACAGATAATGGAGCCGGGCTTCAAGCTCATCAGCAGCTTTTGAACCAAACAGTTTGTCCGGTTCCAGATCTTTTTCAAAAGGGTAGTGGGTCAGCCCATAGACCTTTTTATACATAGCCATCCCCCTTTTCGGCTTCGGAGATCCTGCTGAAGTTAACAGGTTGTTTGGGTCTGCTTTCCCGCTTATGATCGACGGCCTTTTCAGGATCAAGTGCTTCAATGGTTTTAGACGGGCGATCACGTTTCACAAAGCAATTGGCGTAGGTGTCCACCAGTTTCGCCTTTTGGACGAAACGGCCGTTGTGACAGACCTTTATCTCTTTGCCCTGCTCGGAAGGGTTGTAGCGGAGTGTTACGGTCTCTCCCACCAGGGAAGCGTCAATTTCATAGGCCATACCGTTCAGACTTACGGTACGGTCTTTCTGCACTTTGCGTTTTGATTCAAAAAGGAAAAGGTCGTCCAGGTCATCGCCCGGTTCGGGATATCGGACCTTCTCACCCACTCTGGCCCAGCGATCAAGGGGCGTTTCGCAGAGACTCCGATGGGGCGAACGGTGGTACTCTGTTTCGATATAGGTCCAAAGTGCTCTGTTGATCGCTTTCAGATTCAACATATGTTTTTCCGAAAGCATCGGGAGAAACTGCAATCGTACCGTTCTGAACCATCTCTCGATTTTCCCTTGGCCGCTGCATGGTAGGGTCTGGCGTGAATCAGGGTTATGCCGAGTTTTGCGCAGACCAGGGATAAATGCTGTGACCGGAAAGCTGATCCGTTATCCACAAAAAGCCGCATGGGGATACCTCGCCTTAAAACGGCTTGTTTCAACACCTCCATGAAGGCAGCGGTATTTTCCGAATGGGCAAAAGCGGCATAGGGGATCACCCGGGTCGCATCATCAATAAAAGCGATGAGATAGGTTTTTCGTTTCCTGCCGTCATTTTTCCTGACCGCCGGACCGTACATGACATCACTCATGAACAAATCCCCGGCATTGAGGTAGGCGAAGCGACGATGGTCTCTATCAGGTGATGTAATCTTTCGGGTTAACCCGTGGCGTGCCAGCAGTTTATACACGGTGGATCTGGGCATCCGAACATCATCGGGAATGTTGCCGGATGCTCTGACTTTCTTGATTAACAGCGGAACGGTTAGTTCCGGTTCTTTTTCTTTGGCCTCAAGAAGTAAATCCGAAATCTCAAGGGGCAGCTTTCTCGTTTCCCCCTTGTCCGTGCGCTCTTTGGGCAGTAGGGCGTCAAAACCGCCCTTGCGGTATTTTTTCAACCATGAACGGATCGTCTCTTCAGCCACACGGGTGCGTCTGGAGCCGGGAATAACATATTCCTGCCCTGCTTTCTTCCTGATCTGAGCGTAAAGCCCTCTTGATCCGGGCGGCAAATGAACAAAATCCGCGATAATCCCGTAGCGAAATAGCGCCACCTGCTCTTGTAGTTCGTTTTCTGCCATCTAAAACCTCCATTCTTATAAAAAAATTGGCGAACGGAAGCCTTTTACCCCATCAAACGGGCATAAACAGTCCCCATCAATTGTTGGAAAACCCAAGGTGGCAATACCGCTTGCCGGAACGGGGGCCGAATCCGACAATAGGCGGCATGGATGGCAGATATTCCCGACCCATTTCACGCAATTTGATCAGCACCCTGTTTGTGCGGAATTTATTGCGGAATGATTCAAGATCCGGAGCAACATCGTCACAAGAAGTCCGGCCAGAATTGTCAGTGCCTCCTTTACATATTGGATCCTCCGCCTCAGCCAGCGAAGCCTGATGGAAGAGATATCTCCGGTCTCAAAACAAAAGCCGCTTCTTCCTGGCTTTTGCATGATCCGGCTGTATTGACGGCCTGCTCGATTTCGTCTAAAGTTCCCGGAAAGCGAGATGCAAGAAAATCAGGCAGCAGGCTGATGGTCTTGTGCGCACTCGGGCAGTACCATCGAGGTACCAGACAGTATTCTGGAAATTTCCTGGGATAGGTGCCATGCCTGGCCAGGTCGCATCCTCCCTCGGGATGAAAGGGACAATGATCAAGCTCCGCATGTTCCCAGGCCTTTTGCTCATTGTATTCTTCTATGGTTAAATCTATAGGGTATCGAAGCTGCATATGAAAAAAATCGGACGTAATGAGCCCTGCCCATGCGGCAGCGGCAAAAAATATAAAAAATGTTGTCTCAACGCCTCCAAATTACCTATTGGAGGGACCTTTATTTATACGGATTTTGACAATTTATCAAATCAGGTGCCGGACTTGATTCAAGACAAGAAGTTTGATGAAGCCGAGGCGGTGTGCCGAAAGCTCTTGCGACAATATCCTGAGGAGATCGATGGCCTTCATCGTTATGCTGAACTCTATGAAGCTCAGGGAAAAAACTGGGACGCTGCTGAGTACTATCGAAAAGCAGTTGCATTTGCCGAAAAGGCTGGAGGGTTTGGGAAGGAATCCGTTCAATCCTTCCGACAAAAGGCTGAAAAACTTGCACTTGCCGAGAAGGGGTAGTCTCACTTTACAATACCGGTTCCAATAAACCACCGGTGGAATAATCAGATATTTTGAGCCGGTTCTTTGCTATTTATTGTGGCTGACAACAATAATGTCACAATGTTTTGTATTTATCAAGTATATGTTATTGAAAACAGTTGATGTTGCAATAAAAGCCCTTGATTTTCAAGTAAAAGGGGGTATTTTCCGCTTCCAGTGTTATTAAGTATATGTTATAATGACCCACAAAACATATACTTAATATCTGGAGGCAACATGGGCAAAATTACAGAAGGAGAGCTCGCCAGGATTCTGAACTCACTGGAAGAAAAGAAAATTTTCACCCTGGACACCCTGGTATCATTTCTAAGTTGTTCCGTTCCGACAGCTCGGTTGAAACTGAAGCAATGGGGGACCTATACAAGCTATAATCAGAATGGACGTTATTATACGATGCCTTCGGTCCCTCGATTTGACGATAACGGATTGTGGCATTACAGGGAAATTTATTTCTCTCAATACGGCAATCTGAAAAATACAATCATTCAACTGGTATCGGATTCTTCCTTCGGTTTAACGGGAAAAGAGATTGGAGCCATTGTACGTCTTGATCCTCGGTCGTTTTTGCACCATTTCCGAAACACGAAAGGCATTCAAAGGGAGAAAAGAGACGGTGTCTATGTGTACTACGCCAGTAATGCCGTTACGTATGAACAGCAAAAGAAACGTCGCGAAATGCTGGAACATCCATCCGACGAATTTGTTTCCGATACCAAGGCGGTGGTTATTCTGTGTGCACTGATCAAGCATCATGGGATCGGTTTTGAGGCCATCATAGCGTTACCTGAGATTCGAATGCATCAGATTTCCCCGAAGGCCGTTCATAATTTTCTGGAGCATCACGGTCTTATAAAAAAAACTCCGGCTACAAAGCGGTAAAGCTCCTTAGCAGCTGCATAAAAGGGTTGGTTTCGGGGGTTCGTTCGGGAACCCTGTTCCCCACCGACGATTCACTTTTATCCTGAAGCGGAACGGTGCAATGAATGTGGTACCCGATTACAAGTTTTGAAAAGCTGGAGAAAAACGGTTGTCAGCAATTCCCGGTTGCTGTTGAAAGGCCCAATATCAGTGTAACTTGAAATTCGCTTTTCGTAAAGCCTTGGCATTGAAAGTTCTTGAAAAAGCGCATTATGGAGTTCTTTTTCAAAAAAAAGCGTCAAAACTGCAAATAAATTTCAGGAAAACCTGGACATTTGGCGAACGATGGTTCATGATTCACTCCCATAAATGTCATGAAACATCAAAGCCAACAGAAAAAGGGAAGGTTAGCTTCTCGAAAGTATCTTAGTGCTGATCCACTGTTCGAGGGTCTGCATAAAGATTTTGGCTCATACGACGTTTCCGCGTGCTCATGCGTGGGCTGCAAAAAGGACATTGATCAATGACGGCAGCAATGCTTTTCCTCTCCGGTGTACGTTATGGACAAACTCAAAAAAACTCAGATAAAGTGGTAAGTTTTCTTGAGACACGCCGCGATGTGGTCGCAGCCAAGATCGTAGAAGCGACCAAAAGCCCTCAATTGTATTGACATGAACTTCACAGAAGCCATCGCCGTCTTCATCTCTGGCATATTCTCCCTTACCATGACAAACAGTCTTATGGGTATAGCCCCAGTCAGTGAGATGATTGTAAATGCTGTACTCATCTGTATTCACCAAGGTTCCTGGTGTTATAACAGACCGCAAAATCGGTTCGATGGTTTTTTGTTTAACGTCTGGAAGCATAAAAATGGCGACATCCCCGGAACGTTCAATGATTCCGAGGACAGGAGGTTTTTCTTTTTCAAGAGTTCCTCGGCCCGGAGCACCCTTGAGCGCTCTGCACCGTGGTGCTCGCCCTTTCTGACGAACTTTTTCCGGATGCCCTTTATGCCCTGCAATTACGTATACTTCGTCGCACTCTACTACCCCACTGACTTTACATCCCGGCTTCCTTGCAGCGATTTCGCTCCGAAGCAAAATAGTCATCCTGTGGGCGACATCCGGATTAAGGTCCAGCTCCGCGGCGATTTGCCTGTTGGATAGGTTTAGTCCCATGAGGTATAACATGACGATCCATACTCTGATGGGATGGTGTTTTCTTGCCAGAATGGTACCCGTAAAATCGTTGAAACGGCAACCGCAGTTATTGCATTTA